>CAZXQL010000001.1:0-51358 GCA_964643395.1 uncultured Thermotogae bacterium
ACGGCAACAACGGGTTCAAGATCGATGGCATTGCAGCCGCTGACCAGGCCGGCTTTTCAGTCGCTGGGACGGGCGACTTCAATGGCGACGGCTTTGCCGACATCATCATCGGTGGCGTCTTCGCCGATGCCAACGGCACCAACAGCGGCGCGGCCTATGTGGTCTTCGGCAAGGCAGGCGGCTTTGGCTCCGAGATTCAGCTCTCCGATGAGCCGCAGCGAGTCATCGATGCACGGCGGACGACGCTCGGCGGACGAGGGAGAGGGCATCGTGGAGCGGTCATTGTCCTCCGCGACATCACCCGTCGCGTGCTCGCTCAGCGCGACCTCGAACAGGCGAATCGGCGGCTTCAGGACCAGGTGGACGAGATCAGCCGGCTAGAAAGGACCGTTCGCGAGCAGTCGATTCACGACGCTCTCAGTGGGCTGTTCAACCGAAGGTATCTGGAAGAAACGTTGCCCCGCGAACTGGCCGCCATCGGGCGGCGAGGGACGACGATGGCGGTCATCCTTCTCGACATCGATGGGTTCAAGCGCATCAACGACACCTACGGCCATCATACCGGCGACCGCGTCCTCCGGGAGTTGGCTGCTCTGCTCGATGCCAACACGCGAGAGGGAGACATCGCGTGCCGCTACGGAGGAGACGAATTCGTGCTCGTGCTTCCGGACACGTCCCTCGCAGCCGCCATGAACAAGTCCAACGCGTTGCGTGACGCTTGCAAGCGGATCGATGCGGAGGATGTCCCGACGTTCACGATCTCTGTCGGCGTCGCCTGCGCCCCCGACCACGGCAGCGAGGGAGAACGACTCCTGCTGGCGGCCGATCGAGCCCTCTACCAAGCCAAGGGAGAAGGCAAGGATTGCGTTCGTGCTGCTGCACGCTGATCTCGACGATCTGTGAAGACGCCGCGGCGTTGTCGCGCCGCGGCGTGGTCGTTTCGCTGTTGCGTCACCCTTCTTAGACGGCGACGACGTCTTGTGATTGGAGTCCCTTGTCGCCTTCGACGACCTCAAACTCTACTTGCTGGCCATCTTCTAGCGATCGATATCCTTCCCCTCGGATCGAGGAGAAGTGGACGAAAACGTCGGTTCCATTCTCACGCGAGATGAAACCAAACCCCTTGGAGTCGTTGAACCATTTCACGGTACCGACTTCGCGTTCCGCCATACTCGTTCGCCTCCTTTGCTGCTGGATGATTCATCGAGGCAGATCGATCGAGCGAGGCGGTGCCATTCGGACCTCGACTGCTACGATACGACATACTGCACGACGTCCAACGAACGCCGCACTGTACAGTGATCTGCGTCACATTGCAAGCGCTCGTTCGGGGGACCTCGCGGCTCCCCGGACCCTCCCGAGCGGGGCAACCGGATTCCGCAAACCCATTCCGTCGACAAGGCTTCCATCCGCACCCAAAGCGGGGCCGGCTCGCTTCCCGGCATTGACCGTTCGATCGTTGAACGGCGGCTCCGCTCGGGCGAACATCGTCGTTGTAGCGAAGGCGATCGCGGGGAGGTGCCACGTGAATCAAACGATGACTCCGGTTTCGACGCGCCGCATCGCGCGCACGTGGTGGCCCCTAGCCGCCAGTTGGGTCTTGATGGCACTCGAGTTGCCCATCGTCAACATCGTCATTGCACGGCTGGCGAATCCGGAGATCCACCTTGCGGCCTACGGCAGCGTCGTATTCCCGCTGGCCATGGTGGTCGAGGCTCCCATCATCATGCTGCTCGCCGCATCGACGGCGCTGTGCGCGGACGCTCGAACGTACGCCAAGGTTCGTCGGTTCACGCACGGAATCGGGGCCGCGCTGACGATGCTGCACGCCTTGGTCGCGTTTACGCCGCTCTACGGATGGATCGTGCGAGACGTGCTGTCGGCTCCGGCCGAGATCGTTGCACCGGCACGGATCGGGTTGATGATTACGTTGCCTTGGACGTGGGCGATTGCCTACCGCCGATTCAATCAGGGCGTCCTCATCCGCTACGGCTACTCCCTCTCGGTGGGGATGGGAACGATCATCCGGCTTCTCGCCGACTGTATCGTGCTGGCATTGGGATACGTCATCGGCAGCATCCAAGGAACGGCCGTCGCGGCGTCGGCGATCATCGCGGGCGTCGTCTCCGAGGCGTTCTATGTTCGCTGGCGCGTGAGACCGGTCCTACATCATCAGATGCCCGAGGCGTCCGAGAGCGCGGAACCTCTCTCGTACCGTGGGTTCCTACGGTTCTACGTGCCGCTGTCGTTGACGTCGTTGATCTTTCTGGCCGCGCGTCCCGTGTTCACCGCCGGCATCAGCCGGATGAGCGCCCCACTCGATTCCCTCGCCGTCTATCCCATCATCACCAGCGTGACGTTCCTGTTCCGGGCGGGAGGCGTCGCCTATTCGGAGGTCGCCATCGCTCTGCTGGAGACGCGGGGGGCCTATGCGGCCGTCCGAAGGTTCGCCATCGGGCTTGCGATCGCCCTGACTGCGGGCATTCTTCTGGTCGCGGCAACGCCGCTGGGGACGGTCTGGTTCGGTCGCATCACAGGCCTGTCCGGCGACCTGTTGTCGCTCGCTCGCATCGGGTTGTGGTTCGCGATCTTGCTGCCCGGGTTGAGCACGCTGCAGAGCTTCTTCCAAGCGACCGTCGTTCGTCACAAGCGAACGCGCCCGATCACCGAGGCCGTCGTGCTGTACATCATCGTAACCGCCGTCTTCCTGTTCGCCGGCGTCGCGTGGGGGCGTGCAGCCGGCGTCTACGTGGCGCTCGTGGCGATGACGTTGGGTGAGGCGATTCGTACGGTGTGGCTGGGATGGAGGAGCCAAGCGGCACGACGAGCGTTGCGGACCCGCGACGCCGGCTAGTCCTCGTCCGCCCCGATCGCGGCAAGCACGCGCTTCGCGACGTCCTCGACCGATCCGTCTGAGGCAACGATTGTGACGTCGCCGGTAGGGAACACGCCGTCCCCACGATGCATTTGCGCATCGCGTCCGGCAGTGAGCAGACGCTGTCCCCGAACCTCATCGGATGCCTCCAACCAGAGAATGCGATCGTACAGCGAGCGATCGACGTGGGGCGAGCTGGCCAGAAGCGCGCCTTCGACCAACAGGATGTCCGTTTCTCGGCGGCGGTGCTCCGCGACGATAGCGGCCACGGCTTCCGATACAGCCGGATGGACGATCGCGTTCAGCCTCCGGTGGGCATCGGCGTCGGCGAAGGCGGCTCGAGCCAGGTCCCCGCGATCGATCTCCCCATCGGGGCCGACAATCGCATGGCCGAATGCCTCGACGAGCCGCCGGTGGGTCGGCGTCCCCTTCGCGTAGGTGCTCCACGCCACGGCATCGAGGTCGATCCACTCCACACCCGGTCGTTGAGCGAGAACGCGTGCGACGGCACTCTTCCCGCTGCCTGCACGCCCTGCTAAACCGATGACCAACATGGTAGTGAGACGTTATCGAGCTCGACTTCGTCACGCAAACCACGTGCAGGTTTGCCCTGTGCCGGCTCGCCCCGTACGCTTCGATGCATCAGGAGGAACCGATGAGCGACGTTGTACGCCACTACTACAATGAGCAGGTTCAAGAGGAATGGGAGCGCTTGGGGCGAGCTTACCGGCGACTCGAACTGGTCAGTACGCTTCGCCTCGTCGAGGAGTACTTCCCCTCGGACGGCCGCGTCGTCGACATTGGCGGCGGCCCGGGACGGTATGCCATTGAATTGCTGCGACGAGGCTTTCGAACCACGCTGGTCGACCTCTCCGAAAAGGCTGCCGAGTTCGCTGAACGCAAGCTCGCCGAACTCGGCCTGACGCCGGAGAGCATCCACTCCGCCGATGCCAGGTCGCTGCCGATGCTGGAGACCGCCGGATATGACGCCGCGCTCGAACTGGGTCCCATGTATCACATCATCGGCCCCGAAGACAGATCCCGGGCATTGGCCGAATTGCATCGCATCCTGAAACCGGGAGCCCCCGCCATCGTGGGGTTCATCAACCCGTGGGGCGTCCTGCGTAGCGGCCTGACCGAATTCCCAGGTCTGTACTCGAACGAGACCCTCGTTCGGGGTTTGCTGTCGACGTGGACGCAGGCGGGTCCGCAGGACGCCTTCACGGAGGCGGCCTTCCTCACACCCCCTCAAGCGCTCGCGGAGTTGCGTTCGGCGGGATTCGCCGTGGAGTGCCGTGCCGGGGTGGAGGGGTTTGCCTCCGGTGCACTCGGTCCGGTCGTCGAGATGTCGGAGTCCGACCCCACCGCCTACGAGGTTGTCGCACGGCTTGCGGCGGAGACGGCCACTCACCCGGCATTTCGCGATGCCACCGAGCACTTGCACATCGTCGTCCGCAAGATCGGCTGAATTCAGTCCACCGTCCGCGGTTTCGAGAGCCGTCCATGCCGTCGGTGAAACCCTCACTTCGTCCGTGTGTACGTTACGCGAGGTGATCAAGATGAAATCAACGGCCACACGCCTTGTTCTTGTCCTGGTGATCGGCCTCGTCGCCCTGTCTTCGATTGTCTACGGTCAGAGCACGCCGGCTCCGTTGGGTATCGTGCCTACTCCGAACCCGCAGCCGTTGTCGGCCAGCGTCTGGACGAACAAGACGTCGTACGTGGTCGGCGAGACGGCAACCATCTACTTCACTGTTTCCCAGGCTGCCTACATCTACATCTACGACATCCAGCCGGACGGAGTCGTTCGACTGATCTTCCCGAATGCGTATTCGCAGGGGAACTACGCCTCTGCAGGCACGCATACGTTGCCGGACGGCGCTTATCAGTTCACGATCGCACCGCCGACGGGAATGGAGCAGCTGCAGATCATCGCCAGCCCGGTCAATCTGGGACTCACGCCGCCCGCATACTACGAGGCGTTCCCGCTGGTCGGTCAGGATCCGCAATCCGCGACCAACCAGATCCAGGGACACATCATGGGAATCGTCCCGCAACCGACGTATGCGTCCGCATGGACGTCGTTCCAGATCGTGGCATCGTATTCGTACACGCCACCGCCCACGCCCACGCCCACGCCACCATCCTCCGGCTACTACTACCCGTATCCTCCGTACTACCCGCCGTTCTACGGCTATCCGGGAGCGACGTGGTACTGGCAGAATGGCGAATGGCACTTCGGGATTCCGGTGAGCGGCTGGTACTGGTATTTCGGATCCGACGGCCACTGGCATTTCAGGATCACCATCCACTTCGGAACCGGTGACTAGTGAGGGAATTGGAGGCTAGTGCCTCCTCGGCACGGGTTGGGGCCTGGCTTCGGCCGGGCCCTGACCATTTACGACAAAGCTACAGCGGCATCTCGTAGATGCGCCAGGTCTTGTAGCGTTCTCCCTGCATCGATGCGGAGGCACGGAGGATGAGGTCGTTCTCTTCCAGAAGCATCGACGGCTCGCACATCGTGTAGCCGTTTCGGATGGCATGCTCTTGAACCTGCAAGTAGAGCAGCGCATCGATGCCGAGCTTACGAAACCGTGGGCGAACCCCGAAGAACATCAGTCGGATCACGGGGATCCGCCGCCGCGTGCGCAGCAGCCGTAGGGCGCGGACGAGATCGGAGTCCTGGAAACGATTCCACCGTGGGCGCAACGGAACGTTGGAGTCCGGAAGCGCCCCGAGAACGGCCGCAAGTTCCCCATCTACGGTGGCAAAGCGCATGAGTCCCGGATCGGCGACCAGCTTCAGACTCGCGGCCACGGCATCGGCCTCGGCATCGGTCAACGGCAGGAATCCCCAATTCCTAGCCCACGCCTCGTTGTAGATTCGGACGATCCGACCCACCTCGTCGCGCAAATGCCGCATGTCGATCCGGCGGGTTTCGATGTTGCGACGCTCCCGGACAGCCTCGGCGATGTGGATCAGTCGTTCGGACGGCGGCTCGATGAGTATCTTGTAGGCGTGATAGTCCTTGACCTTCTGCAGGCCGTACCGCTCGAGAAGCTCGCCGTAGTACGGCGGATTGTGGGTCAGCTCGACGGTCGGCGGATCGTCGAATCCGTCAATGAGCACCGCCTGGTACGGCTCGTGCGTCGCGTTGGAGTAGCCGCCCGGCCCCCGCATCGCGACCATTCCGCGGTCCTGCAGCCACGAGCGCGCGTGGTCCAACAACGCTTCGACGACAGCGTAGTCGTTGCAGACGTCGAACAACCCGAAGAACCCCGTCTTTGTCCCGTAGTGCGCATTGAAGCGATCATTGACGGCGGCCGAGACCCGGCCCAGCAGCCGACGGCCATCCCGCGCCACGAAATGCGTCACCTCGGCATCCCTGTGGTAGGGATGCTCGGGAGTGAGCAGTCCAGTCAGTCCCAGCAGACGGCTGCCGAGCAGTTCGCCCGTCAACGGGGGCGTCCAGTTCGGATCTCCCCGAAACAGAACCCACGGCACCCGAACGAAATCTCTCAGGCGGCGATCTCCAAGCTCATACTGCTCTATGTTGAGTGTCATGAACGTCAGGATGAAGGATGACTCCATTATGCATGAAAACCGCGGACGCGACGACTTGCATGCCGGCTGAATGTGTCGTAAGTCTTGACGCATGCAAACATCGGATGGGGCAACGAAGCTGTTTCTGCTTGTCCAGCGGCAGGCCGGCGTCTCGCGCCGCAAGGCGCAGGATCTCGTGTCCGCGGGAGAAGTGGCCGTCGACGGGAGTGCGGTGACCGATCCGTATCGGATTGTTCATCCCGATGCGATCCGGCGAATCACGTTGCGAGGACATCCCTTGACCGTGCATCCGCCTGAGCTGCGCGTCTATCGGTACTACAAGCCCACGGGAATGCTATGCAGCCATGATGATCCTCACGAGGGGAACACCGTCGGACGCGTGTTGCGCGCCGAGGGGTTCATCGGGTACTCGTGGGCCGGCCGGCTGGACCAGGATGCCGAGGGGCTGCTTCTGATCACCAACGACGGTGACCTGTCGAACCTTCTCAGTCATCCTCGGTATCAGGTCCCGAAGACGTATCACGTGTGGCTCGATCGCGCCATGAAGCGAGCCGACTTCGAGACGATCCTTCATGCGATGACGCGCGGAATCGACGACGACGGAGACCGGTTGCGGATCCTGTCCGGCGCCGTCGCCGGGAAGCCTCCGTACGCCGTCTTGCGGCTGACGGAGGGCAAGAAGCGGGAAATCAAACGGCTGTTCGCCCACTTCGATCTGTCTGTGATTCGCCTCCTTCGAACGGCCGTAGGTCCCGTCGGACTCGGCGGCCTCCGCCCCGGAGGGCTGGAGCGGCTGAGCGAGTCCGAGATCCACGCCGCCCGCGACAGCGCAAGCTTGTAAGCCTCCGCTCGCAGCGGCATAGTATCCGGCATGCGCATCGGAATCGGTCAACTCAACGCTCATGTCGGCGCCATCGACGCGAACACGGCGAAGATCCTGCATAGGATCGAGGAAGCGAGATCGATGGCATGCGACCTCGTTGTGTTCCCGGAATTGGCCGTCTGCGGATACTCTCCGCTCGACCTATTCTGGCGAGACGGGTTCGTGGCCGCATGCAGATCCGCAGTGGATCGCATCGCCGCGGCATCTGAGGGCCTGGGGATCCTGGTCGGAGGCCTCGGCATCGAACGCAGCGTTGCGACCTCGAATCGCGACAACGTGTCGTCCTTGTCCGACGGGGCGTTGATCGAGCTGTTCAATCGCGCGTACTTGCTTGAAGACGGGGCCGTGCGCGCCCGGATCGACAAGCAGTATCTGCCTTCCTACGACGTGTACTGTGAGGAACGGTACTTCACGCCGGGCGAGGGCAGTTCGGTGCATTCGTTTCGTGGGGTGACGCTGGGCATCAACATCTGCGAGGACTTGTGGATCGACGACGGACCGACCGATCTGCAAGCCAGCCTCGGCGCGGATTGGATCATCAATATCTCTGCCTCCCCGTTCTACACCGGCAAGCCCGCGATCCGCCAGCGCCTGGCAACACGCCGATCCAAGGAGAACGGCGTCGGTCTCATCTACGTCAACCTCGTGGGCGGTCAGGATGAGGTCGTCTTCGACGGCGGCAGTTTCGCGTTCGATCCCAAAGGGCGATGCATCTTCCAGGCCCCGCACTTCCGTGAGGGGTTGTACGTCCTAGATGTGGACCATGCTTCGCCCGTTCCGGCAAGAACGGAATCCGACATGGACGACGTGCGCGAGGCACTGCTGCTCGGCATCCGCGACTATGTCCGGAAGAACGGGTTCGAGCGAGTCTTGGTCGGCCTGTCCGGGGGAATCGACTCGGCCCTCGTCGCGACGCTGGCTGCCGAGGCGTTGGGCGCGGACAACGTGATCTGCGTCTACATGCCGTCCGAATTCTCGTCCCACGAGAGCGGCGAGGACGCGTGTACGGTTGCCGACAACCTCGGAGTGAGGTTCGAGACCGTCTCCATCGCCGACGCCCACCAGGCGTTGCGAGACTGCCTTCCGGAGCCGGCAGCCGGATTGGTCGACGAGAACCTTCAGCCGCGGATTCGGGGAACGCTTCTGATGGCCCTCGCCAACCAGCGCCGCGCCCTCGTGCTATGCCCGGGGAACAAGTCCGAGATTGCGGTGGGATACAACACGCTGTACGGCGACACCGTCGGCGCCCTGGCGCCCATTGCCGATTTGTACAAGGAGCAGGTGCACCGATTGGCCGAGTCGTACGGAGATCTGATTCCCAAGCGGGTGCGGACGAAGCCCGCGTCGGCCGAGCTGCGCCCGGGGCAGCGAGACGATCAGGATCTCCCTTCGTACGAGATCCTGGATCCGATCCTCAAGCGAGCGATCGAAGCCAATGCGTCCGCTAGGCAGCTCGAGAAGCAGGGATTCGACGCAGCGGCGGTCCATGACGTCCTGCGACGGCTGCGGGCGAACGAGTACAAGCGCCGTCAGCTTCCACCGGCCATCAAGGTGTCCCCCAAGGCGTTCGGCTTCGGACGCCGGATTCCGCTGACTCAGGAGTATCGCGACACGTAGAAATGAAGAAGGCGGCCTCGATGCCTCGAGGCCGCCCGGGCTGGCATTGGCGGTCCTACTCGACCGCAATCTCGATCGGCTTCTCCTTTTCCTTGATCGACTCCTTCATCGGAGCCGTCACGGTCAGGATGCCGTCTTCAAACTTGGCCTTGATGTCGTCCTTGCGGATCAAGTCCGCCGGAAGCGGGAAGCATCGCTGGAATCGTCCGTAGCGCCGACCGACTCGGAAGTAGTCCTCCCGATCGATCTCCTCGCTTCGCTTCACTTCCCCGGTGATCACGAGCTGGTCATCCTCGACCTTGATCGCGATCTCGTCCTTCTTCACACCGGGAAGCTCCGTCTCGAACACCAACGACTGGTCCTTCTCGTATACGTCGGTCCGTCCCAGGCTGGGCGAGACATCAAATCCGATACGGTGAAAGTCCGAGAACACGTCGTCCATCAATCGCGACAGGTTGCTCTCGAGCAAGAAGGGTCCTCGTCGTACAGCTGGCAGTCTCCTCATCATTTTAGGTTCCTCCTTCATGGATGATGTCTTGGCAGTCTTGCTACTTGACTGCTAATTGGCAGTCTATCATATCGACTGCCAATTGTCAAGTCAGCGATTCGGTGGTAGAATGGATGCATGCTTCGCAAGGTTCTGGTCTTTCCGATCCGTGTCTACCAGCGGGTTCTCTCTCCGCTTCTCCCGCATCGATGCCGGTTCTATCCCACGTGTTCGCAGTACGCGCTCGAGGCGATCGAGAAACACGGTCCGGCTCGCGGCTTGTGGCTCGCCCTGAAGCGGTTCGTGAAGTGCCAGCCGCTACATCCGGGCGGCTACGACCCCGTACCGTAAGCGCCTTGCCCGTACGCGGTGTCCCATGCTAGATTGACACTCATCGGGTTCGCCTCGTCGGATCCGTGATCCATCATCCTAAGTAACCCACGTGGGGGTCGTATGATCGAACTCCTGAAGAGCATCCGCTGGTTCTCCGGACTCGACGATGACGCACTGCAGGCTGTCTCCGCCGTGATCGAGCGAGCACACTACGCGCTCGGAGAGGTCATCTGCCAGGAAGGCGAAACGGGAGACCGCATGTTCGTCATCGAGCACGGCGATGTCGCCGTTCTCTAGGACGTCGAGGGCGGGCCGACCATCGAGGTGACGGTCCTGCATCGCGGCGACATCGCGGGCGTGATGGGTCTGTTCGGGGACCGAAAGCGGACGGCGACGCTGCAGGCACGGTGCGCGTGCGAGGTTCTAACGCTGGGGTATGACGACTTCGATCGGTTGCTCGATCGAGAACCCACGATCGCCAAGTCCCTGCTCACCTACATGTCCGGGCACTTGGTGCGTGAAACATCGACCGTGGCCAAGCTCCGCGCCCGCGAAGCGGAGACGGGACTTCGCGTGGCCTTCTTCTCCGCCAGCCCGTACCGCAATCGGCTCTACAGCCAGAAGAACGCTCACGGCTTCTCGCTTCACTTCTTCCCCGTTCCGCTCAGCCTTGAGACGGCCCCGTTGGCCACGGGCTTCTCCGTCGTCGTGGCCAGCGCAAACGACTGCTTCGACACGGACGTGATCCAATCCCTGCATGAGTTGGGTGTCGGGATG
The DNA here is from genome assembly GCA_964643395.1 of uncultured Thermotogae bacterium. Taxonomy (GTDB): domain Bacteria; phylum Bipolaricaulota; class Bipolaricaulia; order UBA7950; family UBA9294; genus SPBW01. The sequence continues at coordinate 10,537 of CAZXQL010000001.1, forward strand.
ATCGCGTTGCGCTGCGCCGGCTACAACAACGTCGATCTGGAGGCGTGCGAACGGCTCGGCATCAGCGTCGCCCGCGTCCCCGCGTACTCGCCGTATGCCGTGGCCGAACATGCGGTGGCGTTGATGATGGCTCTGAATCGAAGAACGCATCGCGCGCACACCCGAATTCGCGACAGCAACTTCTCGCTCGACGGGCTCGTCGGATTCGACATGCATGGGAAGACGGCCGGCGTGATCGGCACCGGCAAGATTGGGGCGTGCACGCTGGCCATCTTGCATGGATTCGGGTGCCGGCTGCTGGCCGATAGTCGCACGCCGAAGCCGGATCTCATCCACCGGTTGGGCGTTCGATACGTCGAACGGGATGAGCTGCTCGCGGAGTCCGACATCATCAGTCTCCACTGTGCGCTCACGCCGGACACCTACCACCTCATCGACGAGGCTGCGATCTCCAGGATGAAACCAGGGGTCATGATCATCAACACCGCGCGCGGCGGGTTGATCGACACCGAGGCGCTGCTTGAGGGGTTGAAGACGGGGAAGGTCGGCTACGCCGGCCTCGACGTCTACGAGGAAGAGGCGAAGTACTTCTACCGGGACTTCTCGGACAGCTATATCGACGACGACACGCTGGCGCGCCTGACCACGTTCGGAAACGTGATGGTCACCGGGCATCAGGGCTCGCTGACCCAGGACGCGCAAACGAGCATCGTCGAGACGACGCTCGCCAACATCCACGAGTACGAGCAGGGCAAGCGGGGGAAGTCCCTCACCAACGCCGTGCTCGCTGAATCCTCCCCGTCATGAGGCGTCCGAACGCCACGAGGATCGGCTCGCTGCCGGTTTCGGCCCCATCCCCCGTGTAACACGGATTACCGACTTGTCGGACGTCGATGGCTACACTGAAGTGCTGAATTCAACTCAGCTCCGGGTCATTCGTGGGGGCAAAAGGGGATGCCATGAACGACAAGAAAGGCTGGGGCCTCCGTTCGGTCGGAATTGCCCTTGTACTCGCAGTTCTAACAGGTTTCTCGTTGATTGCCGCCGCCCAGGCATGCGGCGATGCGGGATGCTGGGCGCTCGAGGAACCGATCTACATCTACGGCAACGCCGGGTTCACCTGTGACAACGGCGTCGTATCGGGGTCGGGATCGCAATACGACCCCTACATCATCGAAGGATGGCGCATCGTCGCGTCCGGTGCGAGTTATGGAATCGACGTCGAGAACACATCCAAGTACTTCGTCATCCGCAACACGATCGTCGAGGGAGCCTCCGGCGCCGGGATCCACTTCTATGGCGTCGAGAACGGCACGATCGAGGGGTGCCAGCTGCTGCGCAACGAGCGGGGGATCCTGTTCGAGAACTCCGAGGGACACGGGATCACCGGCAACCTGATCGCCGACAACCACTACGGGATCGACTTGGTCGTCGGCACGCGCAATACGGCGATTTCCAAGAACAGCTTCGTCCTCAACGGCCGCAACGGCTACGACCCCGCGGGCAGGAACCTGTGGTACTGCGCGGCGGTGGGCAACTACTGGTACGACTACACGGGGCCCGATGCCGACTGCGATGGGATCGGCGATGTGGCGTACCGAGCCCCCGTCGACCGGTATCCGCTGATGGCGTCGCCGTGGCCGTGCACGATCTCCGGCAACGACAGCTGCGCACCGTACTGCGACGACAGCACGGGGATTCTGCAGACCGTTGGCGCATCCTCCCCTTGTGCGCCAACCTGCACCACAGCAACCGGGTGCGCCCAGGCATCCCCGTGCCAACCTGAAGTGAAGATGTGCGCCGATCAGGTCCTGACGTGCGCCAATCCGGTCGTCACGTTGACCGCCGAGTTTTGCCCCTCTCAACCCGGGTGCCTGCCGTGCACGATTCAGTGGATCAGAGACGGCGGAGCGATGGTGGGCACGGGACCTTCGATTCAGGTCCGCGAGCCCGGCACCTATACCGCGACGATCAACGGCGCCAACGGTTGTCAGGTGAGCCGATCGGTCACCGTCATCTCCGACGCCAATCCGCCGGCTGTCCAGGCATCGGTCGACGGAGAGCTCTCGTGTCAGGTCGATGAGGTCGTTCTCCACGCCGACATCTCGGGCGGCTGTCAGCCGTACGCGATCGAGTGGAGACGCTCCGGGACAGGCGTTCTCGGCTCCGACAGCGAGTGGGCCGTCTCTCAGCCCGGCACCTATACGGTCACCGTCACCGGAGCCAATGGGTGCTCGGACTTCGATACCGTGACCGTGACGCAGGACCTTCAAGCGCCGAGAGTGAATGCAATCGTCGACGGAGAACTGACGTGCGCCGTTCCACAGGTCAAACTGACCGCCTTGGCATCCAACGGCAAACTTCCATACGCGTACGCGTGGACCGGACCCAACGGAGCATCACTGGGGACCACCGGAGAGATCTACGTCAGCGCCCCAGGAACGTACACGGTCCGTGTGACAGGCGCCAACGGTTGCTCGGGACTGGGAACCGTCATCGTCACCGAGGATGCAACGCCTCCGACGGTCGACGTTCGCGGGACGGGAACGCTCACGTGCACCACGACGGAGTTGACGCTGACGGCCAACATCTCCCACGGTCGGCCGCCGTATCAGATCGAGTGGGTCGGCCCGTCGGGCAACATCGTCGGCACAGCGCCGGTTCTCGACGTGTCTGGACCGGGGACCTACACGGTGACCGTCACCGGAGCCAACGGATGCTCCACGTCCAGTTCCGTGACCGTCGCCCAGGATGTCGAACCACCTTCCGTGGACGCGGGTCCGGACCAGATGCTGTCCAATGACGTCACGCAAGTGACCGTTACCGCTCAGATCGGCGCGCCGGATTCCAACTACACCGTGGCCTGGACGGACGAGTCGGGGCAGGTCCTCTCGACGGATGCCTCGCTGGTCGTCGATCGACCCGGCGAATACATGGTGACCGTGACGCGAGATACCGGTTGCACGGCCAGCGACACGGTTGCCGTCAACTCGTCCGTGATCACGGAAGTCATGCTGAGTTCGGGCATCGACGGGTTGGCTGTGTTCGGGCAATTGCTCAAGGACGGCGTTCCGATCCCCGGATCCGTGTTCTACTTCCAGGTCGGATCGACGCAAGAGGCAACGGACGGTGTCGAGATCTCGTCGGTGGCGCTTCGCACATCCACGGGAGAGGGATTTGAGGCCAACGGGGCCGAGGTCAACTACATCATCCCAGGCAACGCGGTGGTGACGTTCCAGATCCACAAGGATCAGTTCATCGCCGGCAAGTGGTACCAGTTGCTGCATCTACCGACGGATCCGCCTGGCGCGGCCGCTGTGAAGTTCTTCTAGATGAGTTCCGTTCGCGGCGGTGTCATCCCGATGCCGCCGCGAATGCATTCCACGCAGCCTCGATCTCGTGGTGCATCGCCTCAAACGAGCGGCGGAACGACTCATCGGAAAGCCCCGCCGCACGTTCCATGACGGAATCATGCGTCTCCTTGAGCAAGACCCCGGCCTCCTGGTTGCATCCCGCTGCGAGGAGTGCGTGATATCGGGTGAACCGGATCTCGTCAGCGATCGACGCGTCGTCTCCAAGCCGCTCGATGGCTTGAGCCGATCGCTCGGTCGCCGAGGGAACGTCCCCGGCCTGCAGATCCGCTCGCGCTAATGCAGCAAGGGACCGCACGACGATCGTCTCCAGGCCCAGCTCCTCACCCGCGTCGCGAGCCTGCTGCAGATGACGGTTTGCCTGAGCCAGGTCACCCAGGCAGAGGTACACCGATCCAAGATTGAAATGGGACAGCACTTCGCCCGCTTGGCTGCCGATATCCTGCTGCATGGAGAGCGCGGTCTGATGGGCCTCGAGAGCCTGACGCAGCTGTTCGTTCGGTGGATGCACGCGAAGCGTCAGCTCGGGATAGCCGCGCACGCCCATGGCGTGATGGACATTGCCGAGATTGGTGTACCCGTCTGCGCAGCTGTTTGCGTCTTCCAGTTGACGGTAGGCATCGAGGCTTCGTTCGTGGGCATGCCGCGCGTCCTCGAACGCACCCAGCGCGCTGTACGAGTTGCCGAGATTTGACAGGCACCGCGCCGATCCACTTCGGTTTCCCATCTCCTCGAACAGGGGCTGGGCCTGCCGGGTGTACCGAATCGTCGCTTCGTAGTCGCCAAGGTAGTAGCTGAGGGCGCCGAGGTTCCCGAGGATCTCGGCTTCGCCCTTGCGATCGTTCAGTGCACGGTAATCTCGCCCGGCCTGCTCGAAACGCTCCATCGCTTGGGGAAGCTCTCCCAGCCTCGCATGGATGATGCCGAGCGACTTCCGATTGGCGGCTTGCCCATCCAAAGCATCGATCTCACCGAAGATGCCCAGGGATCGCTCGACGTATTCGCGTGCCTTGGCGTAGTCGCCTTGTTCTTCATACGTCCTACCCAGCTGGGTCAGCGCCTGCGCCTCGCCCTCGACGTGCCCCGCATCGCGCATCGCTCGGAGCGCTTCCTGTCCGCAGTCGAGCGCGTCATCGAACTGACCGCAGCGGTTGTGAAGGTCCGACCAGCGCACCAGGACATCCCCTTGTCGGTTGCGATCGTCCGCCGAGCCTGCGATCGCGAGCAGGGCATCCAGAGCCGCCCTTTCCTCATCCACTCGCCCGAGGATGGCTAGAACCTCGACGCGATCACGAATCGTCTCGAACCGGCGATTCGAGAACGCGTCTTCCCCCATCTCGTCCATCAGCTCCAACGCACGAGCGAAGTACAGATCGGCCTCCGTGTTGGCAAAGCGTCTCGCTGCTTCCGCAGCCGCAAGGCGGCAGTATCGGCACTCCACGTCCGGTTGGCCGGCTCGGCCCCAATGGAAGACGAGCAGCGGGTAGTGGGGGGCCAAGTCCTCCGCGTTCGCGGATTCGACCCATCGGGCAACGTGCTGATGCAACGTGCGCCGTTGCTCGAACAAGAGCGTGTCGTACGTCACCTGCTGGGTGATGATGTGCTGGAAGGCGTAGCTTCGGTCCGGATCGCCCGATTCCAGCACCGTCAGCCGACGGTGCGTCGTGTCGTCGAGATGGCGGTGCAGTTCACCGGTTTCGACCGGGGATGGATAGACGTCCCGAACCGCGCGCACCAGGAAGCTTCGCCCCAGGACGGACGCGACCTTCATGGTCGTCTGCTCGCCGTCGGGAAGGCGATCCAATCGGGCGAGGACGATCCCCTCGAGCGTCCCCGGGATGCTTTCGCGCAAGTCGGCGCCGCCGGGAATCGTGCACGTCCCGTCTTCGATCGCAATCTGCCCGGCGTCCAGAAGCGCGCCGATCAGTTCGCGGGCATAGAACGGGTTCCCTTCCGATCGCTCGGCGAGAACATCGGCGATCGCTGAGGGCATGGCATCGGCCGTCAGTCCGAGCTGGGCCGCCGCCAGGTCGAGCGTCGCCCCCGCCGAAAGGGATTGGAGACAGACAACCTCGGCATCGGACAGCCTGGACAACGCGGAAAGGTCGCCCGGCTGGACGTCCCCGAACGGACGATGAGTCAGGACGAGAAGGACGGGCTTCTGAGCCAGCGTCCGCGCCACGGACACCGTCATGCCCCAAGACGGGGAGTCCATCCAGTGCGCGTCATCCAGTACGAGCAGCATGGGACGAGTCGAGCATCGATGCGTGATGAGTTCGCCGATGAGTGCGGCCAGGCTTTCCTGCCGCACTTCGGGCGTCAGACCCGCCGTCGTGGATGTCTCAGGCAGACCCAGAGAAAGGACATCGTTCAACAGGGGCGCCCGGTCGGACGCGTCCCTATCCTCGAGTGCGGCGAGAACGCGTTCCCGATGCTCGTCTGCGGACAGCTCGGCATCGAGGTCGAACAGCCCGCCGAGGACGTCGCGCCATGCCCGATAGGGGACCCGTCGCTCGATGCTATCACCGGCGCCGAACAGACACGTGAAACCGCGCTCGCCTGCGATGCACAGCAGCTCGCCGACCAGCCGGCTCTTCCCGATGCCGGCCTCTCCTTCGATCAGTCGGATGCGCCGCGCCCCGTTCTCGACGGCGTCGAGTGCCGCGGTCAGCTCTTCCAGTTCGGCGTCTCGCCCGACGAGCGCGGCGGCCGCGCTCGGTCCCGCTGCCGCGAGACGTCCGGAGGGACGGTAGACGGGCTGCCGTTCGCTCATCCCCTTGAGCTGGACGGCCTCCAGCTCCTCGAATCGCCATTGGTGGCGGGCCCGTTCCACAATGGACGCGCTGCAGCGAATCTCCCCCACAGGAGAGGCGCTCATCAAGCGGGCGGCAAGATTCACCACATCGCCGAGCGCGCCGTACGTGCGGCGAGTGTCTCCGCCGTAGGCTCCGACGCGCGCTCTCCCGTAGCTGACGCCGATCTGGACGTCGCGGATGAAGTCCAGCTCGTCAGGCGTCTCGAGCAACGCCACGGCCGCGGCCACGGCACGTTGGCTGTCGTCTTCATGCGCTTCGAGGGCGCCGAACACGGCGTACAGATGGCTCCCTTTGTCCGCCGTCGTGAGAAGCAGAACATGTCCACCGTATCCCTCGACAATGGATTGCACCCAGGCTGTGTAGCGGTCGAGTCGCTCGCCGACCTCATCGTCGTCGTCATAGTCGAGGCCGGCGAATTTCACGAACACCACAGCCACCGGGCGAAGCTCGGACAGGAAGTCCCCGTGACCGGACGACACGCGGTCAGCCACCGGGTCGAGGAGATACGGGCGAAGGTGCTCGACGGTCCGGCCGAGGGGCGCCGCTTCGCCCGGGAGATCGATGACCGGAGGGCCTTCCCGCAGACCGGCAACGACGCCGATTCGTCCCCTCCAGGTGTCGATCGCCAACCGGTTCCCCAACCGGCGCACGACTTCCGGAGATGCAACGACGTCCCCCGGGTTCGCTGCGTGCTCGGCATCGGCAAGACGATCGATCGTCTTGCCCGCGAGGACGTCGATCCGTTGGATCGAAGGATCTCCGACAACGAATCGGCGCATCGGACCGATGCTGATCGCGGCCTTGACCGATAGCGTCATCCGGCCCCCATGTGGAGCCGGGGTCGCCTGAAATCGCTTCATGACGCGCTGCATCTGGAACCCGCTGGCCAGCGCTCGCAGCCCGTCGTCGTCTGGGAAGCATGCGATCAATGCGTCCCCGATGAAGCAGACAATGCTGCCGCCGAACCGGTGGACGCGAGCCGTCAAGTCGGTGTACACCGTGTTCAGCAGCCGAGTCAGCTCCTCGGCACCCCGCCTTGGGCCCAACGATCGGACCAACGCCTCGGTCAAGGGCGTGAATCCTGAGATGTCGGCCAGAAGAGCGGATCCATCGAATCGGTCGGCAAGCGATGAGCCGGCCGCAAGGCTGCGGCGCCGGTCCGCAGCAAGGTACGCAGACAATCGGGACATCGTGTGCTCGATCTCTTCTGTCATCGGGATTCTCGCTTCTTCTAGGACAGGCGCTCGCGATAGGTCCGACACGCGGCCCACACGTCCAGAGGCTGCGGGCAGTTCTCGCACGAGTCTGCGCCCTGGCGCCGCCTGCAGTAGGCATCCACCATCCGGTCGAACGTGGCGGCGTTTCGGACGGCGTAGGCGATCTGATCGGCCACCGCCAGCAGCAGCAAACGGTCCTCGGCCTCGAACGCACCCGCATCGGCCCGATTCAAGACCTCGAGAACGCCGATCGGCTCGTCTCCCGCAATCAGCGGGATGGCAATGAGATTCCGCGTCACGAAGCCGGTCTCGGAGTCGATGCGTCCGTAGAATTGTCCGTCAGCGTTCACGTCATCGACGATCTCCGCTTCCTGCGTACGCAGCACCCTTCCTGCGATTCCGTCCTGCGCGCTGAATGTCGTCTCTCCCAAGCTGGGCTTGGCCGCACCGTGCGTATGAACGAACCGAAACGCAGTCTTGTCCTCATTGAGAAGCAAGAGAGACGCCGCTTCCGCGGACACTGCGTTCATACTGGAGAAGAGAGCGATCTCGAGGGACTCGGCCAGGCCGACGGATCGAGCCAATAGCGAGCTTGTTTCGAGGAACGTATCGTAGTGAAGGAGCTTGCGCTCCAGGCTCGCCCTGGCCGCCAGACCGTCGAACAACGCGCCAAGCCACGTCGATAGACCGTTCCACGCTGTCTCGTCGTCGGCATCTCCTTGCTTCGGGGTCGTCCACCCAACCATCCCCGCAAGGCGCCCATTCGACAGGATGGGGACCACGACCAGAACCCCGTCATGCCACGTGATCGACATCGTCTTGGGTTCCGGAGCCTCGGCAAGACGCTCCAGCCAATCCCCTCGTGCACCCTCTGCGGCGGATCTGTCAGCTTGCTCGAAGCCTATGGCCACGAACGGAGAGACGGGCAGTCGAGGATCGGAGACAGAGATGAACCCGGCATCGGAGCCGACGAGGTCGAGCAGAAACGGGAGAATCCGCTCGCAGCACGCTTGGGGATCGGTCTCGGATTGGGCGGTCCCAACAACGGACAGAAACTCCGTCAGCTGCCTTCCGGATGCCGGATCCGTCCTCATCGTTCCATCACCGATCCTAGACGAGAAGAGCCGCCGCGACGACGCACGTCGGACGCTCTCGAGCGAAAGCCAGTGTTGACCGACCGCGACCAAAACGATCGTATCTAACCCGAAATCGTACCCGCAAGTCAACTTCCAACTCCGTGATTCCGGCGGGGTCGTCGGCATTCCTGATCCGTGTTCGGAAATGAGAATAGGTTCAGCCATTGTGCCACTTCTCGTTGCATCCGATTCGGCGGGCCGTATACTCACAGTGCTACGATTCTTGCGGAGGTAACACCATCATGAGCAAGCTCGTTCGATTCAGCGTGTCCATGGATGCAGAGCTCATCGGCGCGTTTGACGCAATGAGCGAGGAGATGGGCTACGCCAACCGTTCCGAGGCCATTCGCGATGCGATTCGTCACCGCATGGTCCTCCGTGAGTGGGAGTCCGGAGACGAAGTCGCAGGCGTGATCACGCTCCTCTACGATCATCATCGTCCCGGCCTGTCCGAAGCGCTGACCGAGATCCAACATCACGCTCTGGGAGAGGTCATCTCCACAACGCACGTTCATATCGACTCCGACAACTGTCTGGAATTCGTCGCGGTCCGCGGAGAAGCCCACGCGATCGAGCACCTGGCAGATCGCATGATCAGTCTCAAGGGAGTCAAGCACGGCGCCCTCACCGGGACGTCGACCGGAAAGCAACTGGTTTAGGAAAAGAGGATCACAACATGAAACGAACGCTCCTACTTGTCGTCGTTCTGGCGCTTACGACCTTCAGCGCGGCTGCAACCACACATGTGGTCGCGACCCACGCCGTCTTGGCGGAGATCGCCTCCGTCGTCGGGGGAGATCAAGTCGATGTCACCGTCATCATTCCCTCCGGGTTCTGCCCTGCGCACTACGACCTCTCGCCGAGCGACTACGCCGCCCTGATCAACGCCGATATCGTTCTGTACTCGGGTTTCGAACCGTGGGTCGAGCAGTTGGCGGGCAACACCAAGGAGAATGCACTGGTCCAGCTCACCGGATCCTGGAATACCCCGGACGCGGCGGTGCAGCAGACGGAAGCGATCGCCGACGTTCTGTCCGAGAGGATCCCCGAGCCAGCGGATTCGTTTGCCGCCAACTGTGACGCGTACGTGCAGGAGCTGAGCGAGATCGGAACGGACCTGAGCGCCCGTGCAGCGTCGCTCGGCGTCGCCGGGACCCCGGTCGTGTGCATGGCATGGCAGGCGGAGTTCGTCGCGTGGCTGGGGTTCGATGTCGCCGTGACCTACGGATTGCCGGAGAACCTGAGCATGCGGGACCTCGTCGATCTGACGGCCCAGGGCAAGGCAGCCGGAGCCGTTCTCGTGATTGACAATCTGCAGAGCGGAATCGAGTTCGGAGCCAAGTTGGCCTACGAGGTGGGCGCCGTTCACGTCGTGCTGTCGAACTTCCCTGGGGCACTTCCCAACACGGCGACGCTCGCCGATCTTCTCGTGCGGAACGCGGAAGCGTTGTTCTCGGCCGTCGAGCCGATCGAGTAACGGGCTGAGACCCGGCTTCATCGATTCCAGGAGATAGGAGAATGATGGAAACACTGAGCATTGACCCCACTTCCACCGATCTGGAGGCGTTGGTTGCCCGAGGAACGCTCTTGCACGGGCATCTGGGACCGTTCTTGGTTGCAGGGATCCGGATGGGGCTTCTGGCGCTGCAATTGCTGGATCATCCCGGGTACTTCGGGATCCGTGCGGAATCGGCCGCTGGGTCCGTGACGCCGCAATCGTGTCTCAACGATGGGGTTCAGATCGGCTCCGGATGCACGATCGGGAAGGGGAATCTGACGATTGTCGGATCGGACGCGCCGCGCGTCGCGTTTCGCACCGAGCAGGGGGGGCAGGTCGAAATCACACTGCGACCCGACGTCGTCGCGACGTTCCCCGCGGGGGATATCCGGGACGCTTCCGAACGCGTGCGTACCCTTCCGTTGGAGGCGCTGTTCACATGGACAGTCCGGTCGTCTTCCTAGACGGCGTCACGACGTCTTACGAGGGAGAGGCTCTCCCCTCGCTGAATCGGATTTCGCTTCGCCTCGACGCAGGCGACCGCGTCGCCATCGTCGGACCGAACGGAGCCGGGAAGACGACGCTCCTTGAGGTTGTGAACGGCCTGCTTCCCGCCACGGAGGGCGTCGTCCGAGTATTCGGACGGCCGGTAGCCAGGAATGGGCATTGGCTTCGCGCGCGCATCGCCTACATGGCGCAGGATGTGTTCTTCGAGCCCTCCACCCCGTTTCTCGTCCGTGACGTCGTGATGGCGGCACTGTACGGTCAGATTGGGCTGTTGCGCCGCCCTTCGCGCCACCACAGGGAGCGGGTGCACGCGGCGCTTCGTGCGGTCGGGATCGAAGATCTGCGTCGGCGCCCCATCGGCCGCCTCTCGGGAGGGCAGCAACGCAAGGTCCTCCTGGCGCGGGCGCTGGCGCAAAACGCCAGATTGCTCCTGCTCGACGAGCCGACGGCGAACCTCGACCCCGATGCCAAGCAAGATGTGGCCAGGATCGTTCGCGACATCGAGGCGGCACTCGATGCCACGGCGTTGGTCGTGAGTCACGAGGGCGGCCCGTTGCTCGACGATGCCGCACGGTGGATCCGCATCGAGGGCGGACGAATCGTCTACGACGGCGCGGCATCCGAATCCCGGGTGAGTCCCGTGACGACGGCGGGTGCGTGATGTTCGGTCTGCCGTGGCACATCCTCTTGCCGACCTTGCTCGGAAGCCTGCTCGCCGGAATCGCTTGCAGCATGGTGGGAACGCTCGTCGTGCGTATGAACCTGTCGAGCTTGGGATTCGCCATGTCTCATGCTGCATTCGCCGGCGCCGCTCTCGGGATCATGCTTTCGGTCCCGGAGCCGGCGTGGCTTGCCATGGCGTTCTCCCTCGCCGTCGCCGCCGTTCTCGGACCGCTCGCGGATGCGTCGCGCATGAATTCCGACACCATCGTCGGAGCCGTGTTCCCGCTTGCCATGGCGCTGGGACTGGTCTTCTTGGGGAAGGCGCCGAGTGCAGGGATCGGCGGTGGGGCGCTTTCGCTGCTTTGGGGAAGCGTTCTGGGAATCACGATGAGCCAAGTCACGGGGCTGGCCATCGTCTTGGCCGCTCTGATTGCCGTCTTTCTGCTGTTCGGCAAGGAGCTGTTGGCGCTGCTCTTGCATCGGAAGTTGGCTCGCGCATCGGGGATCAACACGCGGGCGACGTCCTATGCCGTGCTGTTCATGGTCGCCGTCGTCGTCGCCGTGTCGATGCGCGTGACGGGTGGTCTCTTGATCTACGCGCTGATGATCCTGCCTGCGTCAGCGGCATTTCAGTGGGTCTACGACATCAAGAAGGTCCTGCTGCTTGCCCCAGGGTTGGGCATCGCCTCGTCGTTGGGCGGCTTCCTGCTCTCACTGGCTGCAGATCTTCCGATCGGATCTTCGATCGCGATCTGTGCCGCCGGGGTCTTTCTCGTCTCGATTGCCGCCTCCCCCAAACGCCGCCGCCCGGCCCGGTTGGGATGGCCCTCGTGATCGAAGCGTCATCCTGGAAAGCGAATTCGGAATCCATTCCTGCTTCGCATTCCGCGATGTCGGATTAGGAATGGCCGTTCATGGTTGTCGAAGCGACTGCAGCCGTGTACGGTTGCCGGTGCAGTCCATGACGATGTGGGGGGGGATGACATCATGAGGACGAGACGTTGGGCATTGGCAGGGCTTGTTGTGCTGGCGCTGCCGGGACTCATCGGTTTGGCCGCGGAGTCGGGCGGAACATGCCCCGACGTCGGTTTCCGCGTCTCCGGCGAGATCATCGGCAGTCCGGCTCTGTCCGGCGGCGTCAGTCTCGACGGCGCACTTGGATTCGGCGAGATCTCGATCGCCGCGTGGGGAGACGCCGAAGTCGCGTCGTCCCTATCGCCGGCATTCGGCAGTGAGCTGAGATGGACGAAGGAGTGGCTGTCGGTCGCACTCGTCGCCGATTCATTGGGTCCCGATTCCGACTGGACGGTGCGTGCCGTCGCGGAGCCGGCCGCGTGGCTGTTGCGCGACGGCGTGCCGATCCTTGTCGGCGGCGCCTCCGCCACTGCGAGCGTTCCGCTGAGGGCGGGAACGCTTCCCGGCGGCCTCACAGTGTCTCCCTACCTCGCCGGCGTTGTCCCGATCGACACCGTCACAGTTACCTTCTCGGCCGGGCCGGATCTGACGCTGGACACGACGATGGGATCTCCGCAGATACTCGGCTCTCACCTGGCGTCGACTGTCGACCTCGGAGCCGTCCGGATCGACAACACGGTGGCGTTCGCCGGGTTCTACGAGACGTTCTCGTTTCTGTCGATTTCGGTCCACGTGCCCGATTACGGGCTCGCCATCTCCGGGTTGCTGATCCCCACGGGCGGAGGATTCGTCTACCGTGTGCGCGCCGAGGCCTCCTGGGGGGCTGTGTCTCTCCTGCGCAAGCAGCTCGGTGAACCCGGCAAGATCTGCACGGGCGACGTCTGCTTCTAGATCCTTGCTCGGCTCGAACAGGCAGGCTTGAGTTCTAGAATCCCGTCGGCGCGAACACCAGCATCAGCATGAAGCCGAGAACGACCACGCCCATCCCGGCAGCGATCCACGCCGTTCTGCGCCGGTGCTTGGTCCGCCGCAGCAAGGCGCGACGGATGCCTGTGAACGTATGAAAGGTGAATGCCACCATCAGCGGGATGTCGAGCAGGTTGTGCATATCGTAGGAGACACGCCACGTGATCAGCCCGCCGGTTGCGTTGCTGACGAAGTCCGCCTTCGTCATCCCGAAGCCACTCAGCATGAACAGAAACAACAGAATCGCGGATAGATAAGCAGCGTATCGGTCGACAACGGCAAGCACTCGTTCCACGGGGTGTCGTCCCTTGGCCAAGGTCTTGGCGGGATCGATGCGAGCCACGACAAGTTCGGTCTCAGTCACTTGACCCTCCGTTTCTCGGTCATCCGGTCCAACCACGCCGTTCACGCGGCGCGTAACGTGCAATCCAGTCTTCTTCATCCTTGCTCGTTGTCTCATCAACTTGACCCTATGCGGCGACCGTGGCGTTTGCATGGATTCCGCGTGTCGAGATCGTGAGGCTTTCGGACGACGTGTCGGGAGGACACCGTGCCTTGACCGTACCGACGACGCGGCAGTAGGTTGTCGGTAGTCTCCGATCGGGAATCGAGGTCTGATGAACCGTACGAAAGCGTTGGGTATCCTATTGGCGTTGTGGGGGGCGAGTGTGTGGAGCGCGCAGGCTCAGCCCGTGATCGCGACCGTGTGCGACTACGCTCCACCGGAGAGCCGAACGATCGACTTAACGCTCCAAGGCTCGTTCAATGGGTATGACGGCCCCTATGCGGACGACCGCAATCGGTCCCTATCGGCCAATGTGTCGGCCGACTTCAGCAGCTTCTATGCCTCCGCCTCCTCGGGAAGCCAGATCGATGCGCGCACGGAAGTCAAGGGATCGAACTCCGGCTGGTCGGCAACGGCGACGGGGAGCGGCAGCCTGCGAACGTTCCTGCAGGACGATGTGTTCGGGATTGCCGCCGTCGGCCTGGACGCGGACACGTCCACAGGCGTCGAGATGGATCTTACTGGAGGAATCGGGAGCGGACGGTTTCGCGACGTAACGCCGATGGCCCGAGCCATTCGCATCCAGAACTCATTGCTGGATGTCGGTCAGCTCCTTGCGCCTCTGCCGGCTGACAGTCTGACTCAGTTGTCCCAAACCTTGGGCGAGGTGGGCCCGACCAAAGACGAGAGACTATCTGCGATCTCCGATCTGTTGACGGCTACGAAGCTCGTTCCGGGTGAAGAATTGGATATCCATGGACTCTTGATCATCGAACAGGTTCTCGACGCCGGCGATGTGACCCGTCTGTGCGGCAGCGACGTCCAGGCACGCCTCGGGGCGTCGGCAACGCTGTGGCCGGCGTTCGATGTCTCCGCCACCGGGATCCTCCTCGGGCGATACGCCGCGGTTCCCGATCCCGTTTCCCAGTTGGAAGCCGATGTCGAGGCCAAGTTCCGAATCGCCTCTCTCAACCAGATGGACGTGACCGCCGATGCTTCGTACGCTCGTCAGTTGCCCGATGGTTGGACGGCGCGCGTGGAGTATCGACTGGAGATCGATCGCATGTGGAGCGACCCCACGGCGGTCGTCCTCACCCACGAGTTGTCCACGAGCCTGACGACGCAGTTGTTCGGCTGGGCGGGTGTGAGCGTTGTCGGAGACGTTCGGTATCGGACAGGGGACGAGGAGTTGACGGTTTCGCTGGCTGTGCACGTGGAGGCGAGTGTCTTCTGATGCCGACCGACAGCGTTGTGAGAGCGGAGAGCCTGCGCAAGACGTTCGGACATCGCACGGCGCTCGACGGCCTGTCTCTGTCCGTCGCGCAAGGCCAGCTGTACGGTTTGGCGGGTCCCAACGGCGCGGGAAAGACGACGCTCATCCGCACATTGTGCGGACTCTTGCGTCCGGACGAGGGCGATGCCTACCTCCTCGGGTGGCGAATGCCCAGTGCGCGCGTGCGCTCGCAGTTGGGGTACATGCCGCAGGAGTTTGCCGTCTACGACGATCTGAGCGTCATCCAGAACCTCGAGTATTTCGGCGCGTTGTACGGGTTGACCCGGAAGCAAGTCCATGATCGGTCCGACGAACTTCTGGACCTCGTGCAGTTGGCCGACCGGAGGAGGCAACGCGTCGGGACGCTGTCCGGCGGCATGCAGCGTCGTGTTTCGCTCGCAATCAGCCTCTTGCACAAGCCGCAACTTGCGTTTCTCGACGAGCCGACGGCCGGCGTCGACCCCAAGTTGCGTCGATCGTTCTGGGACTACTTCCATCGTCTGGCGGAGCAGGGGGTCACACTGATCGTCACGACACATCTGGTCGAAGAAGCGCTCCGCTGCCACATCGTCGGGTTCCTCATCGCCGGGCGCCTGCTGACGCAGGGTACGCCGGACGAGATTCTGGCGGAAGCCGGCAGCTCCAATCTGGATGACGCCTTCATCGCGTTGCAGGAGCGAGGTGAACGATCATGACCACACTGGCCGTCATGCGAAACGTTCTGCGGCGAATCCTACGCGACGTCCGAACACTGGCTCTCATCGTCATCATGCCGTTGTTCTTCGTCTTGCTGTACGGGAACTCCTTCTCCGGGTCGTACACAAACATGGAGCTTATCGTCGTCAATCAGGACAACGGCCTCGCGTCCGTTCGGACCACTGAGGTCGGCCGGATTACGCTCTCGGTGGATCTGGCCGCCTCGTTCATCGATGGATTGGATCGACAGACGTTCAACGTCGTCGAGAGCACGGATCCCGAGTCCGCGATTGCAGCGGTCGGTCACTCCGGTGTGCGCGCCGCCATCGTCTTCCCGATCTCGTTCTCCAACGCGGTCGTCAATGAAGCGGTGCGAACGAGCGGGGAACGCAAGACGACGTTCGAGGGGAGCACCGTAACGCTCTTGCCAAGCGAGCCGATCGATGGCCCCAAGACCCGCCTTGTCGTGGATGACGCCAATCCGCTTGTCGCCAAGGCCGTTCTGTCCTCGCTCGAGGCGACGTTCGGGAAGGTCCTCGAGACGCAGCAGTCGTCGCTCACCCCGGACCAGCTGCTGCAGATCGATCCGCTGTATCACGGAGACATCAGCATCCTCGACTTCACCGCTCCGGGCATCATCGGATTCGCGATGACGCTCATTACGGTGATGCTGACGGCGATGGCCGTGGTCCGTGAGCGAACGAGCGGCACCCTGACCCGTGTCCTGATCGCGCCGGTCAGCGCGTGGCAGGTGACCCTGGGATACACCCTTGCGTTCAGCGTTGTCGCCGTCTTCCAAGCCGCCGAGTTGTTCTCGGCTTCGGTCGCCTTCTTCGGGATCCGGTTCGTTGGGAACCCGGCGTTGGTGGCGTTGGTGATCGTTCTGTTCACCATCGGGCTGCAGGGGATTGCCACGTTGATCTCCACGGTGGCCAAGAACGAGGCCCAGGCGATGCAGTTCGTCCTGTTCCTGTTGATCCCTTCGATCATGCTCAGCGGGGTGTTTTGGCCCCTGGAGGCCATGCCTGCCACGGTCCGCCCGCTCTCCTACGCAATGCCGTTGACATACGCGAACTCCGCGCTACGCGATGTGATGCTCACCGGCGCGGGGATCGGAGACATCCGATTCGAACTCATTCTGCTCGGTGCGATCGCCGTGGTGACGCTGGGGCTGAGCGTGCTCAGCATGCGCCGTCAAGCGTACACGGCCTAGAGCGGCCGTCCAGTTGCCCGCGAGTCCGCGTTCGGCTAGTGTGAAGACGGTGAACCATGACACGATTCCTTCGCAAGAGCTCAGGGATAGCAGGGCAGATGCCGGGCGCCGCGATCTATGTCGGCGACGTCAGGCAGGATGCCGTGTCCATTGAACGTTGGGAGTATGACGCTCAAGACGTCCGACACGAGACTCCGTCCACCCTCGATCGCGGGCAGCTGTCTCCCGTGCCGTCGAAGACCTTGTGGCTCAACGTCGACGGGGTTCACGACGTCGGCTTGGTTGAGAAGATCGGAGAGGCATTCGGGCTCCACGCCTTGACGGTCGAAGACATCGTCCACACCGGGCAGCGACCGAAGGTGGAGGACTACGACAACCACCTCTTCTTCGTTCTGCGGATGCTCCGGTGGAATGACGAAACCGATGAAATCGACGATGAGCAGATCAGTCTGGTCGTCGGCTCGTCGTGGGTCCTCTCGTTTCAGGAGCGGGCGGGGGACGTGTTCGACCCGATTCGCGACCGACTCCAATCGGACCGGGGACGCGTCCGATCCATGGGGTCGGACTACCTGGCCTACGTGTTGATCGACGCCATCGTCGATCACTACTTCGTCATCCTCGAGACGCTGGGAGACCGGATCGACACGTTGAGCGAACGAATGGCCGAGAACCCGGACAAGGAGGATCTGGCTTCGATTCGTCACCTGAAGCGCGAGCTTCTGTTCATGCGCAAGTCGGTCTGGCCGTTGCGCGAGGTCGTGAATGTACTTCAACGGGATACCAGCAATCTCGTCCAGGATGCGACGATCGTCTACTTCCGCGACGTGTACGACCACACGATCCAAGTCATCGACACCGTCGAGACATTCCGCGATATGGTCTCGGGACTGATGGATCTCTATCTCTCCAGCATCAGCAATCGGATGAACGAAGTCATGAAGGTGCTGACAATCATCGCCACGATCTTCATTCCGCTCTCGTTCGTGGCCGGCGTCTACGGCATGAACTTCGTCAACATGCCCGAACTCAAGTGGCCGTTCGGATACTTCGCCGCCCTGGGCGTGATGGCGCTGATGGCCGGAGGCATGCTGTTCTACTTCCGGCGGCGCAAGTGGCTGTAGTTCGCCGAGACCGTCCCGTAGAAGCCGTAGGCCGATCCGGGAAAACGAGAAGCGGCCGCGCCGCAGGGCGAAGGGCGACCGCTTCGATACCGTAGTCGGCGACTACTTCTTGGTGCTGGGCTTCCGAGGCCCCTTGGTTGAGCTTTTCTTGGTCGTCATGTGAGCCACCTCCTTCCCCTAGAGGGACAGGATGAAACAGCACGCACGTCGAGTCGCTCGGTCAGATGCGTCTCCCAGTCGGACGACTCATCGAAGTCCTTGCCGGTTCCGCTATCGAGCCTCTCGAGATGTCGATTCCAATGACCATGCGCCATTAACCATTCCCCACAGTGCGGACAGACGCCGAGGTTGTCTTTCTCGGCTCGAAACGAAATGACTGCGTTGCAGGACGGGCAGGAGAGCCGTTTCGCGTTCGACTTACCCTTGGACATTATTTCTTCCTTTGCCTATCGTGCTACTTAGCTATTTGACTTCTTAGGCAACAGCCATTATACTCCAACCATCCCGCCTGTCAAGTGCGTGCTGAAAGGAGGCGAGCATGCCGCGAACGCATTCCGGCTTCTTCAAGATGCTGTCCGCCCGAACCCGCGTTCAGATTCTGAAACTCCTTCTGGGAAACGACGATCTGACCGTCGACGATCTTGCATCGCGTCTGGAGGTGAGCGTTCCCACGGTGTCACGTCACCTGCAGCTCTTGCGGATGCAGGACCTGGTCGGTTTCCGACAGGACGCTCAAACCCGGTACTACCACGTCAACAAGGAGGAGATCGTCCGCGGGATCACCGATTTCCTCACCGATCTCGGAATCAGCCTCCCGTAATCGGTTCCCCTGAACACGAGCGAGGTTCGTCCGGAGTGAACAGCTTCCCCGGATTGAGGATTCCGTTGGGATCGAGCGCATCCTTGATCGCTTTCATCGCGTGCAATTCCGCGTGCTTCGATTTCGAGAGCAGGTCCCGCTTGACGTAGCCGACTCCGTGTTCACCGCTGACTGCGCCTCCCAATTCGACCGCCTTGAGAGCGATGTCGGCGAGCAGCTGCTGCCGATGTTCCAGCCACTCGTCCAACGGCGTCCCTTCGGGCCGGAGAGGGTGAGGGTGGATATTCCCGTCCGCCACGTGTCCCGCGCAGGGAATCTCCACGCCGTGCTCGGAAGACAGACTTCGAATGAACGTCATCATGACGGGGATCTCCGATGACGGCACGACGAAATCGCCCCCTTCCACGCTGGGATCGATCACCTTGAGCGCCTCCAGGCAGTTGCGGCGGAGCGACCAGATGCGTTCGGATTCCCACGGATTGTCGGCCACGAAAACATCGATGGCTCCGGCTGCCAGGCACGCCTCGCCTACCGGACGGTAGGCGTCGAGGAGGCCGGCCTTGTCAGGCGCTTCGATCTGGACGATCAGGAATGCCTCCGCCTCGTCAATTCCCGGAACCTCGTATCCCGTGTACTCCATGGCATGGATCATCGAAGGCTTGTCCACGAATTCGACCGCGGACGGCATGCTCTTCGCAGCCAGAATCGCACCCGGATAGGCCTCGACGGCATCTTCCGTGCTCCTGAAAACGGCGAGCAAATCGGCCGTCGGTCCGGGCTTCGGCAATAACTGCAGGAAGATCTTGGTGATCAAGCCCAGCGTGCCTTCCGATCCGATCAGAAGTCGCAGCAGCGAATAGCCGCTGGAGTCTTTTCGCCGCTTGCCGCCGAGCTGGAGAATCTCGCCCGAGGCGAGCACGACTTCCAAGCCCAGTACGTGGGCGGCGGTCGAGCCGTACTTGATCACCTTGGCTCCTCCGGCGTTGCACGCCACGTTCCCGCCGATGAAGCTCGACTCGACGCTCATCGGGTACCCGGCGTAGAACAGTCCGTCCTCGCCCACGCGGCGGCACAGATCGTTGGTGACCACACCAGGTTCTACGACGGCAACCATGTTTCGCTTGTCGATCTCGAGGATCTTGGACATCCGCTCGAACGACACGACGACTCCACCGAACAGAGGGACCGCGCCGCCGGCCAGCCCACTTCCCGCTCCCCTCGGCGTCACCGCGATTCGTCGCTCGTTGCAGTAGGCGGCGATCCGGCTGACTTCCTCCGCGGTCCGGGGCCGAACGACCATGTCCGGATCGCACGCATGATGGGCCCCCGATTCGTCCGCTCGGTACGGCGCCAGTCGATGCGGGTCGTCGTAGATGACGTTCGCGTCTCCGACGATGCCGCCAAGCGCAAGGGCATCCTGCTCGGTGATACGAGCGAATCGGCTAGTCATCGAGGGGACCTCCCTGCCCTCCTGTGTGCGCGCGAAGGTGCCCGAGCCACGCGGGAATGAACTCCGCCAGGTCCGCGACGATGCCGACGTCGGCGACCTGGAAGATCGGGGCATCGGGATCGCTGTTGACCGCGATGATCCGCTTGGAAGAGGACATCCCGGCCAGGTGGTTCGGCGAGCCGGAGATTCCCAAGGCGATATACGTGTCCGGAGCGACGGACTTCCCACTCAATCCGACCTGATGGGCATACGGCGCCCAGCCCTGATCGACAGCGCACCGCGATGCGCCCACGAGCCCCCCGAGATGCTCGGCAATCTCGTACAGCTCGGCGAATCGCCGTGCCGAACGCAGGCCGCGTCCTCCCGCCACGATCAGGTCGGCGTCTTGGATCGTCGATCCTTGCGTGGGATCCTTCACAAATTCCAGCCGAGTCACGCGGGATCGTAGGTCGTTCTCGTCGACCTCGACGGCAAGGACCTCACCGGTTCGCGACGGATCCTCGGGCAGCGGTCGACGGGACTTGGGGCGAACCGTCGCCATCTGCGGGCGATGCGCCGGCGTGACGATGGTGGCCATCACGTTGCCTCCGATGGCGGGGCGCGTTTGCAGAAGTCGACGTTCGGCGAGATCGACGGCCAACCCGGTGCAATCGGCGGTGAGTCCGGTGTGCAGGCGTGCCGCAAGCACCGGCATCAGGGTTCGCCCCATCGTCGTGGCCGCCGCCAGGAAGATGTCGGGGCGGTGCGCGCGGATCTCACTCTCCAGCATGCGTACGTACGGATCGACACGGAACGGGGTCAATCCCGCCGCATCGAAGCCGCGGACACGATCGGCGCCGTGTGCGATCAATCGATCCGCCTCAGCGAGGACTCCACGGCCGGCGATGACACACTCGAGAGGGACATCGAGCCCATCGGCCAAAGACCGTCCCCAGGCCAAGAGCTCGTAGGACACGGGATGGATGACTCCGTCCCGCTGTTCTCCGAGAACCCAGACGGCGTGCTCGCTCATTGCGGTCCCACCTCCCGCGCGGAGACGTCATCCCGAAGCGCGGCCTCCAAATGATCCACAGCCGCCTCGATTCCGTCGTCGAACGCATCGAAGCTATCGCTGGATCGCTGAAACGACGGGTACTCCACCTTGACGACGCGAGTGGGCGAGCCGCTGAGTCCGAGCAGCGCCGGATCGGCGTCGACCGCGTCGCCGTTGAGAACGGCGACGGTCCGTTCATGGGCGGCCACCTTGCCCGCCAGGTTCGGCAGTCTCGGGGTATTGAGCTCACGGAGCGCGCAGAGCACGGCCGGAGGCGACGTAACCACCCGTTCCGTGCCGCCCTCGACGGATCGATCGGCAATGAGACGATCACCGTTCCACGCAAGTGCTCCGACGTAGGTCAGAAGAGGGATGTCCAGCATGGCGGCCACCATCGGACCGACCTGTCCCGTCTCTCCATCGGTGGCCCGCTCGCCGCACAGGATGAGGTCGAATGATCCCAGCGAGCGAATGCCTTGAACCAGTGAGTACGCCGTCGCCCAGGTGTCGGCTCCCGCGAACTCACGCCCACAGAGAAGCACGCCGTCGTCACACCCCAGGGCCATCCCCTCGCGAATCGAGAACTCCGCGTGTGGCGGGCCCATCGAGAGGACCGTGATGGTCACGTCGTCCGAGTCCTTTTCCTTGATCCGGACCGCCTCCTCGACCGCGTGCAGATCGAGAGGATTGATCGCGACTTCCGCCCCGCTTCGGATCATGGTTCCGGTTTCCGGGTCGAGACGGACGGACTCTGTCGTCGGCACCTGCTTGACCAACACGAGAATCCGCTTCATGGACGGGTCTCCCGATTTGTCCTCGCCATCACGTCGTCTCGAATTCCTTCCGGATCTCGGACACCAGGGTCTCTTGCGTGAGCAAGTCGACAGCCGTGATGGCCAGGGCCTTGGCGGCCGCCAGCATCGCCTTCTGCCCGCGCTCGGATCCCGCGGCTTCGGCGAACTCGCGCGAGTGCCCGGCCACATCGTCTTCGGCGATCTGAACGTAGGGATGGATGCCGGGGACGGCCTGTGTGACGTCCCCCATGTCCGTCGAACCCATCGAGTTGTCTTTCTGCGGTTTGTGAGGGATTCCGCAATCGACAAGGTGCTTGAGGAACAGCTCTCCGAGAATTCGATTCGGCTTCATCGCTTGATAGGAGTGTCCCACTTCGCCGAATTCGAGGCGGGCCCCTGTCGCCAACGCCGCACCTTCGGCACATCGCTTCAGTTTCTCCAGCAACTCGTCGCGGTACCCGTTCTCGGCGGCTCGAACGTAGAACTCCGCCGACGTGTATTCCGGAACGATGTTCGGCTTCACGCCGCCGTGGCGGATGATTCCATGGATGCGAGCGCCGTCCTTGATGTGCTGACGCAATGCGTTGATTCCGTTGAACGTCTGGATGACGGCATCGAGCGCGTTGATCCCCTTCTCGGGAGATCCCGAGGCATGGGCCGGCTTGCCGAAGAACTCGATCTTCACTTCGGTGATCGCCAGGCTTCCCCGTCCGACCATCGTGTTGGTGGCCGGATGGAACATCATCGCGACATCCACATCGTCGAACAGGCCGGCATCGACCATCAAGACCTTGCCGCCGCCACCCTCTTCGGCCGGGGTCCCGAAGAAGACGAGCGTGCCCGGGAGTTCCGACTTGACCGATCCCACAGCGAGGGCGGCGCCTAAGGCTCCGGCCGCGATCAGGTTGTGCCCGCAGGCGTGGCCAATCTCCGGCAGTGCGTCATACTCCCCGAGAATCGCGATCGTCGGGCCGGGCGAGACGGATGGGTGGACGGCGCGGATCGCCGTGTCCAGGCCCGCAACACCCAGTTGGGTCTCGAACCCCGCTTTCTCCAGTTCGGCCGCCAGCAACTTCGATGCGAAGACCTCTTCGTTCTTGAGTTCGGGATGCTCGAAGATCTCCCGACTCACGGTCCTCAGCAGCGGCTCCATTCGGTCGACGGCGTCGCGCACGTGTGCTGTCGCGTCCTTCATGCGTCCTCCTCGTATTCGCACTCTCTAGGGGGCCAGCGCCATCCGGATCGCCGCTTCGACAAGACAATCCAGTGCGTCGATCCAGGGGATCGGCATCCCCTTGCCGGAGATCAATGAGATCTCCGTGCACCCGGCGATGACGGTTTCGGCCCCGCGGCCCGCGAGCCGATTCACGACGGCTGCGGCGTGCTCGCGTACCGAGTCTCCCGATCCTCCGGCCTTGACGCGGCGGATGATGTCCATCACCAATTCTTGATCGTCCTCGTCAGGAACGACGACGCGCACTCCGCGGCGCTCGCAGGCGGTGTGATACAGCTTCGTGTGGAACGTCCCCGTGGTCGCCAGCACGCCGACCGTCTTCACGCGCAACGCGGCCGCCGTCTCTTCGATCATGTCAATGAACGGGATCGACACGGCGGCCCGGATCGCAGGTTGGAAGACGTGTCCGGTGTTGCACGGCATGGTGAGCAGGTCGGCGCCCCAGGATTCCAACTCCCGTGCCATCTGCGCCAACGCGGGCCCGGGATCGGGGCCGGTCCCGAAGATGGCGGCCGTCCGGTCGGGAACCTGGGGGTTGTTATCGATCAGGATTCTCAGGTGGGCCTGATCGACGGCGGCAGGGGTCGCCGCCACCAGTCGCCGGAAGAATTCGATCGTGGCCGCAGGGCCCATTCCTCCGAGAATTCCTATCGTCTTGTTCGGTGCGGTCGTTCGCGGTCGGTTCACGTGTCCTCGATTCTTACATCTCGGCTCATCCCTCAGATCGCGCTGATTCTACATACGCAATGAGAGACGACGCCACCCGGCATGGCGGATCGACATCGAAGATCGGCGCATAGTCGGACATCTCGAACGAGACGATGTCCGCCTTCGCATCGGTGCCGAGAAGATGGGCGAGGACGGGCAGGATTTCCCGTTGATCGGAGCGCAACTCCGATTGCGAGATGCTGTGTGCGCCCTCGAGGTCCCGTCGCGTCAGGGCCAAGTCGAGCGCTACCCTGAGACGTTCGAGGAAATAGGCTGCCAATTCCTGCGTCGAATCCCCCCGATCCGTCGGCCCGTAGACGCGTCCGTAATGGACGACGTCCCCGGTGGTGACGATCGCTGTGTCGGAGCTCCATTCGCGGTGCAGATCGCCCGCCAGGCGCGTGGCTCCCTCGAATGAACCGCTCGTCGGGTGCCGCGTCATGCCGACGTACAGGGGAAGAAGACGCGGAGGGTCGCTTTGGAACACGTCGGCGGCCAGTCGCAGGATCGCGTGGAACGTGTCGAGGGAAAACTCGCGCTTCAGTAGGTTCTCGCGATCCGCGCGAATCGATGCCGCGGGCGGCGTCGGCTCGATATCCACGTGCCCGAACGGCGTGGTCAGCCGAGTCGTCTCTACCGCGAAGGCTCCGGAGACGGTAGCGAAAGCTCCCTCTCGTTCTTCGGGCGGCCTGGATTCGTCCAAGGCCGTGACGTACGGAGCCACCCACGATCCGTGCATGACGCCCAGTGCGACGGCACGCCTCACACGCGCTCGATACAGCGACGCGACGACGCGCGCCTGGAGCGGACCGCAGAAGTCGATTGCGGTGTGGGGGAATGACCATACGGTTCGCCGATTCGCAGAACCGGCCGGGCCATCGACCTCGTAGGCGGCTCGAAGCCAGCCCGCGATCTTGTCGCGGGTTCCTGGGGCACTCAATTCGTTCGTGTAGTAGGACTTCCAGTCCATGGCCCCTAACGATACGCGATCGCCTCGTCGACGCGCCAGACGGATGCGCAGGAGATGTGGAAGGGATAGACTGACGCCGAAAGGAGCTCTCATGAAGCCCGTCCGGATTGAAGACCTGTTCGAGTACCGCTTTCTTTCCTCCATCGAGATGTCTCCCGTGGGAGAGTGGGCGGCGTTCGTGGTCAAGCACACCGATGTGGAGAACAACGCCTACGCGTCCGACATCTATCTCGTTCATCCGGCGCGGGGCGACGTCACACGGTGGACAGCCTCGGGCAAAGACGGACCGTTCGCCTGGGAGGCGGCCGGAGATGCCATTCTGTTCGTATCGGATCGCGCCGACAGTGGCGAAGGCGGCACCTTGTACCGGATTCGCGTCGCGGGCGGGGAAGCGACACGCGCCCTGACGCTGCCCCACAAGCCCGAGTCGTTCCGCCCGCTTGCGGACGGCCGCATCCTGTTCACGGCCCGCGTGCCGTTGGATGACGCTCCCGACCCTCTCCCGGCCGACGCCGCCGACTACGAGGTCCTCGAGGAGATCCCATTCTGGCAGAACGGCAAAGGGTTCACGAGCCGCAAGCGCGTTCGCCTCTTCCTGTTCGATCCCGCAAGCGAGAGCCTAACGACGCTCACCGAGCCGGAGTTGGAGATCCAATCGTTCGACTGCCTCGCCGATCGAGTCGCCTACATCGCGCGGCGCTTCCCCGGGAAAGCTGCGCTCACCGACGAGCTATGGCTTCACTCTCTGCCGACTGGGGAGAGCGAGTGCCTGTCCCGAGACGAGTTGTCGCTTGGTGAGGTTCGATTCCTCGATCGGGACCGCATCCTCGTGCTGGCCTCCGACATGGCGCAGTACGGCCGCGGCCAGAATCGCGAACTCTACCTGTACGACTTGCCCGGGCGAACGAGCCACACCCTGACGCCGGACTGGGATCGCTCGGTCGGCAATTCGGTGGCTGCCGATTGCCGCCATGGGGGCGGGCCGATGCTGCGGGTCGATCACGGGGACGCGTATCTCGTCGTCACCGAGGGATCGAAATCCAAGGTCGTTCGAGTGACTCCCGACAGAGACGTCACCGTCGTCGCTGAACCGAACGGATCGGTCGACGGATTCGCCGTTGCGGAAGACGGCGTGCTCTGCATCGAATTGCATCCGGACGCGCTCCAGGAGCTCTACCTCCACGATGGATCCGGCGTTCGGAGACTGACGTCGCTGAACGAGAACAGCCTAGCCGAGCGCGCGGTGTCGTTGCCTGAGTCGTTCGCGGTGACTCACGGGAGCACGCACCTGGATGCGTGGCTCATCCGCCCGCACGCGTTCGATCCGAACGCCTCGTACCCAACTATCCTAACGGTCCACGGCGGGCCGAGAGGCGCGTACGGGGACGTGTTCTTCCACGAAATGCAGTGCTTGGCTGCAGATGGGTACGCCCTGATCTACACAAACCCGCGTGGCTCGTCGGGCAAGGGCAACGACTTCGCCGATCTTCGCGGCTAGTACGGTACCATCGACTACGACGACCTGATGCGCGTGCTGGATGCGGCGCTCGAGAAGTACCCATTCCTGGACGGCGAACGGCTAGGCATCATGGGAGGCTCCTACGGCGGGTACATGACCAACTGGGCGATCGGTCAGACCAACCGGTTCAAGGCAGCCGCCTCGCAGCGGTCGATCGCCAACTGGACGAGCAAGTTCAACACCACCGATATCGGCTACTTCTTCAACCAGGACGCCCTGGGCACGACACCGTGGGAAGACGGTGGAGCCGACAAGATGTGGTGGCACTCGCCGCTTCGGTACGCGGACCGCGTGACGACGCCCACGTTGTTCATCCATTCGGAGCAGGACTACCGCTGCTGGCTGGCGGAGGGACTGCAGATGTTCACCGCGTTGCGCTACCACGGTGTAGACGCGCGCTTGGTGATGTTCCGCGGCGAGAATCACGAGCTGTCACGGTCCGGGAAGCCGACACACCGCGCCCGGCGGCTCCGCGAGATCCTCGATTGGTTCGCTCGCTATCTCAAGGCTCGTGAGGTGGTCTGATGCAGCTTTCCGGTATTCCACGTCTCCGATTGGGGGAGTTCCCGACGCCGCTTCAGGAGTTGAAGAACCTGGGGCGGACACTCGGAGGCCCGCGCATCTTCGTGAAGAGGGACGATCAGACGAGTCTCGGGCTGGGCGGCAACAAACTGCGCAAGCTCGAGTACGCGCTGGCGGAGGCGGCCGGCCAAGGCGCCACAGCCGTCATCACCGTCGGCGGCCCTCAATCCAATCACGTTCGGCTGACCGTGGCCGCCTGCAACAAGCTCGGGATGAAGAGCATCCTCATCATCCGGGGACGTCCTGCGGAGAGGCCGTCGGGCAACCTGCTCATCGATCGCATCCTCGGGCCGTCGGAGATCCATTTCGTCGGCGCCGATGGGTTCCCGTCCAAGGGAGATCTCGACCGCATTGCCGACGATAGGGCCGAGGAGATCGCCGCAAGGCTGCGCTCGGAGGGAGAGGTTCCCTACTTCATCCCCAACGGCTGCCGCGCCCTCCACGGCGCACTGGGCTACGCCGAGTGCGTCTTGGAGATGGTGGGGCAGTTCCGAGATCGCCAGCTGGCGCCGACTGCCGTGTTCACGGCCATCGGGACGTCGAGCACGTTCACCGGGCTGGTTCTGGGCGCCCACCTGTATACCCAAGGGCAGCTTCGGGTCGTCGGAATCAGCGTCGCCAATCCGGCGGACGTCGTCCGGGAACGCGTCCTGGGGCATCTCGAGCAGGTCGTGGAGACACTCGGTCTGCCGACGCACATTCGCGAGGAAGCCGTTGTGGTCCACGACCGGTACGTCGGTGACGGATACGGGGTTCCCACCGAGGCGATGAAGGAGGCCGTTCTGTTGACGGCCCGAACCGAGGGCGTCCTGCTGGATCCCGTCTACACTGGCAAGGCGATGTCGGGACTGATCGACCGTGTCCGCGCGGGCGACTACTCGAACGACGACGTCGTGGTGTTGTTGCACACGGGCGGTATCCCGGGGCTGTTCGCGGACGAGCAGAGCAGCACGTTCCTCGACGGCAACACGTAAGGAGGGCCGTCGGCGTGGGCGTTCGCATTCGGCAACTGGGAGTCGACGACGACGCACTCGCCGTGGAAGTCGTCCGCCTCGTCAAGGCCTCCGGGAACCCGCCTCTTGATCGCTCCGAGATGCGACGATGGTTGTCCGATTCGTCCCACATCCTGATTGCGGCAACGGTCGACGGGTCACCGGTGGGATTTGCGCTCGGGTACATGTTGGCTCGCGTGGACACGGCGCGTCCGATGCTTTTCTTCTACGAAATCGAGGTGTCCGCTTCACATCGCCGGCACGGGATCGGTCGTGGGATGGTCGAAGCCATGAAGGCCGTCGCCCGTGAGCGGAACGTCCTGAAGATGTGGGTGCAGACAAGTCCGGACAACGAAGCCGCGCGGGCGCTGTACCGCAGTGCGGGAGCATGCGAGTCGGCTGGATGCGACCTGCTCTACGTGTGGACAGATCCGGCCGGTGCGGGGGGCGAACGTCCTTCGGATGGGTCGTGATTTCGAAAAGATGGAGGGAGAAGCCGTAGCTTCTCCCCGCATCGTGCACCGGGTGGTGCTAGCTGTCTGTACGATGATGATGCCATATGTCCACTCGCTCCAGCTGAGCAAGCGGCCGATCGCAGGATGACGCCGGGCACATCGTGCGAGGTCACGCGTCCGCATGCGGCTCAGAGCGCCCTCACGAACGTTCGCCCGCTAATGACTGGCAGGCCCGTGTTCTCGACAGTTCCGCGATGCGGCGCTGTCGCCGATCATCCGCCGTTCAGGAACGCGTGCATGGCGGCGGCCGCTCGCTTTCCGGCTCCCATCGCCTCGATCACGGTGGCCGCGCCCGTCACGATGTCCCCGCCGGCATACACACCGCGGATGCTGGTCAGCCCCGTTTCAGGGTCAGCCACGATGCTGCCCCATCGGTTCAGATCGAGGTGCGGCGTGCTCTGCGGGATCAGCGGATGCGGACCGTTCCCGACAGCGATCACCACGGTGGTCGCTTCGATCTCGAACTCGGACCCCTCGATGGGGACGGGACGGCGGCGTCCGGATTCGTCGGGCTCTCCAAGCTCCATCCGAATGCAGCGGATTCCCCGCAGGTCGCCATCCTCGCCCAAGAACTCGATCGGGTTCGCGAGAAGGTTGAACTGGATCCCTTCCTGCTTGGCGTGATGGACTTCTTCGGCTCGCGCCGGCAGTTCGGCTTCGGAACGCCGGTAGACGATGACGGACTCCTCCGCCCCCAGACGAAGCGCCGTCCGCGACGCATCCATCGCGACGTTGCCTCCCCCGACCGTGACGACCCGGCGACCGATTTTGATCGGGGTATCGTATTCGGGAAAACGGTACGCCTTCATGAGGTTCGTGCGTGTGAGAAACTCGTTGGCGGAGAATACGCCGTTCAGGTTCTCACCGGGGACGCCGAGGAAGTGCGGCAGACCGGCTCCGGTCCCGATGAACACGGCGTCATAGCCGCTCTCCAGCAGTCCCTGAACGGTCTGCGTACGGCCGATGACCTGATTGACTTCCATGTCGACGCCCATGTCGCAGAGAGCGCGGATCTCGCGCTGCACGATCGCCTTGGGAAGCCGGAATTCCGGGATCCCGTACATCAAGACGCCGCCGGCCACGTGAAGCAGCTCGAAGACCGTCACCGCATGGCCGCGACGTCGCATTTCTCCGGCCACCGTCAGTCCGGCCGGCCCGGCTCCGATGACGGCGATCCGCTTGCCTGTGTCGGGCTGGACCTCGACGCGACATGCCTCATTGTCGGCTTCCCAGTCGGCGCAGAAGCGCTCCAACCGCCCGATCGCCACGGGTTCGAAGCGGTTGGCCAACGTGCAAACGCCTTGGCACTGATTCTCCTGCGGGCAGACACGACCGCAGACGGCGGGCAGAGCGTTGTCTTCCTTGATCACAGCGATCGCGTCCCCGAATTGGCGGTTCTTGATGTGCTGAATGAAGCCGGGGATGTCGATGCCCACCGGGCATCCCTTGACGCACGGCGCGTGCACGCATTGGAGGCAGCGCTCGGCCTCCTGCACCGCTTCGTCGGGCGTGTAGCCGAGGGGCACCTCGTCGAAGTTGTGGATCCGCTCGGAGGAGGGCTGTTCTCGCATCGGGGTCTGCGTTTCCTGGATCACGACTTCCCCCCTTCGGCGTGTTTGGACATGTATTGATCCATGGCGCAGGCTTCCTCCTCGTGGTAGTACCGCTGCCTCGACATCAGAAGGTCGAAGTCGACCTTGTGCCCATCGAACTCCGGGCCGTCCACGCAAGCGAACTTGGCGACGCCGCCTACGTTGACCCGGCAGCCGCCGCACATGCCTGTCCCATCGATCATGACAGAGTTCAGGCTGACGATCGTCGGCACAGCATACGGTCGCGTGACGTTTGCACACACCTTCATCATGATCGCGGGGCCGATCGCCCACACCCGGGCAATCGCACGTTCGGATTCGAGGATCTCCTTCAACGGATCCGACACGAACCCTTTTCGACCGACCGATCCATCATCGCTCATCACGATCAGTTCGTCGCAGACGGAGGCCATCCGATCCTCGTAGAACAGCAGTTCCTTGTTGCGGGCGCCGATGATGCCGATGAGCTCGTTGCCCGCGAGCTTGAGGTCACGGGCGATCGGATATAGAGGCGCAATGCCGAGCCCCCCGCCGATGCAAATGACGGTTCCATACATCTCGATCTCGGTCGCAGTGCCGAGCGGCCCGGCGAAATCGAGGATGGTGTCTCCCTCGCCGAATCGATCTCCCATCTCCCGTGTGCTCTTGCCGACTTCCTGAACCACCAGGGTCACGCCGCCTGTCTCGGGATTGCACTCCACGATGGTCAACGGAATCCGCTCTCCGCGCTCATGCAGCCTCAGGACGATGAATTGCCCTGCTTTGGCCACACGAGCGACATCGGGAGCTTCAACGACGTATTCGCGGATGCCGGGTCCGAGCGTTCGTTTGCTGAGAATCTTGTACACGCTGGTCGCGCCTCCTGATTGGACAGATCGGCCTGCAAGAACGGGCCGGCGCCACATTATCCGTTACGGTGCGAAGGCTCTCAACTTCGAGGAGCGCGACGTGTCGCGTACAATGGCATCCCATGACACAACGCTACTACATCGAATCCGACGGCAGGATTTTCCTGGTTCGTAGGGACGGCGAACTTGACTTGCCGACGCGGGATGAAATCCCGTTCCGCTTCGACGAGATCGCTCCGTTGGCGGCGACTGATGTGGTCTACTGCGTTCCGTTTCTCGAGAAACATCCCGCCGAGTGGCTCAGCAAGGACGCCGCTCCGACGGATCCACACGTGACCGATCTGGTCCGCGAGTCGGTCCACGCCACCATGCCGCGCATCGTCACCGAGGGCGTGTTCCTGCAGGGGGATCGGCTGCTCGTGCTGAAGGGAAGCCGCGGGCTGACCAAGGATCGCTGGACGCTTCCCGGCGGCTTCGTTCGATTCGGCGAGGGACCGGCCGACGGGCTGTTGCGCGAGATCACGGAGGAACTGGGCGTCACAGGAGAGATTCTCTCCCTGCTGGCCGTTCGCTCCAAGTTGGGGGAGCATACGCGACTGCACTGGACGCAGTTCTTCTATCGGGTTGCGCTTCGGGGCGAGCTCTCGCCGAATCCGGACGAGATCGCCGAGGTTCGGTTCGTCGACCCCCGGCAGGCCATGAAGCTTCTGAAGGACCCCATCATGACCGAAGTCATCGAGTCGCTGCTCGAACCAACGACGCCTACAACAGATCCATCTGAATCGACAGCTTGAAGTCCGTGTTCCATTCCAGGTAGTACGGCCTGAATTCGAGGTACAGGCTCGCGACGACGCTGGCCGTGTCCACGGGGGTCAGTTGGAGGTTGACCGTCATCTGATGGGTGTCGGTGGGTTGTCCGCCCCACGTTTCACGCGAGAAGTCATAGGTCGCATCGATCGATACGAGATCCGAAAGGTAATAATCATACGATCCGGTGAAGTCGATTCGATTCGTCGTCAGGAAGTCGGGAGGGCCGGAGAAGGAGCCCTGCAACAACAATTGAGCCTTCGGCGTCGATGCAAGAGCGTAGTTGAAGGCTCCGGAGAACAAAAGGTCGTTCTCCCCGCCTGACGGGTCGAGCAGCTCGTAGCCCAGCCCGAACTTCACGTCCCACCCGCAGTACCGGGAGAATCCCTCCTTTTGGATGAGGCGCGTGATCTCGGAAATGTCCAGCGCGTCCAGCCCGCCCAGCTTGACCATCCCTGAGTTTTCGATGACTTCCTGGATGACGGCGAGCAATTCCGAGACGGATTCGTACGATCCGGCACTACCGATCTCGACCGCGAGGATTTGCAGATCGACCGCATGAAGATGGTCGGTGAGCGAACCACGATTGACGAGGTAATCATCGATGCGGGTTGCCTTGGCCATCGGGGTGACGTCGGTGAACCGCCCCGTCCCCAGACCCAAATCGAACGACAACCCCAGTTTCTGGAACGAGGATGAGCTGCGCAGCCGACCGCCGGCGTACGCAAAGACGTCCTCCTCGCTCGAGAAGTACCGCTTGTAGTTGCCGTCGGCGTCGATCGTGTAGGTCGACACGTCTTCCGCGGATACGGTCATGTTGTTCGTGAAGGACAGGTCGAATCCGTATTCCGGGATGTCGAACAGACGCACGTAGTTGACGCCGAACTGCCCCTGACTCGCGTCGCGCGCCTCGATTCCGTAGGGGTCGTTGTGGTATTCGTACGAGAAATTCAACGTCAGATTGGAAATGTCCGTCTTCGGAGATCGATACTCGCACAAGGGGATGGCCGTCGCGGTCCACGTGACCGCACACGCGACCAATACAGCAAGGACGAACCACCGTCGCATCAAGATCACCTCTCCCACACCCTACGCGAGCGCGTGCGCGCGGCAATCGAATCGAACACGCTTGCGGGTGAGAGTTGTCCGGCTTCGGCAAGACGCAGTCCACATGCAGGAACCATGTTCTCTAGCCCCAATCGGGGAACAGCAGCAGCTGCCGAGCAACCGGCTCGGCAATGCCCCCGAGACCGACACCAAGGAGCCGGATTCCTCGTTCGTCGATTGGAACGCGCTTGCGCAGCAACTCCAGCGCCAGGGACTCGATCACCTGGGGAGAATCCGTGCCGACCGTCAGCTGCGTCTGCCGAGTGATCGTCTTGAAGCTGGGATAGCGCACCTTGATGCGAACGACGCGGCAGATCAGATGTTCCGCCTGAAGCGATCGCGCAACCTGCCCGGCCAGGCGGCGCACTTCGTCCTCCATCTCGGCCGGGTCCGTCACGTCGAATGAGTACGTCGTCTCCCGAGAGATCGATTTGGAGTCGACCTCACCGGACAGCGGGGTGTCATCGATTCCGGACGCCAACTGATGCAAGCGCCGTCCCATCGAGCCCAGTTCCCGCACGAGGAGTTCGACCGGCGCGAGCCTGAGATCCTTGACCCGCAGGAAGCCCAATCCGGTCAATCGTTTGGCCGTCACCTTCCCGACGCCCCAGATCTGCTCGACCGGCATGGGATCGAGGACGTCGTGGATCCTTGCAGGGTCGATCACTTTGAATCCGTCAGGCTTGTCGAGTTCGGAGGCCAGTTTCGCGAGAAAGCGGTTGGGGGCCAATCCGACCGAGCAGGTGAGATCCGTCTCCATCCGAACGTCCCGCTTGATGGTCGCAGCCGCTGTTCGGACCGCTTCGAAATCGGGGCCGTGGTGCGAAAGGTCGAAGAACGCCTCATCCAGCGAGATCGCCTCGATGACAGGAGAGAAGCGCTGCAGGATCTCGCGGACCTCTTCCGAGATCTCGCGATATCTGAAGAATCGTGGAGTCACGTAGATTCCGTCCGGACACAGCCTGCGCGCAACGGCCGTGGGAAGTGCGCTGTGCACGCCATAGGGACGGGCCTCATACGATGCCGTCGACACGACGCCCCGAGGGCCGAGTCCCCCGACGATCACGGGGCGTCCGCGGTATTCCGGATGATCGAGTTGCTCGACGGCAGCGAAGAACGCATCCATATCCAGATGACCGATCCACCGGCCTTCCTCGTTGCCTATCGCAGGATTCCGGCTCGGCATAGGAGTTCCCGTGTCGCAGGATAGCCCGTGTCGTTGAGGATTCGGTAGGCGGCGGGCCCGTAGTTCGCACTGTGATGTCCGATCTGACCGGACAGCTCGACGTCCGTCAATTCACCGACTGAGAAGGGAATCTCTCCCATACGGGCGCTGTGAAGCACCGCCGCCCATGCCCACTCGTAGGCGTCTTGCCGGCCTCGCTTCAACGGCTGATCGACCAACAGCCGCGTCATCTCGGCGCACGAAAGCCCCATCGCCTTGCAGGGGCCGAGATGGAGGCGGGCGACCCGGCCCGACGGATGAACGGGTTGAAGCGCCATCTCGCGCGAGCCCAAGGAGATCACACCGTCCCACTCCTCCGCCAGTGCACGGGCGAACGCGCTCGGGTCTCGCAACAGGTGATCGCCGCCGAAGCACCCTTGATACACCAACTTGCGAAGATCGCCCGCCGTCATGGATGGATGCCGATGATGCTCCTCGAGAATGAGAGCGGTCCATGAGCGATGGATTCGGCCTTCGTCCATTGTGTGCATAGGAATAGGATAGAATCGAGCGAAATGGGGATCAAGGAGCGCATCGCCGTCACCGGACGTCCCGGCGTCGGGAAGACCACGCTGATCGAGCGTGTCATCGAGTCGGCACCGTCGAGATTCGGCGGCTTCGTCGTCAAGGAGACCCTCGTGTGCGGTCGACGGGTGGGCTTCCGCTTGATCGACATCGGCTCCGGCCGGGAGGGCATTCTCGCTCACATCCATCAGCGCGTCGGTCCCCGGGTTGGGAAGTACACGGTGAATTCGGCGGCGATGGACGACATCGGCATTCCCGCCGTCGAGGCGGCCATCCGATCCGGACGGGTCGTCGTGATCGACGAATTCGCGCCGATGGAGCTCTTGTCGCCCGGATTCGTCCCCGTCGTCGAAGACGCGCTCGCCTCCGATGCGGGACTCCTCATCGCGACCCACGCCACGCTGAACCATCCGCTCGTGCATCGCATCCGTCAGGAGCTGCGCCTGTTCCGCGTCAAGGTCAGCAATCGGGATCGACTGGCGGACGAACTGATCACGGCCTTCGGGGAAGGCGGCGCGGAGGCTTGACGGCGGCAGAAGGCGGGGCGCCGTCCGGATCGACCCGATCTACCGCGCCTTCTTGGTCAGCGCCTGTTTGACCGCGACGACGAGTCCATCGACGTCGAGTCCGTAGTGAGCGAGGAGGGCGTCGGCGTCGCCGGATTGCCCGAATCGATCGTCTACACCCACGCGAACCACCGGAGTGGGCAGCTCCTCCGACAGCAGTTCGCAAACGGCGCTGCCGAGGCCGTTCGTGATTTGGTGTTCCTCCGCGGTCACGACAACGCCGGTCTTCCGCGCCGAGGCGAGGATCGTCTCCCGATCGAGCGGCTTGATGGTGGAGACGTTGATGACTTCGGCGTCGATGCCGTCCGCGGCGAGCACGTCGCTTGCCTCGAGAGCGACCGATACCATCAGCCCGCAGGCTGTGATGGTGACATCCCCTCCTTGGGCCACGATCTCCGCGTTTCCGAACTCGAATCGATGCTCCTCGTCGTGAATGACGGGAAACGCGGCCCGCGCGAGACGGACGTAGACCGGACCTTCGTCATGACCGGCAACGAAGCGTGTCACGCTCGCCGCCTCGACCGCATCGGCAGGCACGATGACGCTCATGTTGGGCAAGGTGCGCATGTTGCCGATGTCTTCCAGCATCTGGTGGCTGGCCCCGTCTTCGCCCACTGTGAGCCCCGCATGCGTGGCGACGATGCGGACCGGCGTCTTGGGATACGCCACGACCTGGCGGATTTGCTCCCAGATCTTGCCCGTCGCGAAGACGGCGAACGTGGAGACGAACGGCCGGAAGCCGGACATCGCGAGCCCTGCGGCAGTCCCGAGCATGTTCGCTTCGGACACGCCCATGTCGTAGAACCGATCGGGGTGCTGGGCCGCAAACAAGTCGGTCTTGGTCGATCCGGCTAGATCGGCGGTCAAGACGACGATGCGCGGGTCCTCATGTCCCAGTTCGGCCAGCGTCTCCCCGTAGGCGTCCCGGGTCCCTCGCTTCTCCGTGAACATCATCGGGGAACTCCTTCCCAGTCCTTGAGGAATCGCTCGATGCCGAGATCGGTGAGCGGATGGTAGAACGCCTTCTTGAGGATGGCGTACGGGACCGTGGCAATGTCGGCGCCGAGGAGGGCCGCGTCGAGCAGATGTCGGGGGTGGCGAACGCTCGCCACCAGGATCTCCGTCGGGAAGACGTAGTTCTGAAAGCACTCTTGAATCTCCGCGACGAGCCCCATCCCGTCTCCCCCCATGTCGTCGATGCGGCCGACGAACGGGGACACGAAGCTGGCGCCGCACTTGGCCGCCAGCATCGCCTGGTTGGCCGAGAAGACGAGCGTGACGTTGGTGCGGATTCCTTCGCCAGTCAGGATCGTCACCGCTTTCATCCCGGCTTCCGTCATCGGTATCTTGATGACGACGTTGTCGTGAATCGCTGCCAGCACTCTCGCCTCCGTGACCATCGCGTCGGGATCCATTCCGGTGACTTCCGCGCTGATGGGGCCGTCGACGATCGTGCAGATCTCGGCAATGATGTCGCGGAACGGTCGCTTCTCCTTGGCCACCAGCGACGGATTGGTCGTCACGCCGTCCACCAGCCACGCCATCTCACGAATCTCGGACACGTTCGCCGTGTCGATGAACAGTTTCACGATGCCTCCTTCGCCCGCCGGCGCTGTCTAGTGTATCCGTCGGCCTCGGCGGACACCATCCGCGCGACGCCGGTTGCGCACCGCCGCCGCCGGGGCTACCGTATGGGCATCATCATGACGATCGATCTCGGCATCATCGGCGGAGGACCTGGAGGCTACGTCTGCGCGATTCGCGCAGCGCAGTTGGGGCTTCGCGTCGCGTTGATCGAGGAAGATGCGTTGGGTGGAACATGCCTCACACGCGGATGCATTCCGACCAAGGCGCTCTACTCGGCGACGAAGTTGCTCGCCCAAGCGCATGAGGCTTCGACGATCGGCATCACGTTTTCACAGCCTCGAATCGACCTGACGAGGTTGGCGACGTGGAAGGGCGAGGTCGTGTCGAACCTCGTGGGGGGGATCGAGACCCTTCTGGACAAGAATGGCGCGCAGGTCTACCGCGCGCGCGCGCGGCTGGCCGGCCCACAGTCGATCGCCCTGTCCACGGGAGAGACCCTCGACGCGGCGAACATCGTTCTGGCAACAGGATCCGACGCTGTCGAGATTCCCCCGTTCCCGTTCGATCATCCCGGCATCTGGTCGTCGGACGATGCGCTCGAGTTGCCCGAGATCCCGGAACGTTTGGCCGTCATCGGAGGCGGCGTGATCGGTCTCGAACTGGCCACCATCTACCGGCGGCTCGGCTCGCAGGTCGTCGTGATCGAGCTGTTGCCGGAGATTCTGTCGACGGTCGATCTGGACCGCCGCGCAGTGGCGACGCTCAAGCGATCCCTCGCGAAGCTCGACATCCAAGTTCTCACCGGCACGGCGGCCGAGTCCTTCGAGGAACGGGATGGCGCCCTCCTTCTGCATACGAAAGACAGCGGGGACCACGTCGTCGATCGCATCTTGGTCGCCGTGGGCAGACGCCCGCGGAGCCGCGATCTCGAACTCCAAGTCGCCGGCGTGGAAACCGACCAGCGCGGGTTCGTTTGTGTCAATGAAGAGCTTCGAACGACGGCCCGGAACGTCTATGCGATCGGCGATCTCATCGCCGGACCGATGCTCGCCCACAAGGCATCGATGGACGGGATCTTCGTCGCCGAGACGCTGGCGGGGAACGAGCACACCTACGATGCCGACCTCATCCCTCAAGCCATCTTCACCGATCCGGAGGTTGCCTCGGTCGGCCTATCCGAGTCCAAGGCCAAGACAGCGGGAAACGATATCCTCGTCGGGCGGTTCCCGTTCGCCGCGCTCGGCAAAGCGCTGGGCATGCGGGAGCCGGACGGGTTCTTCCAGGTCGTCGCGGACGCAGCCGATCACCGGATCCTCGGTGTTCAGATCGTGGGAGCCGAGGCGTCGGATCTCATTTCCGAAGCAGCGGTCGCGGTGCAGAACGGACTAACGCTCGAGGCGATCGCCGACGCCGTCCATCCCCATCCGACGCTTCCGGAAGGCTTGAAGGAAGCCGCCGAAAACGCGCTGGGAAGAGCGATCCACACGATCAATCGGTAGTGCCGGCGGGCGCAGGAGCAGCTTCGAGTCCATTGACGGACGCCTTCTGGTCCTCGATGCGGAGCAGCGGCCGCACGAGCAGCCCTCCCAGTGCGGTGACCGTACATAGCACGCCTGCAAGTAGGAACAGGAACGGAACACCCGTCACGTCGGCAACCGGGCCTGCGATCATCAAACCGATCGGCGTGGTGAACGAGAAGAGGCTGCCGAGAAGTCCGAAGACACGCCCCTGCATCTGCGCGGGAACCGTCGCCTGCAACATGGCGCTGATCGGGGCGTCCACCATCGAGACCGCGAACCCGACAAAGAACACACTCACGAGGCCGAGCCAGAACATGGTCGGCGGCGTCAGGCCGAGGACGATGCTTGCGAGGCCGAGGCTGACGAGTCCGAGCATCATCGTGAGGACTTTACGCTTGAATCCGCCCCACACACCGAGCAACAGGCCGCCCAGCATCATGCCCGAGCCGACGATAGCGTCGAACAAGCTGAGCTGTGCCGCGTCGCCGCCGAAGTGCTGGTAGACGAGCAACGGCGCCAGTGAGAAGGCGGGCATCAGAGCGATCTTGATGATCGAGGCGATCGTCAAGAGAGCAATGAGCCCCGGCCAACCAGCCACGAACCGCAGTCCTTCGAGCGTGTTGGCGAGAAATGTACGCGCCTTGATCGCGTCGACGTGCTCGCGCGACGGCTGAGGAATCACGAGGAATAGGAGCGGAACCACGGCAAAGGCGGCTGTTCCCAGGTCAACGAGCATCACGCCGTAGAGCGGCATCAGGGCGAGCAGGAGCGCGCCAAGCGGGGCCCCGATGATGTTCAAGGCTCCGTTGATCGTCTGATTCAGTCCGCTGACGCGGGTGTAGTGCTTTGCAGGAACCATCAGCGTCGTCGAAGCGGCCATCGCCGGGCTGTGGAACGTCTGTCCCAACGAACGGGCCAGCATGACGACGTAGATATGCCAGGGATGCATCGCGCCGATCCAGAACATGTATGCGAGCCACAGTGAGACAATCGCAATGAACGAATCGGATACCACCATCACGGCGCGTCGATTCCAGCGATCGATCAGTGCGCCGATGAACGGTCCAAGGAAGATGCCCGGCAGGAAGGCGACGAGCGACGCCGTCGCAAGTACGGTAGCTGAGCCCGTCTGGAGCGTCAGCCACCAGATCAACGCGAACTGCGCCGCCGCACTCCCGACCAACGAGAACTGCTGCCCTGTCCAGATGATGAAGAATCGCGCCTTCCAGTGCCCCGTTTCGTTCATCTCCGCTTCCTGTCCCGAATCGGTACTTCCTCCGCTAGCCGGCTGCAACCTTCACGCCATCGAGCGCGATCGATGGGCTTCGGAACCGTCCGTACAGCCATGCGCTGTCGTTGCCCACGCCGATGAGGTGGTCGCGAAGAAGGTCGTAGCTGTTCCCGGCGATCATCGCGTTCTTGACCCGGCCGACGACGTGTCCATCTTCAATCAGGAACGCAGCGGACAGGTTGTTGGAGAAGTCCCCCGCGTTCAGGTTCCCTTGCCCTAGACCGAGCACGCTATCGACCAGGAGTCCCGTTTTGATGTCACGGATCATCTCCTCCTGTGACGCCGCCCCTTCTCCGACCACGAAGTGGCTGATCGACGACGACGTGGCCGGCCGGAAGTTGCGAGCGCTGGTGATTCCCCCCTTGTACCCGTTGCCCGTCGAGGATGTTCCCGCCAGCGCAGCCGTCCTCAGGTCGTAGTAGAACGTCGAAAGCACACCATCTTCGACCAGGCTCGTCCGGCTCGACTCGACGCCTTCGTCGTCAAACGAGGACGTCCGCATGCCCCCCGGGATGCGACCGTCATCCACGAGATTGAGTCTGCGGTCGAGGATCGGTTGGGACAGCTTGTCGCGAAGCGGGGACAGGCCGAGCAAAGCTGCCTTCCCGTCGAGCCCGATCAAGAGCGGCAAGAAAACGGCAACCGCCCCGGCCGGGGTGAAGACGACGGGCAGGGAACCTCGAGGGGCCGGCACTGTCTTCTGTCCCAGTTCCAACAGGCGGACGACCCGTTGCGTGGCCGAGTCAGGAGTCAGGGCGTCGGACGTTGCCTGAACGCTGTCCGCAACGACATAGATGTCGTCGGGGCGTGTACGCGTTGCCTCGATCTCCACGCGGATCAGGGCCGCCGATTCCTCGACATCCAGTCCGCCGGTGTTGGCGATGCGAACCCGGTCGACAACCTTCTCGACGCGGACGTCAGCTTCGACATCCTCTCCGGCGCGCTGGACGATCCGCTGGATCTTCTCGCCCAACTGCATCAATGCGTCGGCGGAGAGGGATGCGATCTTCGAAACGTCACTGCCGTCCGATAGGTCGGGAGGCGTCTCCGGAAACTCGAGATTCGCCGTGTCACCGTAGGCTGCGGTCGCCGTCGCTGCTTCGACCACGCTGTCGGGACGCGAGAAGTCGGTCGCCGTTGCATATCCCAGCTTCCCGTCACAAATGACACGGAGGGCCGCACCCTTCGTGTGCATCGACTTGATGGCGCTGGGACCGTGCGTGTCGAATCGAACTGGAAC
>CAZXQL010000002.1:0-29687 GCA_964643395.1 uncultured Thermotogae bacterium
CCCAAGGGAATCCGCATCGGGA
Source organism: uncultured Thermotogae bacterium (assembly GCA_964643395.1). Lineage (GTDB taxonomy): Bacteria > Bipolaricaulota > Bipolaricaulia > UBA7950 > UBA9294 > SPBW01. The sequence continues at coordinate 23 of CAZXQL010000002.1, forward strand.
GGTCGCATTGATACGGTTGAACAGCGTCTCCAAGGTCTATCCCGACGGCACGGAAGCCGTCAAGGATCTCTCCCTCGAGATCTCCGAGGGTGAGTTCTGTGTCTTCCTGGGACCGTCCGGATGCGGCAAGACGACGAGCCTCAAGATGATCAACCGGCTCATTCCGATCACCCGTGGAACGATCACGATCAACGGCGTAGACACGCAACAGCGAAACGTCAACGACCTACGTCGCGACATCGGATATGCGATTCAGAACATCGGGCTGTTCCCCCATCTGACTGTGGCTCAGAACATCGCCACGGTGCCGATGCTCAAGCGCTGGCCACGCAACAGGCGGCGGAAGCGGGCGAGCGAGTTACTCGAACTGGTGGGCATGTCGCCTGATACGTTCCTGGATCGCTACCCGTCCGAGCTTTCGGGCGGGCAGCAGCAACGTGTCGGGGTGGCCCGGTGTCTCGGAGCCGATCCTCCGATTCTGCTGATGGACGAGCCGTTCGGTGCGATCGATCCGATCACGCGGCACAAGTTGCAGGGTGAATTCCTGAAGATCCAAGAACGCCTGCGGAAGACGATCGCATTCGTCACTCACGATATCGACGAAGCCATCAAGCTAGGAGACACGATCGCGCTGATGAAGGACGGCGAGCTCGTGCAGTACGCCGAACCGGCTACGCTCCTCGCCGAGCCCAAGACGCGGTTCGTCAGAGACTTCGTCGGCGCCGATCGGGTTCTCAAGGGCCTCCGCCTCCTCCGTGCGCGCGACGTCATGACGATGCCCAAGACGACGATTCGGGTCGACGACAGCGTGGAAGAGGCCGTTTCTCTTCTCGATGAACGACGCAGGCAGTGGGTCGCCGCATTGGACGAGACCGGACGATTCCAAGGATGGGTCGAACGCGAAGACTTGGAGACAGCGTCGAGTCTGGCGGAGGCGCTGACGCCCGCGGTCACGACAGCCTCACCGCGCACGCCTCTCAATGAGGCGCTGTCGATGATGCTTGCCAGTGCCACCGGCTCCGTTGCCGTGCTTGACGACGACCTGCATCTCGTCGGTCTTCTCACTTTTGCTGCGATTCGCGCTGTCCTGGCCGAGAGTGGGGAGGACGACGAATGAAGCGCTTCGTGATTCCTGTTGTCCTGATCGTCACGCTAGCCGGTCTGACGGTCTGGATGACGAGTTTGCGAACGGTCGGCATCTACCGCATGCCGACTGCCGGTGAGGTTCTCATCGCGACGGTTCAACATCTCCAGCTCGTTGTCGTGGCGGAAGGGCTGGCCATCCTGATCGGAGTTCCCATCGGCTTCCTCGTGTCGCGCAAGGCGCTTCGCTGGTTCGGAACACCCCTGATGGGAGTGGTCAACATCGGGCAAACTGTCCCCACGCTGGCCTTATTGGCGATCGCCTCGCTGGCCATCGGGTCGGGGTTCCGTGCTGCCGTCGTTGGTCTGTTCGTTTACGCGCTATTGCCGATCGTACGCAACACCTACGCGGGTATCCGATCGGTCAGCCCACCTGTCAAAGAGGCGGCTCGTGGGATGGGAATGTCTCGTCTTCAAGTGACAACGAGAGTGGAGCTCCCATTGGCCAGGCCGGTGATCGTTGCCGGGATTCGAACCTCCACGGTCGTGAATGTTGGAACGGCTGCCGTTGCCGGCATGATCGGAGGGATTGGTCTCGGTTCCCTGATCACAACCGGCCTTGCCGTCAACGTTGTTCAGATGGTCCTACAGGGGGCCGCTCCTGCTGCTGCGTTGGCGATTGCATTGGACGCGGTCCTTGGGGAGACGGAGCGCTGGATGACACCGCGCGGCCTGCTTCGATCGACGCCCCGAGAGGGGAACCGTACGGCTCGCCGTGTCGTGGCTGCAGACGGCCCATAGACAGGGTCGGTTGCGAGACTGCTGATTGTTGGCCCCGCATCTGTCGGGGAGAGCCTGAATAGAACCGACGTGCCATCCGGCACATGGATCGGATATCGAATCAACAAGGAGGAATGGATGCGCTTTGCGAAATGCATGATCGTTCTAGGATTGATCCTAGGTCTGGGCCTGACGGCCGTGGCCGCGGACATCGTGATCGGTGCGAAGAACTTCACCGAGCAGTACGTAGTCGGGAACCTGATGTACCTGTTGCTGCAAGACCGGGGCTACAACGTGGATCTGCGGACAGGCATGAATACGACCGTCCTTCGAGAGGCGATGCTTTCCGGAGATGTGGATGTGGCTATGTGCTACACGGGGAACGGATGGCTCTTGTTCCCGGAAGGCGGACACACGTATCAAAACGAGACGCCGCTCGAGATGTACCAGAAGGCGCGAGACTACGATGCGGCCAACGGCCTCACCTGGTTGGAGCCGATCTGGTGCAACAACACGTATGCCATTGCTGTCACCAAGGAGTTCGCCGAGGACAACGACATCTACACACTGTCGCAGTTCGCCGATTATGTGAACGCCAATGACGGGAATGTCCCATTCTGTTGTACGTTCGAGTTCTATGCTCGTCCGGACGGCGTCCTCGGTCTACAGCTTCACTACGACTTCGCGTTCCAGCCGGGCGTCATCGAGACGAGACTAGCCGGGGGGACGTTCGAGCCACTGATTACCGGCGAGGTCGACGCAACCGTCGTGTTCGGAACGGATCCGATCGTTGCCAAGTACGACTGGGTCGTTCTGCAGGACGACGAGAACTTCTGGCCGCCGTACGATCTGTCCCCGGTCGTTCGACAAGACGTTCTCGATCAGTATCCGGGCATCGAAACGGCGCTCAACGATTTGATTGCGGCATTCCCCAGCGATCCTGCTGAAGCGCGTGCCGAGATGACGGCACTCAACGCTGATGTCGACAACGACTTGCGCGAGCCGGAGGAAGTCGCACGCGAATGGCTGATCGACAAGGGACTGATCTAGCGACTTATCTGGATTCTCGCAAGCAGCGACTAGCAGCCAAACTGAGGGCAGGCCTCCGGGCCTGCCCTTCTTGTTGAAAGAAGCATCGACCGAGGGCTAGACTGCGGACTGTCGATGGCGCATGTCAGGTGAACGTGGAATGACGAAGCGACTGATTGCCTATTACCGCCCGTTTCCGTGGAGTCGGATCGGAACTGGCCGCACGGGGCGCACCGGAGTCGAAAAATCCATGCGCAGCTACTGCCGTCAGCGAGGTCTGAGGATGATTGCATTCGTTGTCGAAACGGATGACCGCATCCGCAGGCCGTTTGAGGACCGAACGGTGGGAAGCGACGTCATGGCGAGGCTCCGCTCGGGAGACGCAGATGGAATCCTCGTCAGTCGTCCCGAGCATGTCTTCTCCTCGGCTGAGGACGCTGTCGCCTCCCTCGATCGGTGGATTGACGACGGGATCGAGTTCCATTGCGTCCATCACAACGGAGAAGACTCGCTTGAGTTGGTGCCGAGCGAGAGCGAGGACTCCAACAACATCATCCGCGGATTGGCGGAGTTCCAGCGACGCATTGACGTCGAACGAAGCCACCAGCGGGTCATGAACCGAACAGAGACCGGAACATGGAGAGGGCGCGTGCCGTTCGGATTCACATCGGTCAACGGCGCTCTCGTGGAAGAACCCGATAGGATCGATCGGATCACCCACATGAAGAAGGCTCACCAACGGGGGATGAGCTATCGTCAGATCGCACGGATGCAAGGGGTCTCCATCGCAACGGCTCATCGCCTCGTCAAGACCGATCTGCGCAAATTGCGAAGGATCGGCACCAGTACGGACGCTCCATCTCCCTCCCGACAGAACCAATAGGCCCGAGGGTGGGAGTTGCGCCACTCAGTCTTCGGGCGCGTCGCCTCCTGCTTCTTCTCCTCCCATGTCGAGCGCGAATGGGGGGTAGTCGTCGTGCATCAAGGCGACGTAGGCGCCCACGCGCAGGGCCCACCGATTCAATCCCATCAGAAGGTCGAACAACCCTCGCGGATATCGGCCTGTGAACAACAACACGAAGCCGGCGATGACAGCGAGGATGAAGATAAGGCCTCCTCCGGCCCGCATTGCCGCGTGATCTGGCGCGTGACTTCCGAAAGTCCAAGTCCAGATCCCGCTCGTGAACAATCCGACGATGATGTAGTGTGGGATCGCGAGCAACCACCACTTGACGAGCGCCAAACCGCGCGAGAGGCGTTCGGGATAGGCGACATCGAGCCGGGCAGGATACGCGACGTCCCTCAATGTGAACGGTGGATAGCGATCTGTGCCCAGTGTGCTGTAGCCGTAGTACGCGACTCTCCACGACCAGCGCAACACGCCGACGTTGAAGTCGAAGATCCCCTTGGGGTAGCGCGCCGTGAACAGGATCGCGAGCCAAGCGATCACAGTTAGGACCACAAAGGCCCCCCACAGCACAGCCAGCACGAAGTAGTGCGGGATCAACAGGAACCACTTGATCAACCAGAGGACAGGGCTCAGCGGCTCGTCCAGAGTTCCTGTGACCGTGATCGGATACCTTCCTTGGATGCTTCCTGCGGCAGGTGAGAGCTCAGCAGGCCGTACGGACCGCGTTGCCGCGACCAACAACAAGGCGGCGATCGCTGCCAGCAAGACGCCTGCGGCCAGCAATCCGATGCTGATGGGATACAAGACAGGGATCCGCATTGCGGCGATAGCCGTGACCGAAACCGGTTCGGACCCATCGGCATTCATCATGACGACGGCCCACTTCCCGGGTTGGAGATCCCACGTCAGCGTCTGCTCGCCTTCGCCTTGCATGGACGCAGCCCAAATGCCGGCGTCCGCCGGTGCAAGCGCGGGACTCGAACCAGGCTCCTCTTCCAGACGGACATCATTCCACCGATCACCGAGGCGTCGAACAACGCTGTGAGCGACTCCTTGCAGGTAGCTGTCGACATCCTCTTGTGAGCCGATGCCGACGAAAATCGCACTCCCTGTTGAGGCTTGGACATCCAAGCGCGCCGTCGCTTCGACCCTTGATGGCCACCAATCTCCGGGATGAGACGCCAGATCGATTCCGTCTGCGACAATGGCAGCCCCGGCGGCCTCCAAGTGATACGACGGGCTGTTGAAGAACCCACCCTCATCCCTCAGTGTCTCGTGTGCCCAGAGAAGAGCTCCTCCGGCGAACAGCGCCCCCAGCGCGATCAGCGCGAGGATCGACCCGACAATCATCCCAATGATGCGTCCCGTCTTCATACTCCCCTCCGATTCTTCCTATCCTAACAGTAGAGATCTTTGACGAGGTGTCCAAATCCGCGGTTTCGCTTCTGTGCGAGGTCGATGCGATTCCTGCGCCGGCATTTTCGATGCTGTTACGTTTGCTTGTCGTTCCTCAGGCTGGTCCTGCGGACCTCCGAACCTGAACGAGCAACGTCCCGACCGCAACGATCCCGAGGCCTAGAATCTGCAGAGGCGAAAGGGATTCCCCGAGGAAGACCCAAGCGAGCACTGCAATTTGAATCAACATCGTGTTGTTGATGGCGCTCGACTCGCTGGCGTGAAGCGTCCGCAACGTGCTATTCCAGAGCGTGAAGGCCAACGCCGTATTGACGATGGCCAGCCAGACGATGATTCCCCAACTCCACGCCGACAGCTTCGGGAGTCCCTGCGTGGCCAGGCCGAGACCCAGGAGGAGGATGCCGCCGATTCCCATGCTGATCGGTGTCACCACAAGAGGAGGAATCACGTGACGGCGGTTGACGGCTCGCCCCAAGAGGGACGAGGCCGCATTCGCCGCCAGAGTGAGTCCCGCAAGAAGGAATCCCAATCCGGCGCCCGAGGCGAAATGGACTCTCCCGAAGTAGGCAGCCGCCCCGAGCAAACAGAGTGCGATTCCCATCCACTGCAGGGGCCGGAGCGTCTCCCGGAGCACAAGGATTCCTGCGAACGAAACGAGGAGCGGTGTGAAGCTGAGCGTCAAGCTGAACGGCACGGCGTCCAAGTGCTGGAGGGTCAAGAACTGCCCGCCTTGTGTCAGCGTGTAGAAGACGACTCCGAGGACGATCAGCTCGATCCACGAGTGGCGACTGAGCCTCTGCACCTGCTCGCGTCTGCGAACCAAGCCGGGAACGAGGAGAAGGAAGGCCAGGGAGTATCGAAGCCCGGCGAACGTCAATGGGGGAACCTCTTGAAGTCCCTTCTTGATGAGAACCCAGGATGTCGCCCAGAGAAACGTGACGAGCAGAGCCAGCCAAACGGCCTTGGTTCTGGAGAGCTGAGACATCGTAGCACCTCCTGCCGCGACGCAATCGCGGACAGCGCATGTGCCGGCCTACTCCCTCCCGGCTTTTGTCCGATCAGGTGCTACGCTCGACGGCTTTCGTGACGCTCGGACCAGCCCTGCCTGGCAGCGGAACCCTAGTCACTCAGGTCGGCCAATCCCATTCTCCGCGAAACCGGAGGAGAGGACAACCCACCGACAGTCGTGGTATCCGGCCTGACCGCGCCGGAATCATGGACCGATCGGGGAATGAGGAGAAGGCTCTCCTACGACGATATCCCTAGACATCATCACACGTCACTTGTTCTCTGTGTGGCACGGTGACATGATGGGAATGCGAAGCGCCAACGATCTCCAGATGCTGGAAAGGAGGCATCCGATGAAGAAGTACACGCACGCGTGGTTGGCGTTCCAAGCGATTCGGCGGTTGGACGATGCGGAGATGACGAAGGGCCTCAAGGCTGTGGCCAAGGAACTCATGAAATGGTTCGGCAAGCATCGCGACGACGTCATCCAGGGAGCCTGGTATCCCGATGCTGTGATCAAGGACATGAGCACCAGCCATGTCCGCAAGTTCGCGCCCGCCGTATCGGGTCTCAACGAATTCCGAGTTCTCCCCACATCGAGCCTCGTCTACTCCTACGGAAGGCAGTCTCCGCTGTTTCGAAAGCCGTACTTCGTGGAACGGAAGACGAACCTCCCGGAGCGGTGCGACGCGTTGGCCCACAGCATCATCGACAACATGAAGATGCAGGCCGTCGAAGACAAAGGATCCTCCGTCTCTCCGACCGGGAACCATGTCTCTCACATCCTGTTCATGCTCAGCCACTACATTGCCGATGCCCACATGCCGTTTCACTGCGACAAGCGTCCGTTCTCGGACGGGCCGAACCTTCACGCGCAGATGGAGGAAGTTTGGGAGCAGGAAGTGGAGGCCTACTACGCCATCGATGCGGCGAACCATCGGTTCTTCTACGATCCCCGGGGCTATCCTTTGTTCCAGGACGACGGCACGTACGGTCCGTCGATCCTCTCGGCGGTCGAAGATGAACTCGAGTCGCGCACGTTCTTGATCACGTGGGGACAAGGAAACGATCATACCGGGCACTTCATGCACGCGGTCTGCCAGCACGCCTACTTGCTTGCTTACGAATTCGTGCCGACTGGGGTCGACATCGGCCAGCTCTCTCTTGCGGATTGCTCCGGTCTGCCTGATCAAACGGTCGACTTCCGAGCGTTGAGTATTGCCGCGCTATCTGATGCGATCGACTCGATCGCACGCGTCTGGCTCCGAGTCTGGCGCAAGTACCTCAAGTGGAATGGATAAGTCCCGACGCGGCGCGTGATAGAATGTCGGTCTCATGTGCCGAATGGTCGCTGTTCCGCTGGGTACTCCTGGTTGCGTCTTGATCGATCCGTTCCTTCGAATGGCCCAAGGTCGCAACGCGACCAACGAGGTCAACACCTCATTGGGGATGAGAACTCACGAAGATGGCTGGGGCGCGGTGGTCGAACGGGACGGCCGGCTCCACGTGGTGAAAAGTGTGACCCCGTGCTGGGAGGACCCCGAAGTCGAGACGCTCCGCGACGTGCGCGTCCTCCTGTTGCATGCGCGAAACGCATCTTGTGGCAGCGTGACGATCGACAACACGCACCCGTTCGAACACGAGGTCGAAGGCGCACGATGGTTCTACTGCCACAACGGAACGGTTCGAGATCCGCTGCCGACGTCTCCGACATCGGGAGAAGAATCAGGGACGGATTCGGAGCGGGTATTCAATAGGCTGCTGCTCTACGTGGCGGCCCATCGCGTTCGCGAGGGGATCGACGCCGTCTACGGAGCGATCCGTGATTTCACCAGTCTCAACTCGTTCTTGCTTGGCCCGGCGGCGCTGTGGGTTGCAGCCGTCCACACGACCGATCCGGACTACTTCACCCTGTCTCTGGCCGAGACGGCGGACGGCCCGATCGTCTCCTCGGAGCCGCTCGAAGAGCTGTCCGCGGATTGGAGCGCGATTCCCAACCGGAACATCGTGTGCATCGATCGAATGACAGGAGCCATCCGATCCTTCCCGATGGAGGGGTAACTCCGGATCTCCTCCTCTATCTCCATGCCGGACGAGGGATATCGCGCTCGCGCAGAACGGCGAACAGCTCGCCGGTGTGCTGATGCGTGTGACGCAACACGTAGAGTGCCCGATCGAGGTGAGTCATCCCCTCTTCGTAGAAGACCGCGTCCGGGGCGAGCAAGCCCGAGTCATCGTGCGACACCAGCCACGCAGCAACCTTGGAACGAACGTCGCGAAGGTACTCAGCAATCGTGCCTTGATCCGGTAGGTTGCCCGCGTTCGCGGTCTCCCAATCGACCCCGAATCGCCCGGACCATTCGAAAGCCGACAGGTCCGGATGCGCGTAGTAATCGGCCGTCTCCAAGATGTGGTAAACAAGACGGGCCGGAACGAGATGGCTAGGAGCCCCCGCTCGCCATGCCTCTTCATCGATCGCTTGGATTGCCTCGCCCAACATGTCCCATGCGGCGTCAAACTGATTGACGACCACGCTCGCGAGTGATTCCATATTACCCGCCTCCTTCTCGATCGAAGACACCCAACAATACGCAGTTTGCAAACATGACGGAAGGAATGCCGCGCGCACGCTGCGAAAAACGAGCCCCGCGTCCGTCCGATGCAGTAAGGTACTTCCATGACTCGCAGGCGAAGCGTCATCGTGATGGTTCTGGTCGTCGCGGTGTGGGGGTGCTTCTGGGGGCTGAAGGGTGCCGGCGTTCTGGATGATACGGCTGCAGTCCGTCCGATTCCGAACGGCACCCTGTATCCGTGGGAGTTCGTTCGGGTTCTATGGGACTTCGTGTTCGATCGAGACACGCTGCAAGCCCCGGGCTGTGCAGACTTCCTTCGATTCGAACCTGTGGAGGCGGCGAGTTCGATTCCTCACGTCGCCCTTCCTCAACATCCGTTCATGGCGGCGAATCGTGGCAACAACATGCACTGCGACAGCTCGATGAGCGACGCCTACGAGGCAGCCGGCCCCCTCGGCATCGATCCGCAAGTCCATTCGAGAACGCAAGGGTTCGGCGGATACGGGACGGTGACGTTCGACCGCGCCGGCCGGCTCGTCGCCGTCTACAGCAACGGCCGGGGATTCCAGCTCGAACTCATGGACCCTGACTCATTGGAGGAGCTCGCGTCGTACGATCTTCCGCCCCGACCCTGGTACTGGATCCTTCAGGGCATCCTGCCGTGGCAGTACATCGGGGCCGGGATGTACTTCTATCTGGACAACCAGGATCGCGCGGTGGTGCCGACGACGGAGAACACGATTCAAGTGGTCGCCGTTCCGGAACCGGGAGAGCCGTTCGCGCTCGTTCGCGAATACGACCTTCAGGATTACGTCGTTCCCATGGCGTGGCCGAACCGGGACAGCGTCGCCTGGGTTCTGCCGGACTGGAGAGGAGCGTACTACTGGTACGCGACGACCGGGGGCATGGTCGGGACGGTGGCTGTCGAATCGGGCGCCGTCTCCACGTTGCTGCTGGTTGGGGAGATCATCGAGAACTCGTTCGCGGTCGCCGAGGATGGGGTCTTCATCGTTTCCGATCGTGCGCTGTACCGGCTCACCGTGGACGATGCCGGGAACATCGTCGTCAACTGGCGGACCGAATACGATCGAGGCCCGCACAAGAAGCCGGGACACATCACACGAGGCTCGGGGACCTCCGTTTCCCTCATGGGTGGGACCGATGGGTTGGTCGTCATCACGGACAATGCCGAGCCGAACATCCATCTTCTTGCCATCCGCAGGCAAGATGGCGTGACGGTCTGCAGCGCGCCCTTGTTCGAGGCCGGCAAGAGCGGCACGGACATCAGCGCGGCGTGCTTCGAACATGCCGATGCGAACGGAATCGGCACCGGCGTCTACTCGGCGTTGGTGGAGAACAACTGGGGACATCACACGTTTCCCCGCTCGCGCCCCGAGCCCGGTCTCACCCGCATCGACGTGGTCAGACAAGACGACGGCACGTACCGTTGCGAGCAGGTGTGGGCGAGTTCCGAGAAGAGCATCGGCGTGTTCAAGCTATCGTTCGGAAGCGGACTCGCCTATATGTACTGGCGGAGCGAATCGTGTCCGGTTACCCAGTGGTACCTGATAGCGATCGATTTCGCGACCGGGGACACCGCCTACAAGACCCGCGTCGGGATAGGGGTCGGGTACGACAATTGGGCGGGGGCGCTCTTCCTGCATCCGGATGGCGGCATCGCCTATTCGACGACGATCTTCGGGCTCGTCATGATCGAGGATGGTGTTCGATGACGATGTCCGTTCGCGAACCGCGCCGAACACCTCGACACGAAGATACGATGGACTTGGAGCCGAAAATGCCCTCGCACCCTTCTAACATGGAGCACCCCGTTGCGCTCGGATCGTTTCGCAGCTGGGTGTCTCTTCTGCGACACAGCGGCGGCATCGATCATGCGTACGTCCCTCGTGCGCTGTTCGTTTCGCTCACGACGCTTGTGACGGCTCCGCTGCGGCTTTGGGAACGCCTTCGATACGGAGCGAAGATTCGCAGCACACGAATCCATCCATCCCCGATCTTCATCATCGGGCACTGGCGTTCCGGCACGACGCACCTGCACAACCTGATGTGCCAGGATCCACGATTGGGATTTCTTTCGACGTTCCAAGCGATGGCTCCGGGCTTCTGTCTGGTGGGACGCGGACGCATCCAACGGATGCTGGCGGCCCAGGCCGCGGCACGCTACCCGACGCGGCTGATCGACAACATCCCACTGGCGTTCGATGCTCCGCAGGAAGACGAATTCGCGCTTGCCAGCCTGTTCCCTCTTTCTTTCCTGCACGCGTTCTCGTTCCCGAGGCGAGCGGAGGAGTTCTTCGACCGGTACGTTCTGTTCGATGATATCTCCGATGCACAGAAGGAACGATGGACGCGCACCTATCTCGCCCTTCTTCGCAAGGTCACGCTAGCTGGAGGAGGTCGGCGGCTGGTCCTGAAGAACTGCGCCGACACCGGTCGCATCCAGACGCTGCTCGAGCTGTTCCCGGACGCCAAGTTCATTCACATCCACCGAAACCCCTACGAGGTTCTCCCGTCGGCCCTGTACATGCACAGAACTGTGCTGCCGCGGTCACAGGTGCAGGAGGCGGACCCCGATCGGGTTGAAACGAACGTTCTGCGGTTCTACGTACGCGTCCTGGGGAGATTCCTGGCAGACAAGGCATTGATCCCCTCCGGCAACCTGGTGGAACTGCGGTACGATGAGCTGGAACGCCGTCCGATGGAACAATTGCAGCGTATCTACGACGAGCTGGGCTTGGGCGGGTTCGACGACGCGAGAGCTGCGTTCGAAGCCTATCTTCGTTCGATCGCCGGCTATCGAACGAACAGCTACGAAGTCGATGCCGAAACCATCGGGAAAGTCAACGACCATTGGGGATTCGCGTTCGATGTGTGGGGATACGATCGTTTGGAACCGCAACCGATCCTCGAGGCAGCAGACGAGAGGAAGGCCGCATGATTGCGGGAGAGACCACGATGGGCGACAGCCGCCGCGAACGGAGTCGCCCCCCCGGGGAACCGTTGCTAGCCCTCGTGACCGCCCTCAGCATCGAGGCGGCATTCGTCAAGAGAAGGATGCGTGTGGAAAGGGTTCTCCCCGGCGCCACATGGCGAGCGTATCTCGGAACGCTTCACGGCTGCAGGGTCCTACTTGTGAAGACGGGAATGGGCAGGCAGCGAGCGGAAGCAGCCATCCGGTTCGTGATGGAGCAGCATCCGATCGACGTTCTGATCTCGTTCGGTTTCGCCGGTGCGTTGACGGACGACCTTGACGTCGGCGATACCGTGCTCCCCTCGGTCGTGCAGGTCGTGCGGGACGAGAATCCGGAGGAATCGGCCGAGGAGAGCTATCCGATCGAGAATCGGCTCTTCGAGCAAGCAACGAATGCGCTGATGGACGCGGGCATTCGAGTTCAAGCCGGCGTCCTCGTCACGGCGGAGCAACCGGTGTTCTCCCCCGATGACAAGCGCAGATTGGGAAGCGACCATCACGCGGACATCGTGGACATGGAGACCTTCTGGATCGCACAGATCGTCTCGCACGCCCATGTCCCTCTTATCGCTCTCCGCGCGGTGTCCGACACGGTGCAAGATGCCATGTTGCCGTTCGACCGGATGATGAGCGACCAGGGCCGATGGAAGTGGAGGCAGACGACGGCCTTCTTCTTGTGTCGTCCGTGGCGATTGGCCTTGCCCTTGCGGCTGTACGCCAACGCTCGCCGGGCAGCCCGCAGCCTCGCCGTTTCGGTCGATCGACTCGCGAGCGAACTGGCCTCAAAGGAGGCATGACGACATGAAGGCATTGGTTACCGGGGCAACGGGGTTCATCGGGGGAAACCTCGTGCGCGAGCTCCTGCAGCAGGGATTCGATGTTCGAGTGTTGGTCCGCGAGTCGAGCCCCAGAACGAACATCGATGGACTCGATCTCGAGGTCTCCACCGGCGATCTGTCGGACCGCAGGTCCTTGGACGAGGCCATACATGGCTGCTCCGTCTTGTTTCACGCTGCCGCTTCCTATACCTTCTGGACGCGGAATCCAGCCGCCGTCTACGAAACGAACGTGGAAGGAACCCGCCGCATCCTGGCTGCGGCGCAGGACGCGGGGATCGAGAAGATCGTCTACACGAGCACGGAATCAACCATCGGCATCGTCGGTCACTCCCTAGGGACCGAGGAGAAGGTTGCCGACATCGAGAGCCTGTCCGGGCACTACAAGAAGTCCAAGCTGCTCGCCGAACAGGTCGCCTTGGAGATGAGTTCCCAAGGTGTTCCGGTAACGATCGTCAATCCCACCATGCCGCTCGGACCGCGCGACGTCAAGCCGACGCCGACCGGACAAGTGATCGTCGACTTCCTGAACGGGAGAATGCCGGCCTACGTCAATACGGGACTCAACGTCATCGACGTGGACGATCTCGTGAAGGGGCACGTCGCGGCACTGGAAAAGGGGCGAGTCGGCGAACGATACATCCTGGGCAACCGAAACGTTACGCTTCGCGACCTGCTTGGCATCCTGGGAACGGTCACAGGAACCAAAGCATCGGACGTTCGGATTCCGATCTGGTTTGCGCTCGGCGCCGCCTACGTCGACGAATTCGTGAGCGGAACGATCTTCGGGAAGCCCCCACGCATTCCGATCTCCGCGGTCCGAACGGCACGCAAGTTCCGGCACTTCGATTGCTCGAAGGCGATTCGTGAACTCGCGCTCCCCCAGACCCCGATCGAGCATGCCGTCGAACGCGCGGTCACATGGTTCACGGATCACGGATACGTCCGGCCTCCACGCACTGTCCGCCGCTAGTTCGTCATCTCGTGTAACTGGTCTAGCAGGGTTTGCGCATTCTTCTTGGCATCTCGGTTCCAGAACGGCCAATCACCGAGGTCGGCGTTTAGGACGAAGGTCAACTCGCGCTCGATCAAGTCGGCGTCTCGAACGCCGGTGAGGTTCCCGTAGTACCCGTAGGTGAATCCCCAGTACTGCGCATAGACGACGTGATTGGGAAGATAATCGGGATTTCGTTCGATCGACTCTTGCACGAGAGCAAGACCTTGCTCCTGATCGCCGCCGAAAAACGCCGGGGACATGATCAACAGCGAGCCCAATGAACTGCAGGGACTGGCGCCCCAGTAGTCGGGATCGACCTCCACTGCACGCTGGAATAGCGTGAGCACGTTGCTCTGCTGCAGCAATCCGGTAATCGGATTGATGTTGCACAGGATGCCCCAGTTGCTGGCGGTCCAATGGATTGCGGCGACGTCCGTGGCATACGACACGGCCTCCTTGAAATCGCTGCCGCTGCGAGCCGCGAATTCCGGGTTCAGAAGAAGACTCCCGAGACCGTAGCTCTTGCCCTTCTCGAGCACCACGGCATCTTCCGAGGTGTCCCCTGGAGTGAACGTGGTCGCCTCGTAGCACAGCTGGGACAGTCGATTGAGGACGAAGGCTTGAGACTGCACGGGCATCTCGTCGAGATAAGGAAGAACTGCCTCATACAGTGCGATGGCCTGATCCATGTTCTCCTGTTCGTAGCGAGTGGCATAGACGGCGGTTGCTTGGGCAAGAAGGTCACCCGGCGATTCGTCCGCCTGAGCGAAGATACCTCCGATGAGCAGAACGAGCCCCAGAGCGAGCCATCGACGGGCCGAACGAGACAAACGAGTCATAGAACCGCTCCTTCCTGATGGAACCGTTTTGCTATTCTCTCCGGTTGTCCGCATGGTGCCAACCCTTTCGACGAGCCGCTCCCGTCCGCCGGATGAGACGAACATTGACCCGGAGGCTGAGAAGGGCGGACACTATGGGGACGCGAACGAGGGGATGAGTATGAGAGTCGTCTACGGTGTACAAAGCACAGGCAGGGGACACCTGGCGCGCTTTGCCGCGCTGAAGCCGCTGTTCGATCGGGATGGACACGATCTTCTGGTGATCGTGTCCGGCCCGGACGAGCCGCCGGAATTCTTCCTCGACTCGATCGGATCTTCTCGTTACGAGCGGATGGCCGGGTTGAGCATGACGGACGACGGAACGGGCGGCATCTCCAAGCGAAAGACGGCCAAAGCCTTCGTATTCAACATGCCCGAACTCCTATCCAGTCTTGTGCAAGGACACAAGATCATTAGCAAGTTTCGTCCCGACCTCATCGTCAGCGATTTCGACCCGATCACAGGCTCGCCCATGGTCGCTCCCTCCGTCTACAAAGTGGGGATCGGCAATCTGTCCATGGCGCGCCAACAAGGGCTCGACCGTTCGACGGGACTCCGATTCGAACGATTCAACACGAACCTTGCCGTCAAGCTGTGCACAAGCGGAGTGGACGTACTCCTCACCTGTTATTTCTATCCCTACGACGACCAGTGTCTCCCTCCTATTCTGCGGCCGGATATCTGGGATGTCTCGCCCACCCATGCCGGTCACGTTCTCGTGTACCACTCGTTCCCGGGGCGGCTCGACAGTATTGCTGCCTATGCGCATCACCACAAAGACGTAGAGATCATCGTCTACGGTTACATGGATCGTCCCCCGAACATGCCCAAGACGATGCGATTCGAAACGGACGCACGTCGATTCCTCCATGATCTGGCTTCATGCGACGCCTATGTAGGCACCGCCGGATTTCAGGCGGTGTGCGAAGCGTTCTATCTCGGGAAGAGAATCGTCGTCCAGCCGATCGACGGGCACTACGAGCAGAAGCGCAATGCCGCAGCTCTGGAGGAACTCGGCATGGGGCGCTGGCTCCGTGACAGTCTCGATCGCGAGCTGGAGGTTCCGTTCAACGAACGGCTTCACGAGCAACTGGTGCCATGGTACGAGGGGGGAACGAAGGAATGCTACGATCGCATCCTGCGATACGCCGAGCGCGTCCCCCTGGGCGGCGACGGCTGATCGGCCTGTCGAGCCTCTAGAGAACCGGCCCGTCAGGTGCATCCGAGTCCGGCGACTGCACGGAATCCGGCCCTGTTGCGGAGGGCAGATCGAAAAGGACGGTCGTTCCCTGTCCCTCTTCCGATTCGATGTGGATCGTCCCGCCGTGCTCCTGGATGATCCCGAAGCTGATCGTCAGTCCCAGTCCCGTTCGCTCGTGTTGAGCCCGGCTCGTGAAGAATGGGTCGAACGCCCGCTCCACTTGATCCGGCGGCATTCCCTTCCCGTAGTCGTGAATCGAGGTTCGCACCCAACGTGTTTCGTCGTGTTCTACGGACGTCACTCGAATCCCGATGATCTTGTTCGGGTCGTACTCGGGATATCGAATGTCCAGTGCGTCGCGAGAGTTCATCAGCAGATTCACGATCACCTGCTGGATCTGAGGCCGCGAACACAGGACATCGGGGACGTCCTCGTCGAATTCCTGTTCTACGGTGATGTGGCTTCGGAGCAGCGCATTGTGCACAAGGGGAAGGGACTCGGTGACAATGTCGCGAACATCGTCAGGATGGCGTACGCGGACGTCATCCCGGGCGAACGAAAGCAGGTTACGAATGATGTGGGCAATGCGCTCACCCTCGCGAAGGATGTTTGCCGCGTACTTCTGCGCCTGGGGATCCGGCATGCGCGACTCGATCAGCTCGGCGTAGTTCATCATCCCTGTCAGCGGATTGTTGATCTCATGTGCGACTCCTCGGGCCATCGTTCCCAAGGACTCCATCTTCTGATGACGGCGTAGCGATTCCTCGGTTCGCAGCCGTTGCGTGATGTCCGTGCAGAATGCGATGAGCCGATTGGGCTCGAGGGCGACGGAGTCGATCTGCTGCCAGAGCTCGGTTCCGTCCTTCTTGTGGACGCGAACGACGCCGCTGGAGAGCCCTTCTTTCCGCAACTTTTGGAACATCTCCGGCTCCTCCGGTTCGCTGCCTCCGATGAGGTCGCGGATCCCGATCCGAAGCAACTCGTCGCGCGAGTAGCCGGTCATCCGGCACGCCGCCGGATTGACATCGGTGTATTTGCCCGCAGCGTTTGCCACGAAGATGGCGATCGGCGCCTGTTCGATGTACGTACGCAAGCGTTCCTCGCTCTCCTGGAGCGTGCGCTGCGCTTGCTCGCGTTCCGCAATCTCGCTCTGAAGAGCCGTCAGCCCGGCGCTCAGCCTCTCGGACATCGCCTCGAACGACTGGGAGAGATCACGAATCTCGCGAAGCCTCTTGGAATGGGGAATCGAAACGATTCCTCCACCTTCCCATTCACGGGTCGCCTTGGTCAGCTCCGCCAGTGGCCGAGTGACCTGCCGAACCACGAGAGCGCCGGCGCCGATCGTGAGAATGAGCGCGATCGCGAGAAACAGCAGGGTCGTCCGCGTTCCGGCCTCGATCGGTCCGACAAAGTCAGCCTCCGGGATGACGACCACGCTGATCCAGTCGATCCCGTACGCGTCACGAAGAGGGCTCGCTTGGACGAATTGACGCTTCCCGTCGATCGAGATCGTGCCCAAGTAGTCCTCGGACAACGACGGAAGCCCCCCTTCGAGAGAGGTCTCCAGAAAGCGTGCTGTCTGGCGGATTGCGGACATGGCGCTTCCCTCGGCCAAGACGCGGCGGAACTCGCCCGTATTCTCATCACGGACGAAATCGACGTGTTCCTGCGAACTCGCAACGATGTATCCGTCTCGGTCGATGATCAATCCGAACCCGGTTTGGCCGTACGCCATCGACCGCATGAGCACGTCGATCTGGGAGAGAAAGATGTCGCTGGACAGAACGAGCTGAAGGTTCCCTTCCGAGTCATAGAGGGGCCGACTCGCGGCGACCGCCATGTCCTGTCCGGAGAAGAGGACGTAGATGTCGCTCCATGTCGGGCCTCCGCGTTCCACGGCAGACTGGTACCACGGGCGCGTCCGAGCGTCGAAGTCAGGCACCGTCTGCAAGAGATCAAGCCGATGCCCTTCGTCGTCTATGCTGTACTTGCGAAACTCCCCGCTGCGGAAACCGTCCGTCTCGATGACGTAGAACGATCCACCGGGGCCCTCGCGGCCCGCGTCGACGATTCCGCCTCCCGGCGACCCTGCATAGACGCTGGATACACTGTCGAACACGCGAACCTGTTCCAGAAACAAGCGCTCGAGCATCTGCGGATCGATGGGATCGAACCCCAGTCCCGCAAGCACGGAGGCGTTCGTTTCGATGATCACTTGAGGCACTGCGAGGAACTGGAGAATGCGATCCTCGATCCGAGAAGCCAGCTCTCCCTGGACCCTCCGCGCCCCTTCTTCGGCGACGCGATGACTGCTTCGGTACCACAACGCACTGGACACGCCGATCGAGACGAGCAGCAGGATGGTCAACGCAACGACAACTGCATCCTGCAACCGGATTGCGATTGGGCGTCCGTCTGACCTTCGAGTTCGCAGAGCGTTCATCGGTTCCGTCCACACCGAATGCCGTTCCTAGAATACAGCATCTCCGAGCGATGCTGAAGTGAACGCCGCCGAGAGGAGTTGCTCCACCGCCTCGACCTTCTCGATGGGCTCATGGATCCTGTATCCTTGAAGCATGAAGAGCAAGCCTTCACAGGACGAAGCGAATGCAAGAGTCCAGGCCCTCATCGTGCGAGGGCTGTCCGTACTGATGACGAAGCACAGCATGCGCCACTGGGAGCACTGGTGCTTGCCCGGAGGCGCCCTCTTGCCGGACGAACTCCCGGATGAAGGCGTCCTTCGGACCCTGCGAGAGGAATGCGGCGTCGATGGACAGATTCTCCGGATGACGAGCGATCTCATCGAGGCCTCGGGCGTTGAAGTGTTCACGTTTCTGGTTGACATCGGAGATCAGGTTCCTCGACTCGATCATCGCGCCGATGGGGGCGGGAAGAGTCCGGAACTTGTCGATCTTCAATGGCTACCGCTGGAGCAGATCCCGGAACGGGATCGTGCGTTCCTCTGGCAAGCCGGGCTGATGACGGTGCCGGGATTCCTGGACCAGGTCAAGGGATGGGGCGACGCGATCAGCTGCCCCGAATGCATCGGATAGCACGACCCGGGCTCGCCTCAGTCCCTTCCTTTCGCGGCGGGGTCCGGCGTCCTCGTCCGTCTTGGAGCAGTTTGCCTTTTCTCCTGCAGCCGACGTGTGTCCTACAGTGAGACGTCCGACACTCAAGGGAGGCTCATACTATGTGGGAACGAATCGTTCATTGGATTACAAGCTACAGCGGCCAGGCATTGGGGGCCATCGTCACGCTGGTCCTCGGGTACCTCATCGCGCGGTTCGCCAAGAAACTGGTCAATCGGCTGCTGCAGCGCACAAAGACGCCCCACGCCGTTCGGAACTTCGCCGGGCAGATCGCCTACGTCGGGATCCTTGTCGTTGCCATCATCGCGGCCTTGGCCCGATTCGGGATCCAGACGACGTCGATTGTGGCGATCTTCGGCGCCGCCAGCTTCGCGATCGGCTTCGCATTGCAGGGATCGCTGTCAAATTTCGCGTCCGGCGTGCTGCTTCTCATCCTTCGTCCGTTCAAGATCGGCGACGTCATCGAGGCGGGTGGAGTCACCGGAACCGTCAAGGATATCCAGTTGTTCTCGACGATTCTGGCGACTCCGGACAACGTGAAGGTCTACGTGCCCAACGCCCAGGTCTACGGAGGGACGATTCATAACTACGCGGGGTACGAGACGCGCCGCATCGACATCCCGGTCGGCATCGCCTACGGAAGCTCGATCGAACGGGCGAGCACCGTGGCTCGAGGTGTCATGGCTGCCGATGAGCGAGTGCTCACCGATCCCTCGCCGCAAGTCCTTGTCGGGGAACTCGGAAACTCCTCGGTCAATCTGGTCCTCCGAATGTGGGTTCGCGGGGCCGACTACTGGAGTGTCTTGTTTGATCTGACGCGGGGGGTCAAGGAGTCATTCGATGACAACGAGATCGAGATTCCGTTCCCGCAGCACGTCGTGCACATGGCTAGGGAGTAGCGTCGGCCCCTGCGCCGGGGCTCAGTGACTGTCTCAGTCGCTCGCGCCGGTCCTTGTGGTGCGGATCCGGCGGAAACGAAGAATTGTATAGGTCGTGCTGGAGGACGTCGGCATCCTTGAGCAGCTCCTCGTACGATCCATGCAGCATCTCCTTGTCGGAGTGATGTGCAATGGCGGACTCGATGCACGCGATCTCCCGTTCGGTGAATCCCCCGAGCCCCTTCAGAATCTCGACGGCTCGTGCGGCGCTTCGCCCCGCATGTTCATCCGCGTCTCCGCTCTCGTACGAGGCAAGATCGTGGAGCATCGCGGCGATGGCGGCCAACTCCTCATCCAACCCCCTCAACCGAGCCAAGAGCGCGGCTGTTGCGGAGACGCCGTAGAGGTGGACGAATCCGCATCGCAGATCGTCCTGATTCGCGGTGGTGAGCAGACACCCGTCGACAACGGTGCGAATCTGCTCCAATCGATTCATAGGTTGGGACACGATATGCCCTCACTCCGAATCGCCGGCGCAACGAGCAAAAGGCGGGGCATTAGGTCTCCCACTCCTCGGCCAAGACCGCGTAGCGCACCGTGTCGATCCACTTGCCGCCCGGTTCCGCAGGGACGTGCGACTGGACAAAATGCGCTTCCTTGCGCATCCCCAGTCTCTCCATCAGTTTCCAGGAACGCGTGTTGGTGATGATCGTTCCCGCGTAGACGCGATGGTATCCGCAGGAACCGAAGAGGTACGTGACCAGCTCGCGGGCCGCTTCGGTAGCCAGCCCCTGCCCGCGGTGTTCGATTCCGAAACCCCATCCGATCTCTGCTTGCCGGTCTGCATCGCTCACAACGCTCAAGAGGCCGATGACCGTTCCGGAATCCTGCTGCTCGACAGCGAGATCGATGCACTTGCCCGCCTCGAACAAGGCGTACCCATTCTGCGTGTCGATGTAGCCTATCAGTTTCTCCCGATCGTCGTGGGGGATATTGGTGATCTCGCGAGCTACGGACGGATGGGCCGCGAACGCAACGATGTCGTCGACATCCTCATGGGAAAAACGACGGATCCACAATCTCTCCGTGCGAATGGGAAGCGTCATGCTTCTCTCTCGTCGAGACGGAACCCCGCTCTGTTCAGGTTGTCCAAAACACCCTTGGACTCGTTTCGGATGAACGCCTCGGTGTAGTGACCGATCGTCCAGCCCTGAGCGCGATTGGTGACGCCCCGCTGTTCGAACTTCGCGCGCTGCTCCTCGGAGAGCTGGTTGTGGAACCGATCCAGCCACGCCGCATCCCCTTCGCGGTACCACTCGGCCACCTGTTCGTCGCTCGGGATCCGATAGCCGTTTCGATGAACGACGGCGTCGAGCGGCAGCCGAGGCCTCAGATCGGGTTGCTCGTCCGGATAGCCCATCGTCACGAGTCCCGCAGGGACCACGTATTCCGGGACGCCGAGGATCTCCTGGAGGTTCATCGAGAGAATCATGCCGATGTACACGGTGCCCAAGCCGAGGCTCTCCGCGGCGATGACGACGTTGTGAAGCGCGATCGTCGTATCCCAAAACGAGATCATGAGATTGATCGCTTGATCGTTGTAGAACGGTGCGTCGTTGGCTTCGTAGTATCGCTTGACCCGGTACTGATCGACGACGGCGACAAGCGCAAGCGGGCCCGGGATGTAGGTGATCTTCTTCAGGAGTTCCGGGTCGTCGATAACGATGAAGGCATACGGCTGGATGCCTCCGGCTGTCGCGGTGCGCGTCCCTGCCCGCAGGATGGTCTCGATCGTCTCCTCGGGGATCGGATCCGGCTTGAACTTGCGGATCGAGCGATGGTTCATCAGACAATCAATCACTGGGTTGGATGGGTGCATGCGATGCCTCCTCACGGCATACCGGTGGATCACAATCTGCAGCCGACCTGTCCTGGGATTATCCCCCAATCAGGGAGATCCGTCACAACGCTGCGCCAAGAACCGAGACGAAGACGCGTCTTCCAGCATGCTCATGACGAGGAATCACTCTCCGTGGAGCCAAGCGTTCCAGCCGTCCTCCATGTGCTCGATCATGAACTGAGGGGACGCTGCCCACATCGGAAGCAAGCTGAGGAAGCCCGAAATACCTTGAGACTCGACCAAGTACTGAACGACGCTGGGTCCGATGATGTATGCATCGGCTGGATCGATCTCAACGCTGAGGGCATTGTCCTCGGCCCAATCGGAGGCGTAGTCGTTCCAACCGGCAACCCCAATGCTGGTGGCAGCTGTGTACACGGCGATTCCCTCGACAATGAACTCGGGAAGTCTGCGCCCGTCTGCGTGCTTTTGGGCGCACACGAGATAGGTCATCCAATGGGCGAGTTCGTGGTATGCCACGAGGAGCCCGTCCGACGCCGGAGCAGCGATCGACATTGGCACTCCGGTGATCGCCTGGAACCACACTTCGGATCCCGGCAGGGCGGCACTCCCGGGGATGAGCATCCCGCCAATCGACGTTGTCCCCAGTCCCTGAGCCAACAAGGTGCGAGACGAAAATGCGATGTAGAGCAACGGATAGGCTTCGATTCCATTCCACCGAAGGGGATTCAATCGCCAGAGCTGCGAAGTGGCAGGATCCTTCTTCACCACCTGAGGAATCGGGCCGGAGATCTGGCCCGTCTTCCAAGCCGGCTCGACCCGAGAGGGATCCTCCCATCCATCCATCGGCTCCGGCGGGGGGAGTTCCCAGAATCCGAACACCGATGCCACGGCGTCCGCGAGTACACGAGAAGCCGTCTGGACGTCATCGGGGACCCCTCCGACCCACGCGATGGCTCCGTACGGCCAGGGAGTCAGCACATACGAAGGGCCGTCATCCGCCAACGCAGACAAAGAACCGAAGGATGCGACGATGCAGACCCCAACGATCACGAGACTCGCTTGGCGCAGGATCTTCATCGTGTCCTCCTACGTTGGGTTGAGTTTCAGTGTAACAGATGGGGGTGAGAAATCCATAACGACGGCTCCCCGGTCGATTCATGCGATGGTCGCTCCCGGGCTCATCGATTCCCCGGGACAGGATCTCCCCCGTCAAAGGGCAGACGCTTGTCGGATCGTCGACGGGGACATACGCTTGAGAGACGTTGACATGCGATATGAAGTTAACGAGATGATTGCAATGAAGGACCGGATTGAGTCATGAGCACGTCATCCTCATCCCGCGCCAAGTGCAAGCGCACCTTGGAACGGGTGCGATGGTTCGTCGATCACGATGCGGTGATGCGCGGCGAACCGGGGCTGACCCATTCGTTCGTCGGCTGTCTCGCCACCGCTCTCGACGGCTCCGGCCACGTGGTGGACCCAGCCTGGTTGATGGGGGTCACGGGGTTTGCGTTTCGGATCTGGGTCTGCGGGGAGCTTTCCCCGGTAGCGATGAACGCGTTCGATTGGCAAGTGCTCCTTCCTCAGGCGGTGCATCGCGCCGGGTTCGGATGCACCTATATCCACGGAGACACGAGCCGCATGCGTCCGGAGGATGATCGCTTCCATCAGGCGCACACAACGATTCGGCAATCCATCGATCGCGGGATTCCTGTCATTGCGTGGGACGTCAATGATCCGCCGATGTGGGGACTGATCTACGGATACAACGATTTCACCCAGCAGTATGAAACGCTCGCCTCGTGGAACTATCGGATCCCCTTGTCCTACTGGGACCTGGGACAACGTGACGTGAAGATGCTATCCGTCCTTGCTGTCGGCGACGAGCGCGAGCAAGACCAAGCAGACCTGATTCACTTGTCGCTAGAGACGGCGCTCCTTCATTCCGAAGGGCGCGAGATGCCTCGAGGGGCGAAGACCTACACAGGAATCGCTGCGTTCGCCCGATGGGCCGACTTGATGGAGCCGGGCGCTTTGCCGGTGCATGCGTTGCAGTTTGCCGACTACTACGCAGAGATGTACTACGCCTTTCGCTGCTACGCGCGCGACTACCTGACGCGGATCGCAGGCCGGAATCCCTGGCTGAACGAAGCGGCGCAGGCCTACGGACGAGTTGCGGAAGCATTGAAGCATGTCTACGTCGCCGTCGATGAGCACAGATGGGCTCCGGAGACTCTGGACGGAGAGCTTGCTGACCACATCCGGGAGGCGGGAACGCACGAGCGGGCCGCCTTGCAGGCCATCCGATCGTATCTCGACCCACTGGATGACGTCCGAACGGCATGATCGAGATAGCAGACGCCCCGAATCGGCAGACAGCGTGCTTCGAAGAAGCGAGCAAAGTACTTGCCGCAGAGTTCATGCGCGACTACGCTGAAGCACAGAGGAGAGAGGGGAAGAACAGGTAGGAAAGGGGGACAGCATGCGTACGGGAGTGGTCATGATGCTTGTTATGCTCTTCGCATGGAGTGCGGCCGCGGCCGAATCGCCAGTAAAGACGGTCGAGTCCGTCGACGTCAATCGGTACATGGGTGTGTGGTATTCCATTGCCAGCATCCCGACGACGTTCGAGAAGCAGTGCGTACAAGGCACGACCGCCGAATACACACTCCTCGAGAATGGACAAATCCAGGTCGTGAACACGTGCTATGACGCGAATGGGAATCCGGATGTGGCGCGAGGAAGAGCGTGGCTTCCCGATCCGAACGTCCCCGCGAAACTGAAGGTCAGCTTCGTACGGTTCTTGGGATTCTGGTGGTTCGGCGCACCCTACTGGATCATTGACTTGGCCGCGGACTACTCGTATGCCGTCGTTGGCCATCCGTCACGCAAGTACGGTTGGATTCTAAGCCGAACACCGACGCTTCCCGAAGACGTTCTCGCCGGAATCGTCACCCGGCTGGAGGCCCAGGGGTATGACTTCGACGACTTCCGGAGGATCGATCAGTCGATCCACTCCTCCTCCGGATAGACTCGATACGGCGCGACACCGCGCAGCGCCCAACGTCTCACCGAATTCTTGATCCTTGCGCACGAGAAAGGAAGCCATCTTGACCAACAAGCCACGGGTCGTCCTCATCACAGGAGCCTCTTCAGGGATTGGCCGTGCCTGTGCCATTCGGCTGGCCCGGAGCGGGCACCGAGTCTTCGGCACAACACGCCGTCCTCCGGAACCCGTCCTTGTCGATCTGAGGCAATCCCTGCCTCATTCCGAGCATCTCGACGTCCTCACGATGGATGTCGACGATGCATCGGTTGCCCGCGCTATCGAGCAAGTCATTGAAACGGCAGGACGGCTCGACGTCGTCGTCAACTGCGCCGGATTCGGGATCGGCGGGGCGATCGAGGACATGTCGGATCAGGATGCCTTGGACATCCTTCAAACGAATGTGATGGGTGTCCTGCGCGTCTGTCGTGCCGCCCTTCCTTCGATGCGAGCCCAGGGCTCAGGGATGTTTATCAATATCTCCTCCATCGGAGGGCGGATGGGTCTCCCGTTCCAGGGTTTGTACAGCGCAACGAAGTTCGCGATTGAAGGTCTGACAGAGGCCCTGAGGCTGGAAGTTCGCCCGTTCGGGATTCAGGCCACCCTGATCGAACCCGGCGACTTCTGTACGGGCTTCACCGACCATCGGCGCATCGTGACCGGCACGACCTCCGACGATGCGTATCGAAGCGCCCGGGAGCAGGCTCTCTCCATCGTCGAGAGGGACGAACGCGGCGGTGGATCTCCTGACGCTGTCGCGCGGTTGGTAGAACGCATCGTGGCCAAACGATCTCCGCGCGTGCGCTACGTCGTGGGGCCGGTCGCAGAGAAGCTGGCGGCGGCATTGAAACGCGCGCTCCCATCGAAATGGTTCGAGGTGGTGTTGTCGATCTACTATGGCATGAAGAAGTGAATCAAAAGGAAGGCCCCGTGGACCTGTTCGAGAAGTGTCACAGATTCTACGACGATCCGACCTTCGCTGAGAGTATGGGCTACCCGGCGAGTCCTCATCGCGCAAGACAACTCGGCCTGTATCCGTTCTTCATCCCCCTGAATCATTCCGAAGGGACCGAGGTCGTGATCGGGGATCACCGGCTGATCATGCTCGGATCGAACAACTACCTCGGACTGACGACTCATCCGGATGTTCGCAGCGCGGCGGAGGCCGCGATTCGAGAATACGGCACGAGTTGCACGGGTTCGCGATTCCTCAATGGAACCTTGGAGCTACACGGCGAACTCGAGCAACGATTGGCCTCGTTCTTGGGCAAAGAGGACGCGATCGTGTTCAGCACCGGATACCAAACGAATCTGGGCGTTTTCTCGGCATTGCTTGGACGAAGCGACGTCGTCATCTGCGACAAGGACAATCACGCCTCGATCGTTGACGGATGCCGTCTCTCATTGGGGCGAATGGTTCGCTATCGGCACGGCGACATGGAGGATCTCGCTCGGGTGCTGGCGGCGACGCCTGACGATGTGGGTACGCTGCTGGCCACTGACGGCGTGTTCAGCATGAGTGGAGAGATCGCTCCACTTCCGGACATTGTCGCTCTCTGCCAGAAAACGGGCACCCGTATCCTGGTCGATGACGCACATGGAATCGGCGTTATCGGAGACGGCCGCGGATCCGCCCATGCGCACGGCGTGGCCGATCGCGTCGACCTGTTGCTCGGAACATTCAGCAAGTCGCTGGCCTCGATCGGAGGATTCGTCGCGGGCGACAAACCGAGCATTGACTGGATCCGTCATCTGGCGCGGTCATTGATCTTCAGCGCCAGCCTGCCTGCCCCGAACGTGGCCGCCGCACTGGCCGCGCTCGAGATCATCGAACGGGAGCCGGAACGCGTGGAGCGCGTCAATGTCGTCGCCGACCGCCTACGAGACGGCCTACGTGAGTTGGGGTTCGATGTGGGGAACAGCGTCACGCCGATCATCCCGGTGTTCATCGGCGACTCGATGGACGCGCTCAAAGCATGGCGGGTCCTCTTCGAGGCGGGTGTCTACGTCAACGTGGCGCTGCCGCCGGCGGTTCCCGTAGGACGTTCCCTTCTCCGCACCAGCGTGATGGCCACGCACACGAACGAGCAGATCGATCTCGTGCTCGATGTCTTCTCTTCGATGAGGCAGGCGTCCGAGCGGAATAGCTAGGCCGGCGGGGTGGATGCAGCTTCTCCCGCACGCTTCCCGGTCACGAACGCCCACAAGAAGTTGTTGCCGCCGATCGGACCGAACGCGTCGAGCATCTCGCCGCACACGTATAGATTGGGAACCCGTTTGCTCTGCAACGTCTTGCTCTCAACCTCGCCGAGTTCGACGCCGCCTCCCGTGACCTCGGCGGCATCGAATCCGTCATTGCGTGTGATCGGAAGCGCGTAGCGCGTCAGCGTGCGGATCAGTTGCTCCCGCCGTTCCCGTTCGAGAGAGGCGACGCGTCGTTCGTGGAGGGAGATCTCGTCGAGCAGTTGGTCGGCCAAGCGGTCCGGCATTTCGCGAACGAGCACACCGCGTACCGTCCTCTTGCCCTCGGACAAGAGAGTCCGCCAGTCCTCTTCGGACCGGTCGGACCAGGAGACCGACACGTCCACCTGCTGCCTTCGCTGACGCGCGCGAGACACGATGTGACTGACGTTCAGGACGGCGGGGCCGCTGTACCCGCGATGGGTGAACAGGAATCCGTCGCGACAATGGGCCTCCTCCGTTTCCGACCGAGCGGTCACGGTCACGGTCACCGAGATGCCGGCCAGATTGCGGTGGGATGGGCGGGCCCCAACGAGCGATGTCAACGCAGGATACGGTGGGATCATCCGATGTCCGCGCGACCGGACGATGTCCAGCCCCGAGCCGTCGCTTCCGGTTTGCGGATACGAGAGTCCCCCACAGGCGAGGATGACGCGATTCGCACGGATCGTCTCCTTGTCGGGAGATGTCAGGTAGAAGGGGCCTCCACCGCCGACACGAACGACGAGAAAAGACGGCACGATCTTGACGCCCGCCTTTCTCGCGGCATCGACCAACCGGCTCCGCGCCTCCTTGCCCCCTCTGACGACGAACAGCTTCCCGGTGGCTGCATCGGGCTTGAGCGTCAGTTTGACGTCCGATTCGAGGAACGCACGGACCTCGTCGAGCGACCAGGACAGCAGGATGTTGCGCAACGTGTACGGCGACGAATCCGTGACATACGAGGACGGATCGACGTGGGTCGGGAGGATGTTGCAGCGCCCCCCGCCGGAGAGAAGCATCTTGCGGCCGGGATCCGGCATCCGATCCAGCAGGACGGTCCGCGCGCCATGGGAGGCGGAGAAGATGGCCGCCGACAGACCGGCCGGGCCTCCTCCCACCACGGCAACGTCGTACAACACGGAATCGGACATGGCGAGAGGATAGCCTGCCAGCGGACCAAGAGCCAGACCTCTCCCACCGACGAGCGGGCCGGATGTCCGGAAGCTTCGGTTGCTCCGCTCCGATTCGGCGGGTACGCTGATGGACTCATCTCCCCAGGAGGTCTCATGAATCTGCACGTTCGCCCCGAATCACGGCCTTCGCTCGCGCGTCGGGCCGATCACGTCGACCGGCTCCACGGCGTGAACGTTCCTGATCCGTACCGCTGGCTCGAGGATGTCGATTCCGCGGAAGTCGGTGCGTGGATCCGCGGTCAAAACGCATCCACGCAGAGCGTGCTTACACAGGTTCCGTTTGCGGAGGGCCTTCGTGCTCGCGTCGAGACGCTGTCTCGTTTCGAGAGCATCGGCATCCCGCAACAAGGAGGGAACCGCCTCTTCTTCACGCTGCAAGCGCCGGACGCCAAACAGCCGTCCTTGGTGTGGACGGAGAAAGGTTCGGATCGGGTTCACGTCTTGCTCGACCCCGAAGCGTTGAGCGAGGACGCCACCGTGGCGATCATGCGGTTCGACCCAAGCCCGACCGGGCGCTACGTCGCGTACGGACTGTCGGAGGCCGGCTCGGACTGGCAGACATGGCATGTCATCGACGTGAACACCGGCGAGATCCTGAGGGACACGTTGCATTGGATTCGATTCACGGTCGCGAGCTGGCGCAAGGATGAGTCCGGCTTCTTCTACACGGGATCGGAGGAGCCACCGATGGTCGCGGTCTACAAGGCTCCGGTCACCGAGCGGAGCATCCGCTTTCATCAACTTGGCGACGACCAAGAGCACGACATCGTGATCTACGATCGCCAGGACGAGCCGAACTGGATGTCATTCGGCCGGGTCACCGAGGACGATCGATACCTCGTGATCACGACGCAGCGAGGGACGTACCGGCAGAATCGGATCTGCGTTCTCGACCTAGCTCGGAATGGCGGCGAGCCGATCGACCTGGTTCCGGAGTTCGAGTCCTCGTTCTTCTTCCTCGGAAACGTGGCTGAACGGATGCTGTTCTGGACGGATGCCGACGCCCCGTTCGGGCGCATCGTGGCGATCGATCTTGAGTCTCCGGACTGCGACAACTGGCACGAGATCGTGGCTCAATCCAACGGCGTGATCACCACGGCCGCCTATGTCGATGGACGATTCGTCACCTCTGCACTGGTGGATGCACAGTCCCAGGTTCGCGTCTATGACGACACGGGCGCATTCCAGTACGACATCGAGCTTCCCGGGCGCGGTTCCGTTTCCTGGGTCGAAGGGCTGTCGACGGGTTCGGACGTGTACCTTGTCTATGACGATGTCGCCCGCCCGGACCTGATCCTCCGTCACGACATGACCACCCGGCAAACGCTTCCCCTGCGTCCGCAGCCGTTGCCTTATGACCCGTCGGAATACGTCACCGAGCGATACGTTTACGAAAGCGAGGACGGGACCTCGATTCCCATCTTCGTGTCTCGGAAGGCGACAACGGAGGTCGGCCCGGACACCCCGACCTGCCTCTACGGATACGGAGGATTCAACATCCCAATGTCTCCGGGGTTCCGCTTGGACCACCTGACGTGGATGGACATGGGGGGGCAGCTGGCGGTGGCGTGCATTCGAGGGGGCGGGGAATTCGGCCGCGATTGGCATCAAGCCGGCGCCCGCGAGAATCGCGAGCGTGCTGGCTTGCAAGAAGTGCCGCCGGGAA
>CAZXQL010000002.1:29697-48665 GCA_964643395.1 uncultured Thermotogae bacterium
CAACGTGTTCGCGGACTTCATCGCGGCCGCCGAGTGGCTCATCGCGACCCGGCGGACGTCGACGCCGAAACTCGTCATTCACGGCCGCAGCAACGGGGGGCTCCTCGTCGGTGCATGCATGACGAAACGGCCCGATCTCTATGGGGCGTGCCTCCCCGCCGTCGGCGTGCTCGACATGCTGCGATTCCACACGTTCACGGTCGGCGCGTTCTGGATTTCTGATTATGGAAGCCCCGACGATCCTGACATGTTCCCGATTCTTCTGGGTTACTCGCCCCTGCACAACGTGAAGGAGGGGACTGCCTATCCGCCGACGCTCGTGACGACCGCGGATCATGACGATCGTGTATTCCCCGCGCACAGTTTCAAATTTGCCGCCGCGCTGCAGCATGCACAGGGCGGGGACGCGCCCATCCTGCTGCGCATCGACGAGCGTGCCGGGCACGGCATGGGCAAGCCCAAGTCCAAGCTCCTGGACGAGATCGCCGACAACTGGATCTTCGCGTTCGCCGCCCTCGACGTCGAGCCCTCTTTGCCCTGATCGATTCTAGGCACCCGCGTTCTCGGCGATATACGCGTCGACGCGCTGCTCCAGAAGCTCCAAAGGCAAACTCCCGTTCTCCAGAAGGAGCGTGTGGAATGCGGCCAAGTCGAAGTTCTCCCCCAGCGCTTCCTGCACGCGGTCACGGAGATCGAGGATCTTCAGGAAACCGATCATGTAAGCGGTCGACTGTCCGGGCCATACGATGTAGCGGAGGACCTCGCCCTGTGCCATCGACACGGACTTGCCCGTGTTCTCGACGAAGTAGTCGACGGCCTGATCGAACGTCCATCCCATGGCGTGGATGCCCGTGTCGACGACCAGACGCGCGGCCCGCATCATCTCGTCGGACAGCCTCCCCATGTTCCCGTACGGGTCGTCGTCGTACCAGCCCAATTCCCACGCCAAGCGTTCCGCATACAAGGCCCAGCCTTCGGTGAACCCTAGGAAGACCTCGCACTTCCTCAGAAGCGGCAGGTTGAGTTCCATCGCCAAGCCGATTTGCAGGTGATGTCCGGGAATCGTCTCGTGATACGCCAAGGTCGGCATCGAGTAGTACGGCTGGATCCCCGAGACCGGCGCAACGAACTCCGCGGGGCGAGCGCCGTTGGACGGACGGTAGTATCCCCCGAACGTGTCGGCCACGACGACGACCTCCGATTGGGGCAAGCGGTCAAACACGTCCCCCAGGTTCGCACGGGCGGTCTGAATGATTTCCTCATAGGTCGAAACGATGTCCTGGCCGTACAACCTCCCACCGTCATACGCCACTCGGGCATAAATGTCGGTGATGGGAAGCTGTTCCGGGTAGCCGAGCTTGGCGGCCTCGTCCCGGATCTGTGTCTGCAACCGAGCGACTTGCTCGAGACCGAGGTTGTGGATCTCCTCAGGGGTCATCGTTGTCTGGTTCTGATGACGCAACGCGTACTCGTAGTAGGCGAGTCCGTTCGGTTGGCTGCTGTACCCGATCGATTCCGGCGCGACGGCCTCCAGCTCGACGATCTTGTCATACAGACGCTTGGTCGCCGGGAGGACCTCATCCGCCATCAGATCGGCGGCGTCCTCGAGAAGGCTAGTGCGCTCCTTGGAAGAGATCGTCGGAATCGACGAAAGACCTTGGGCGAGCGTCGTGTAGAACGGATGCGACCTGGCGCTTGAATACACCAATCCTCGAAGCCCGGCCACCGCTTGTTGAAGGATGATCTGCGGGGCGACGATCCCCTGCTGCTCGCGCGCATCCAGGCCGGCAATCAACTGGTCGAATTGGGTCGCCACCTGGTGGAGCCGCGCCATGTAGTCCTCGACGTCGTGCCGGGTCGAACGGGGATGAACGACCGTCATCAGGTCGTAGAGCGTCCAATCGCGGCTGGTGATGTAGTAGTTGGTGACAAGGTAGTCATGAAGCGGGAACTGGTGAGCGCGAACCAGATCGTCCCAGTACCAGAGGCACACGTCGTAGGTGATCTGCTGCTGGGGCGACAGCGACTCACGGTCGTAGGACCGCAGCCTCTCGTCGATGAACGACTCGATAGCGCGCGTTTCGTTGAGATACTCCTCGGAGTAGTCGTCGAGCCGATCGTTACGTACGCCGAACTGCGCGGCCAATCCGTAGTTGGTGAGCGCCTGCGGAAAGCGGAGGAGGTACTGCTCGTACGAAACGTCGACAAACCGATCAAAGCTCAGGCCATCCAGCGCCGACTCGACCTGTGCAAGCGTCGGCGGCGTCCATGTTGGCTGATATGCGGTGCTCGACGGGTCGGCCGAATCGAATCCAAGGACCATCAATCCGACAACGACGACAAGCCCAATCCACGGTACGCATCGCATAGACATCGCTTCCTTGTCGTGGGTTCAAACCGAGCATGGATGTCGATTGTGAAGAGTCCATGAAGACGACGGCCGACGCGATGAAACGGCGGACGAATCCGTGCGGACGACGGAAGGATGCATTCTCGCCCGACACGTCGTTGTGCCGGAGGACTGTCTACTCGAGGCGCAGAATCTGCTTCGTCTTCTCGAGTTGATCGACGGTGAATAGGAGCGTGTTCTTCTCAACGCCCGCATAGATCGATAGGACGTTGATGTGATCCTCCTTCAATCGAGCGAGCAGTGTGGCGAGCTCCCCGGGGTGATGAGGGAGATCCATCGTGACGACCTCGCGTTCCTCGAATTCGATGTCAAGGTCCTTCAGCGTCTTCCGTGTCGTGCTCGGGTTGTCGGTCACCAGACTGACGACGCCTTCTTCGAGGACCGTCAATCCAGCGATCCCTTCGATATTGACATGTTCGGCCTTCAACAGATTGGCCATCTCGACCAACGCTCCGGGGCAGTTTCCAATCAGGAACGAGAACTCCTTCATGACGTCACCTCCGGTGCATGCTAGCACGAAGGGGAGGACATGTGAATTTGGAGGACCAAGAGCGAGTCTTGCATAGACAGGGAGCGGAGCCATGAGGAGGTCGTAGTTGCCGCGCAGGCAGCCATCTTCTACGCTTGGCGAACGTGCCGCATCGGAAAGGAACCCATCCCGTGCTTCCGGAGTACTCTGTTCGAGAAAGCCCGCGCGCGAAGTCCGTTCGACTCACCGTGACCGTCGAGGACGGCTTGGTCGTCGTCGTTCCGACGGGGTTCGACCGCCGCCGGATTCCTGCTCTTCTGCAAACCAAGGAAACGTGGTTGCAGAGAGCTCTGAAGAAAATCGAGATGCAGCGATCATCGATGCCTTCTCCCGATCGGTGCCCGATCGATATTGCCTTCCCGGCCGTCTCCCAGCGTTGGCAGGTCGTGTGGGAGCGAACGCCGGCGGGCAGAATTTCGCTGACGCAACAGACGGAGGGTGTCCTGTCGATCGCGGGTCCCATCGACGATGCGTCCGCGTGGCGTCACGCGTTGAGGGGTTGGTTGCTGGAGCAGGGACGCCGACACCTGGTTCCGTGGCTCGAGGAGCTGTCGCTCGAAACCGGGATCTCCGCGAAACGCACCACCATCCGCTGCCAGAAGACGCGATGGGGCAGCTACTCCACCAAAGGGACGATCAGCCTCAACGCCCAGCTCCTCTTTCTCCCTGCGCAGGTGGTGCGCTACGTTCTGCTCCACGAGCTGTGTCACGTCCGGCATCCCAACCACTCGGAGACCTTCTGGGCCCTTCTACAGCGATTCGAACCGAATACGCACCACCTGCGCAGAGAACTGAGACAGGGGCGTACGTTGATCCCCACTTGGCTCCGGTTCAAAGACGGAACACAGAGGCGAGCAGAACGCAGTGTTCCGCGTGATGCGTAGCAACCGGAGGGAACGCTAGCCCTCCCGCGTGAAGTGGAACTCCAGCTTGACGGTTTCGTCGGCTTCGATGATCTGAACGTTCATGTGGTCGTCGTCCGTTCGCCGATAGATGAGCCAGCCGCCGGTTACGTCGGAGGACTCCTCGTCCGGGATGGCTGCAAACACGGCCTGGTTCGGACGCACATCGGTGAGCATGAACGCCTGGAATCGGTCTCGTTCCTCCCATGCGACCAGGGTCGGATGGAAGTGCTTCACGTGCAGCTCGGCGCCTCGCTCCGCGATCTTCATGACCATGAACTCATAGAACGATACTTCATCGTCGGCGATCCAACGGAACATGCCCATGAGTGTGTGGGCATCCACAGTCGACCAGATCTCTTCGCAACGGCGAAGATCGGTCGTTTCGATCCATGCGCCGCTGAGCCATGTGAGCTGGTCGAGCGAGTCCGCCGGTATCGGAGCTGTCGGATAGGAAGTCATGTACATCCTCCATTCTCTTCAGTCGCCATTGTAGCGCAATCGGGACAGGGTGCATTTGAATTCCACGCCGTGGACGGACGACTATGAATCGCGCGCCGGAGATCGCGACTTCGGCCTACGGAGGTTGCCATGAACTGGAAGCTTTGGCTATTGGGTTTGGCGCTTGTCGCCGCCGCCGTGGTTGGGTGGATGGTTCTCGGTCCTTCCGAGGGGAAGCCTCTCGAGGTCACGATCCTCCATACCAATGACGTGCACGCTCACTACGAACCGTTCGGCGATCCGTCCCAGGGGGGCGCTGCACGCTTGGCAACGGCGATCGAGGCCGTTCGTGCCAAACAGGATCACGTGTTGCTCTTGGACGCCGGAGATCAATTCCAAGGCACCCTCTACTTCACGGTGGGTGGGGCGGACGTCGTCGCCGCCGTAATGAACGAACTGGGATATGACGCCATGTGCATCGGCAATCATGAGTTCGACGAAGGGCCGGCCGAACTCGCCCGTTTCATCGACTTGGCCGACTTCCCTGTCCTGTCGGCCAACATCGATGCATTGGCGGATTCGAGCCTGACCGACAAGATCCTTCCGTTCGCGTTGTTCTACTTCGACGGCCAGCCGATCGCCGTCATTGGGCTGACCACGGAGAGTACCGCAATTTCCTCCAGCCCAGGCCCGAACGTGCAGTTCCTCAACGCGATCGAGATCGCACAACGGACGGCGAAGGAACTCGAATCAACCGGAGTCAACAAGATCATCGCCCTCACGCATCTGGGGTACGACCGCGATCTGGAACTGGCCCAAGCCGTCCAAGGCATTGACGTGATCGTCGGCGGACACTCGCACACGCAGCTAGCCGACTACCCGACGGTGACCCAGTCGAGCACGGGCGAACCGGTGCTCATCGTCACGGCGTACGAATGGGGCGAAGAACTGGGACGCCTCGACGTCACCTTCAACGACGACGGGATCATCACCGACTACTCGGGAGCGCCGATCCCTATCGACGGCACCCTCGCCGAGGACCCTGCCGTGTCGGACATTCTGGCTGCGTATCGGGGCGACATCGACGCGCTGATGTCGAAGACCGTCGGAACGACCGACGTGTCGTTGAACGGCGTCCGCGAGGACGTTCGTGCCCGCGAGACGAACCTCGGCGACCTCATCTGCGACGCAATGTTGTGGAAGACCCAGGCGTTCGGAACGACGATCGCCATCCAGAACGGAGGCGGCATCCGAGCCTCGATTCCCGCCGGTCCGATCACAATGGGTCAGGTCTTGGAGGTCCTCCCGTACGGCAATCAGATCGCGGTGCTGACCGTAAGCGGAGCCCAACTGCATGCCGCGATCGACAACGGCGTCAGCGGAGTCCAAGACGGCGCCGGACGCTTCCCCCAAGTGGGAGGCTTGCGGGTTACGTTCGATCCGACTGCCGACGCGGACGCGCACGTGACCTCGATCGAAACCTGGGACAGCGACTCCGGGACGTACGTTCCGCTGAACCTGGAGGGCACCTACGTCGTAGCGACCAACAGCTTCCTCGCCGACGGCGGAGACGGGTATGTCATGTTCGCGGACGCTCAACAGGAGTACGATTCGTATCAAACCGGCTGGCTGCTGTCGGATACGCTTGCGGAGTATCTGGGGCAGTTCCCGTCGATTGCCCCCGAGACGGAAGGACGGATCGTCCAACCGGAATCCGGTGCTGAGTGATGCCTCCCGTGCGGTGGGGCATCCTCGGAACGGGCGCGATCGCCCGTGCCATGGCCGAAGCGCTGCAACTTGTGCCTGAAGCCGAATTGACTGTCATCGGATCGCGCACGCAGGAACGAGCGGATGCCTTCGGAGCCGAGTACGGAGTGCCGTACAGGATTGAGGGCTATCGGGCTGTTTGCGATTCTCCTGATGTTGACGTCGTGTACATTGCCACCCCGCATGCCCTTCACGCCAGGAACGCGAGAATGGCGATCGAAGCCGGGAAAGCCGTTCTTTGCGAGAAGTCATTTACCGTGACGGCCCGCGAAGCCGAGGAGGTCATACATCTCGCCCGCTCTCGCGGCGTGTTTCTGATGGAAGCCATGTGGACGCGCTTTGTGCCGGCCGTCGTTGCGCTGCGCGAGTGGATCGCTTCAGGAAGCATCGGCGAGGTTCGCCACGTTTCCGCCAGCATTGGTTTCTCCAAACCGTACGACCCAAGCATCCGCCTGTTTGCCAGAGAGACTGCAGGGGGTGCCCTGCTCGACATCGGCGTGTATCCGATCTCCTTCTTCTCGATGCTCCTCGGATCGCCTGAAGAAGCTTCCGGCGTGATGTCCCCTGCGCCTAACGGTGTCGACCTGCAATGTGCGGCGTCATTCGTCTATCCGAGCGGGGCACTCGCCACCTTCACTGCCTCGTTCGCCTCCGACCTTCCCACGGACGCGACGATCACGGGGACCGAGGGCTCGATCCACGTGCATCCGCCGATCATCGCCCCGCAGGCATTGACGCGAAGAGCCAACTGCGGTTCCGAGGAAACCGTGGAGTTCCCCTACCTCGGCAACGGCTATCCGCACGAGGCGATCGAGGTGATGAACTACATCAAAACCGGGGAGACCGAGAGCGAGATCATGCCGCTGGACGAGACCCTGTCCATCATGCGAACGATGGACACCCTTCGTGGGTCGTGGGGACTTCGATACGCCGCGGACGAGAACTCGGAGGCGTGACGACCGAATGCCGTTGACGGGGAGGGCGCGCGTCGACGGCTGGAGGCCTCTCTAGAGGGTGCTCGTTCAGTCAAGCCAACGGACGACCTCTTCCATCGGCTTTCGGGGCGGTACGGCCGGCGGCGCATCGGAATAGCCGAATGCGACTGCGGAGACCAGCTGATAGTCGGTGTCGAGCCACGCATTGACCTCGGGATACGCATCCCAGATGTCGGCGATCCAGAGCGAGCCCAATCCCAATTCGGCGGCGGCCAGTAGCATGTTCTGGATCGCGGCACCGACGGATTGAACGGTCGCGAGATCCCACCATGATTCATGTTCCTTCCGTGCCTTCCACGGGTGGATGCCGTCGGTGTTGTGGGCAAGGCTGGTCACAGGGGCCTGCTCGATGCATTGAATGCTCCACTTGACGGTTCCCAGCTCCTGTCCCTCCGCCTCACGGTTGGCCATGCCGTCGCGGATGACCGAAAGCATCTCCTGCTTCTTCGTTCCCGTTACCACCGTGAAGCGACACGTCTGGCTGTTCTTGGCCGATGGGGCCAGGACGGCGGCATCCAGGAGCTTCTGGATCGTGTCACGATCTCCTCCTTGTTCTTGGCTCCGGCAAAGGCCATCGGGTCACGCCGAAGCTCACAAGTCTCATTAGATAGGCCATTGCACAGGATGTCGGACCTGCAGAGATCAGCGCGATCGGGACGTGGGCAAGCACAACGCCGAGAACTCAAATGCCTCGCACGAGTGCGCTGATTCATGAAATCCCCACACCTAACTTGCATGCTCGAAGCGTGATGCATCACATCATCCGTAGGTGGGCGGTTGTTCTCCTGATTCTCTGTTTACTGGCGATGGAGGCGATGGCCACGGAACCGATTTCCAGAGAGAACGCAAGTGACCTCGTCCAGATTGCCGTCCTTGACGATCCGTCGCGTGCTGTGTACTCCGTTGCTTGGTCGCCGGATGGCACGCGGCTGGCGTCGGGCAGCGACGATGGGAAACTCCTCCTCATCGACACCGCGGCATGGGAGGTCGTTCGCGAGATTACGACGGGCTATGGGGCAGTTTGGAGCGTGGCGTGGTCCCCGGACGGGAGCCGGCTGGCGACCGGAAGCAGAGACGGGTACGTTCGTCTTTGGGATGCGCAGACAGGCGAGAAGATTGTGGAGTTCCCAGGGAGTCCGGTCTTCAGTGTGGCTTGGTCCCCGCAAGGCAATCTGCTTGCGATCGGCCACAGCACAGGCACCGTCCGCATTGTCGATCCCTCCTCCGGTGAGGAACTCGCTTCTTGGAGGGGGCACATCGAAGGAGGACACTCGACGGAGGTCGTCGCCCTGGCATGGTCGCCGGACGGTCAAACACTCGCTTCGGGAGGCATCGACTATGCCGTTCGCCTTTGGGATCGAGAAGGGAATCCACTGACTGTCTTCCGAGCCGACACCGCGATGCGGAATGACATCAACGGCCTGGCCTGGTCGCCGGACGGACGCAAACTGGCCGCCGCGGGCCAAGCGGCCAGCATCCGCGAGTGGGACGTCGCAGCCGGCGAAGAGGTCGCCATCTACCGCATCGTTGGCGGGACATGGGCCCGAGGAGTCGCGTACTCGCCGTCCGGAGACATCCTTGCCACGACGGGAAGCGATCGGGCGCTGACTCTCTGGGACGTCTCCGAGGGAACGCAGATCGCACGGCTTCTTGGACACGAGGCCCCGATCTGGTCCGTCGCATGGTCGCCAGACGGCACGATGCTCGCCACGGGAAGCGGATTCTATCAATCGGCCAGCGGGGACACGAGCATCCGCGTGTGGGCGATTCCGTAGAGCGAAACCTCGCGGGCTGAACCCGGCGAGTTGCGAGAGTGTCAAGGGACGGCATAGCATGCTCCCTGACGGGGCTCCGTGAGTCATCCGCTGGTCAGGCACGGCCGTCTCCTCGGAGGGATCTCGCGCTTGTGCCGACTTCTCGGAAGCCCTCAAGCGAGGAGGCCGGATGTTACCATCCAAAGCGCGGCGGAGGGAGCGGATACGGGAGCAGCCGTTCCCCGATGGGTGGCGGGGGCTGCTTGCGTTCGGCATCCCACTGTACGCGAAGCTCCCGCAACGCGATCGCGACGAACTGCACGGTCACATCCAGGTCCTGGTTGCGGAGAAGCATTTCGAAGGGGCGGCCGGATTGGACGTCTCGGATCGAATGCGGATGACCATTCTCTCGCAGGCCGCCCTCCTCCTTCTTCACCGGCCGACGAGCTATTTCTCGAAGCTGGTCAGCGTCGTGATCTACCCCGGCGAATACGGCGTCCGCGAGAAAGTCGAGATCGATGAAGGGCTCGTCGCGGACATCACGGAGACCCGGCTCGGCGAGTCATGGACCACGGGGACGTTGATTCTGTCATGGGAGGATGTCAAAGCGGACCTGGCGAACGACCGCAACAACGTTGTCCTCCACGAGTTTGCCCATCAACTCGATGCGGAGAGCGGCACGATGAATGGCGCGCCGATTCTCTCGGATCGAGATCTGCGACGCCGT
This sequence comes from uncultured Thermotogae bacterium, assembly GCA_964643395.1. Taxonomy (GTDB): domain Bacteria; phylum Bipolaricaulota; class Bipolaricaulia; order UBA7950; family UBA9294; genus SPBW01. The sequence continues at coordinate 39,223 of CAZXQL010000002.1, forward strand.
TGGGCACCGGCGATGAGTGACGGATTCGAGCGGCTCGTCCGAGCCGTGGAACGGGACGAGGAGACGTTTCTGGACCCCTACGGCGTGGGAGATCCCTCCGAGTTCTTTGCCGTTGTCACCGAAGCATTCTTCCTTGAGCCCGCGAAGCTTCAGAGCGAGGAACCCGCGCTCTACAGCGTCCTGCGCGACTACTATCGACAGGACCCTGCGACCTGGTGAGCATCGGCGAGACCGGCTCAGAGACCCTCGGGAAGTCCCTCTTCGACCCGGAACGCCGCGGATAGGAGGCCCGTCGGTTCGTAGGCGCGGAGGATGTCGCCGTCCCCGTATACGGTGTAGCTGCCCGAGATGTCCGTGCCCGGGACGTCAACGACCAGCCTGTTGTCTTGGACGGCCCACCACCCGGCGACGACGACCGAACCGTCCACGAGCATCGAAAGCACGTGGTTTGCCGCGAACGCTGCGCTGACGTGGATATCTCCGACCCGATGGAGCGTGTTCCCGGAGATGGCTTGACGCAAATCCTCTCCTTCCATGCGCACGCCGAGCGCCTGATCCATGAACGGAGAATCTCCAATGTCCGTCTCTCCGGCCGCATCGAGAATCATCCAGAGGAGGGCGCCGAACTCCTCTTCAGTCACGGTCTCGGTCAGAGCAAACGTGTCGACCCGATGAACGATGACGAGATTGCGGTACGGCAAGACGACGACGCGATGCCCTCCGGCGCCGGACGCGTAGTAGCACGGCGCCGGCACGGTGACGTTGGGAAACAGCCCACCGCCTGTTCCCGTCCACCACATGTATCCGTAGCCGCCCTCCGCGCTGCGCGAAGAATACGATGTCGTGCTCTTCTGAACCCATTCCGCAGGGACGATCTGTCGATCCTCCCACCGCCCCTCTCGTAGGAACAGAAGGCCGAATCGCGCCAGATCCCGTGTGGACATGTCGAATCCGTAGTACGGGTGCATCGAGGAATCCACGTAGCTGTAGGCCAAGTCCTCGGGATGGAAGTCCTGCATTCCGATCGGCGCCGCGATGCGATCCTCGAACGCCTGGTAGATGCTGTCTTCTCCGGACAGCTGGTCGAAGATCGTGCCTAGCGCGTTGAAGTCCCAGTTGTTGTAGTACCAGAACGTGCCCGGCGCGTGGCTCCCGCGCTGCGGACGCGTCGCGATCATGTCGGCGCTTTCGCCGGCCGCCGGGATGTAGATGCCGGATCGCGCTTCGAGCAAATCGACGACCGTCGCCTGCTTCTCGACGTCGGTCAGAGGCACGATGTCGTCGATGCCAAGGTCCGCAAGCGTTGCCGAGAGGTCGATCTTCCCTTCGGAGACGTAGATGCCGTACAACGCGCTGATCAAGCTCTTGCGCATGGAGTGGCAGTGGTAGTTGAGGGTCAAGTCCCCCCATGCATCGACCACGACGCCGTGGTCGACGATCATCACCGCCGCGGACCCGATCGCTTCCGAGAACGCTTGGGCTCGTTCCAGCTTCTCGGAGGACCATCCGAGCGACTCGGGCGTCTTGGCCCAGGTCCACTCAGTGCCTGGGTAGACCGCTTCGGAAGCCGCCTCAGCTTTCAAGGGTGCAGGCTGGACGGCGCACTGCTCATCTTGGGTCACCGATTCGCCGGACCGGAGCGCCCATGCCCCGGCGCCTACGAGAAGAAGAATGAGAAGGATGGCGATCTCTGCTTTCACGAGGGCCTCCCTGGACGAGAGATTGTCACTGTGTACTAGTATACTAATACACTTCGGGACGATCAACCCACGTCAATCGGCACTGCCCTCGTCCTCCTCCCCTCGGAATGACGAAACCGATGCGCACGGCGATGAGGAGTCGAACAGTTGCTCATCAACGAGCTGCCTGCCGCCTCACCGTTGCGAGTACAACAGCGAATCGAGGATTTCCAGAGGGAGATGCAGCGGAGAATCCAGCGTCAGCGCCACCCGCAACGAGGACATGTCGTGGGCGAATCGATACGGGGCCAACGGATCGGCCGGATACTCGGCCGGATCGATCCCGATCCATTCTAAGGGCCCGTACGGCTGAATCGCTCCTGCCCACCCTTCCAGGGACACCGTGTCCGGACTCCGCGCGAACGACGGCAGCAGCGCGACATACACCGTCGTGAACGTCCTGTCGTCCAATGCTCGACGAACGAGGTCTACCCCGTCGGTCGTGTTGAACGGCAGCCACAATCCGGGGATCCCCGTCTCGAGGTTCGTCCTGGGGTTCATGTGGTTGAAGCAATCGATCAGCACCCTGCCCGATCGAACGTTCTCGCAAGCGAGGTACGCGTTGTATGCCAACAGGCTATAGTCCGCGGGCTGATCATAGGCAATCCGGATCACGCGGATCCCCTCCGACGTCGCCTCGTTGATGACGGCGTTGGCGAATGCCTCCGGGCATCCCCATTCCGATTCACGCCGCAGTTCCGTCGGATCCGCAATCTCCCATTGCTTGAGATAGTCGGACGCATCGACGGCGCCGAGGCCGCCCACCTGCAGATAAGCGCCGTCACCGAGTGAGATCTGCGGCCAGCTGTACGTGCAATCGATCAGAATGACGGTTCCACCGGGGGCCAAGCGCTCTCGTACGAAGTCGCGATAGACCTCCGGCAGGTCGAGGAGCTTGATGCGAAGGAAGTCGGCGACGCGAACCATCGATCGGTCGTGAAGGGGGTCGTCATGACAGATGATCTCGTATCCCCCATCCGGATTGGCGGCGAGGATCCGTTCCGCCGCGATCGTCGACGTCTGTCGGTAGGCATCGATATCATCGGGATCGATCGTCGGATGTCGAAATGTCAGGCCGAACGACGTGGTCAGGAACGGGGCGCCAAGAAGGGCCGAGAGATGAGCCACCGCTCCATTCGGGGACCCGACGACGATGACGGGGTACTTCTCGTCGCCCGGATACTGGGCGACGCACCATCCGGCGAGTGCATCGACCGACACGTCGCTCGCTCGATCCGGGGACACACCGAGCGACAGCCGCATGCCCCACTCCATGGCCGAGATGCGTGCGCTTTGGGGCAACAGGCTGACCAAGCCGAGGAAGATGTCGCTACCCCAGGGATACGCTTCGAGGATGCCGCGCCCCATTCCGGTCAACGCCTCGGCGACCTCCCGGACGACGCGGGTGCCGGAATCGAACGGAACAACGCCGACGTCGGCACAGACGACCGGCGATACGAGAACCCCGGCCAGAACGACGGCTCCAAGAAGGATAACGAGCGGCGACCGCCTCATGGACTCGTCTCCGCCAGCAGCGAGGCCAGCCGTTGCGGGAAATCGGTATAGATCCCGTCGACGCCCAACAGCCCGGACGCGAATTTCAATTGGTCCACGGAGTCGTAGGTCCACACGATCACGCGAATCCCGGCCTCCTCCAAGTCGGCGAGGAGCGCATCCGTGAATCCGACGACGCTTGGCAAGTAGACGTCCGCTCCCAGCGATTCCAGCATCTCGATCGCATTCAGCGGAGGCAAGATTACCAAGACGCCGATCGGGATCTCGGGTGCAACGCGCCGAACCGCGCGCAGCACGTCGAGGTCGAACGACGAAACCATCACGCGATCCTGCGTACCGGTCTCCCGGATGAGCGCCTGCAGCTCGACCGCCGCGGTCTCGAAATCGGTATTGATCGGCGCCTTGACCTCGATGTCCATCAGCCAATCGTTGGAGGCGACGAATTCGAGGGCCTCTCGAAGCGTGGGAACCGGTTCTCCGATGTACGATGCCGCTTCGGCCGCCGATACGTTCCCCTGCGCGATCTGGTCGAACGGGTCCTCCTGCACGAACCACGATCCGGCGTCCAGGGTTTGGATCTCGTCCAACCGGAACTCAGAGACCTTCCACGGGGCTCTTGCTGGGAAGACCGTCTCCACATTGGTCGTACGATCGAGTGTCTCGTCGTGCATTAGGACGAATACGCCGTCCAGCGTGCGGCGCACGTCGATGCCCCACACATCGGCCCCCGCGGCCAACGCCGCCCGTCCTGAGGCCATCGTATTCTGGGGCGCCAACGAGGACGCTCCGGCATGCGCCACGTTGAGGATGGGCATGCCGGCATCGCTTCCCCGACAGAAGGCGCAGTTCGGCGCCGTCTCCGCCGGCATGACGACATGCGCGGAAAGAACCAGTATGCAGAACGCGGTGACAGCAGCACTCCCGAGGATCGACGTGCGCATCCCGGGGGCAGCCTCCCGCGCCGTCCTTGATTCGATCGACCGATTCGGACCCGCCCCGAAGACCATCCGATCGGCTACTTTGTCGGGAAGTAGTAGTGCAAACCTGTCCCGACGGCCATGTTGAAGTCCCCGTCGAGCGCGTAGCTTGCCCCGAACTCGATGTTCCACGCCAGAAGCGGCGCCAATCGGAAGCCGAACTCGATGCCGCCTATCACGGAAACGGTGAGTGTCCGGCTCTCCAACGGAAGGGTGCCCCCCGCTGCGACGTAGAAGTCCGTCGTGTCGGTGTCACTGACGCGGTAGAGAGCACGCGCGGTGAGCGTTCCCTCCAAGTTGTAGACACCGCCGCTCGCGAAGAGGATGCCCTCCACGCCGAGCGTCGGAGAGAGCCACGAACGAACGCTGATCAAGCCTCCGTAAGGCAGGCCAACCTGCATTCCGATGCCCCATGTCCGTCCGTCCGATACATTCACGGACTCCTGGGCAACGATCTGGGCCGATCCCAGCAGCAAGACGAGACAGAACGCGACAAGAACCACCGACCCCTTGGGACGCATGAACCCTCCTTCGATGCACAAGATCGCGATGTCATGATACCTGCGTGCACGACGGCCGCCCAACACGCTCCTTGAAGAGATCCGAACCTCAGCATGTTGACGAGATTCCCCCACCAGTGCTAGCCTGAACGGGATCGATCGCACCGACGCGGCTTGCGCCTGCACGCCGCTCAAGAGGAGGCGGTGCGGATGAGTCTTCGTCTACAGACGGTTCTCGCTTTCGGGGGGATGCTTCTCGTCGTCCTCACCGTGTTGTTCGTCGTCATCGAGCCGATGATGACACGCACGTTCGCCCGCTTGGAGGAGGCCGACGTTCGCACCCACATTTCTCGTGTGGAGAACGCGCTGATGAGCGAGCAGAACTCGATGGAGAGCACGTCCGAAGACTGGGCCGCGTGGGACGACACGTACGCATTTGCAGCGGGGCAGATGCCTTCCTACGTGGAAGACAACGTGACCGTATCGTCGCTTATGAACCTGCGGATGAACGTCATGCTGCTGACGGATGCGCAGGGCGAGGCGCTGATCGCCGTGGAGGTCGATCCCGAAGCCGAGCAGTTGATCCCGCTTCGCGCCGACTTGCTCGACATCTTGGCGCCCTCTTCGTTGCTTGCAGGCGTGGACCTCGTGGAGGGCCAGTGGGTCACCGGAATCGTCCGTACGGGAAGCGGCCTTCTTCTGGTAGCAGCCCACACCATCCTGACCAGTCAGTACGAAGGACCGTCGCGCGGCGTGCTGGTCTTTGGAAGATTCCTCGATCGTGACGAGGTCGACGGGTTGGCGGACCAGCTTGACCTATCGTTGACCATCCGCGACGTCGGTGACCCGCTGGTGGATCCGTCCATCGTCGGGGACCTGAGCGGCGAGAACGGGGGACAGGAGCGCGCGCTGGTGCGCGCCACATCGCAAGACACGGTCGTTGGATACGGCCTTCTGCGGGACCTTCATGGCGCGGCAGCCGGCCTCATCACGGTCACGGCCGCGCGCGACATGTATCTGACCGGGCGGGCCACTGTCCGCTATCTCGGATACGTCATGATCGGAACGCTCGTGGGAACGATGGCCGTACTCCTCCTCATGCTGGACACGCGGGTCTTGAATCGGCTGTCATCGGCCGCGGCCGGCGTTGCCGCGATCGCGCAGCATCGTACGCCGAGCGAACGCGTACCCGTATCCGGTCGTGACGAGATCGGCCGGTTGGAGGTCGGCATGAACGAGATGCTGGCCACGATCGAGGAATCGACCCACAAGTTGCAGCAGAGCGAGAAGCAGTACCGCGACCTGTTCGAGTATTCGAGGGATGCGATCTACATCACCTCGCCGGATGGTCGATTCATCGATGTGAACCAATCGCTGATCGATCTGCTCGGCTGTCCGCGCGAGAAGCTGATGGAACTCGATGCGCCGTCCTTCTACGTCGATCCCCAGGATCGAGAAGGGTTCACACGAGCCATTGCGGGGCCCGGTTTCGTGATCGACTATCCGGTTCGACTCAAGCGCTGCGACGGCGAGATCCTCGATTGCTTGCTGACGACCGTCGCGCAACGAGGACCGTACGGAGGGCTCAGGGCATATCAGGGCATCATCCGCGACATCACCGAAGTCAAGCGTCAGCAAGGAGAACTCACGTATCTGGCGACGCACGACCCGCTGACCGGCCTGCTCAATCGCGCCGCGCTCGACGACCAACTGGTCATCGAGTTGGCCCGGGCCGATCGCAATCTCGAGCAATGCGGCGTGATGTACCTCGACCTCGACCGCTTCAAGGAGGTCAACGACACGTACGGACACGCCGCCGGAGACACCATCATCCGTCAAGCTGCACAACGGTTGGTGGGAGCTCTTCGCAAGAGCGATTCGGTGGCGCGCATCGGGGGCGACGAATTCGTCATCCTCGTGCCCGATCTGGATCGTCCCCGCGGGGCCGCCGACGTGGCCGAGAAGATCCTCCACGTGCTTCAAGCCCCATTCACCACGTCCGGACAGACGCTCAGCCTGTCCGCGAGCATCGGCATCGCCATCTTCCCCGACGACAGCATGGAGGGGAAGGTCCTGTTGCGCTTTGCCGACAGCGCGATGTACGCCGCCAAACAGCAGGGACGCAACCGATGGGCGCGGCACGGCGGACACGCGATGTAGCCGGCGTTTTCGATGGAACGATCCTGCGGGCCTGCTTCGCCCGATTGGGAACGGAAGCATCGAGACGATGCGGGCAGGCGATGAATGGTCGCCTGCCCGCGCTCGCATCTAGAGCGGCAGCTCGAACCCCACCTCCGCCCATGAGAATCCGGTCTGGTTGTCGAACGCGACCGAGAACGACGTCTGGATCGCGCCCAAAGGGATTGCGCCTCCGAGCTCGAAGCTCATCGTGCCGATGCTGAACCGGCCCATGAACGACAGCGTCGATCCGCCAAGCTGGACCTCGCCCGACGTCTCCAGGCCGACTCCCGTGTTGTCGTACAGCCCGACAGCCGTCATCTGAAGCGCCCCGAATCCCACTCCGGCGCTGGCGGTGGCGTTCATGCCCAATGCGCTGTCGTATCCGGCGTTGGCAGCGAGGTTCACCGATCCCAGTTGAAGGGCGAGGCCTCCTCCCGCGTTCAGCCGGCCACCGGCCCACCCGCCGCTGATCGACAGCGACAAGTCGCCGATCTCTGTATTCGCCCCGGCACTGGCCGTCGTCAGCGTGCCTCCGCTGATTCCGACGTTGCCGGAGACGCCGTAGCCGCCGAAGTCGGTGGATAGGCCGAACGACATCGACGTTGCGGCGCCGGCCAATCTCGCGTTGCCGGTCAAGCGAACGGCTCCGAACGAGCCCCACGCCCGCAGATCGACGACGGGCGTTCCAGCAGGCGTCAACGTGACGTCTCCTGCGATGTGAAAACCCGCTAGGTTCGTCTCGGCGCCGAGCAGCGCCTGGAATCCAGCCGTTCCCGCGCTGAGATCCGCGGATATTGACAGAGCGCCCAAGTCGAGCTCTGCCTTGCCGCCGGCCGTTGCCCAGAACGACCCCGCCACACTGAATCCGGCATTCCCGTACAGCGAGACATCCAACTGGGTCATGGGAGCCGGCGCTGTGGATCCTTCCGGCTGCACGGGCCCCTCGTAGATCACGTCAAACCCTTGATCCTCGGCCATCGCAAGAAGGGAGAACACGGCGACGGCGATCAACGCGATGCTTGCACTGTTTCTCCAACCGTTTCGCTTCATGTCTCCCCTCCTAGAACGTGTAGTTCAATCGGCGCGACAAAGCCTGATCCAACAGCGTTACGGTGACGCGGTCGATGACTCCGGCGGCACCTCCCGGGATGTACAGGTACGCGCGGCCTGTGGCGTCGGTTACGGTTACAACCGAGTTGGTGTACCCGTCCGTGCCGACAATGGCGAGCCGGACCGGAACGCCGGCCGCAATCGGGTGAACAAGGGCCGTCGCGGTCACACCCTGTCCGGCGCCGGGATCGGCGGGCGATGCCCAGATGGTCAGCTCGTAGGTCGGAAGTCCGGTTTCGTCTTCCTCCTCCGGCTGCGTCTCCTCGTCCAATCCGGAGTCGACCTCGCCCTCACCAACGGCAAGGTAGAACGAGAGGTGAGGCGTCATCGACGTGATGACGCCTGACTTGCGATACGCCTGGTGGTTGACGGCCCAACAGGTGATGGTCACTCGGTCGCCCACGTACATGTCCTCGATGGCAAACCCGCCGTCCGCACCTGTCCCGAACGACACGCCGAACGGCTCGGTGAGTTCTCCAAACGCACCACTCAGCGCCTCACGCGACTCCTCGTCGTACACCGTCCCCGTGAGGGTGATCGCCTTGGGTTGCATCGATATGTCGTAGTTCAGTTCGAAGGCCGTCTTCGTCAGGGTCACCGACTCGTACCCTTCCTTGGATGCTGTAAGGGTGATCGGCGTGTTCATCTGCTCCATCACGTCGTCGGACACTTGCAGGGAGAAACTGAAGTCCCCCTGCGCTCCCGACGTCGCCGAGTCGCTGTCCTCCGGGCCTTCCACGGTGATCGTGACCCCGGAGATTGCGTCGCCGTTTCGCGCGTTGACGACCCGCCCGTTGAAGCTCTGCGAAGCGACACTCGTGACCGTGATCGTGGCAGCGGCGGTGGAGCCACCGATGATGGGACTGCCCTGCTCACGCCCCGGATACACAGCACGAAGTGCAACCTGCGCCGGGTCTCCGTGCACGTCGGAAGGGCAGATGGTGATGTTGGCTGCGCAAGCGCCCGCGGAGTCTGTAACCTCGCTGACCACGCGAACGCCGCCTACTTCGAAGTGAATGGTTTGATCCGGTATCGGGTTGCCTTGGCTATCCAAGAGGACCGCCTCCGCCGTCACATTTTGGCAAGCGCCGTTGGACTCCATCAGGAGTTCGACTGCGATCGGGGTTGTCGATAGCGACAGCGTGGACGACTTCCCGACCGTGAACTGCCCAGTGACCGGAAGGATGGTCACTCCGCTCTCGGTGTTGTCGGAGCTTGCTGTGATGGAGATGCGGTACCCCTCTGCGGAGAGTCCGAGCATCCGGCTCGTCGCCGTCACGGGCACGGTTTCTCCAAGCTCGCACGACAGCTTTCCGAGCTTGCCGGGCCCTCCGTCGATCGTGAGGTTGATTCGGACATGGTAGCTGTCCTGCCATGGCTGCTCTGCATTCAACGGACGCGCTGTGATCTGGAACGTACCC
>CAZXQL010000003.1:0-10255 GCA_964643395.1 uncultured Thermotogae bacterium
TTCCGCCGTCTGGTGTTGCAGCGCGATTATCCTCGCCGCGACGCTTCTGGCAAGGAGGTACGCATGGCCGTAGGGCGCAGATGGAATCGGCAATGGATCGCTCGAATCGGTTTCATGCTGTTGATCGTCGCGTGCGTCACGCCGCTGGTCGTTCGAAGCTTGCTTCCCGAGGCCGGTCCGGTGGTCCGCATTCTCGGTCCCGACGGGAGTGTCCGGACCGTTACACTGTCCGAGATGAAGAAGATGCCTACCTTGACGCGCGAAGGTGTCTATCAGAACCAGTACGGCAACTGGCGCGATCAAGGCATCTACTCGGGAGTCCTTCTCACCAACCTAATCGGCACGACGAACTACGGCTCCGTCGAAGTCATCGCCGACGACGGATACGCCGTGACGATCGATCGGGCGCGTGTCGAAGATCCGCAGTATCCGATGATCCTTGCCTACCGCATGGACGGCCGTGACGTTCCCACATGGGAGGATGGGTTCCGGATTGCAGTCCTTCCCGAAGACGGCAACGTCGGCAACGAGGAGTATGGAGTCGAGTCCGCCGGCAGCTTCTGGGTCAAACGCGTTGTGCAGCTGGTCGTTCAACCGTAGGTGCCCGGGTGTATACCAATCGGGAACACCCAGCGTACGCGATGCAACCGTCGTCGTTCCCCCGGTTACGGGCTGACGGCAACAGGGATATAGTCGGCTCGGCCGGACGCGTAGATGATCCAGAACGCGTACGTTCCCGTGCTCAAGTGAGTCGTCGAGATGTCCAGTGCGTACTGCCCGCCGCTCTGATAGCTCCCCGAGAAGGCGTACGCCGTGTAATCCACCGAGCCGCCCGCTCCTGACAAACCGGCGAACCCGGGGCGCGTGACGGCAATCCACGGCCAGCCCGCGAGACGACGTTCTTGCCGCGACAACGGGAAGATCGCCTGCAACACATCCCCGACATGGACCGTCGACCACGGGATCTGGGCCATCGAATTCGACGCCTCTACGTTCGGGGAATTGGCGACGCCAGGTGTCGCTCGCAGCGGTCTCCCATCTGCATCTTCTCCCACGATCACGAGACCGAGATTGGTCTGCCAATTGCTGGTCGTATCCGGCTTGAGTGGATCGATTCGCTCCATCGATCCCTTGGTCGATGCACTTCCGGCTGCCCAACCGTCGCGTCCCAGATTCGACGCGTTGGCCGTGTCCACGATCTCGCCGCGAGCGTTGAGGAGCATCACGATGTCCCCGCGGTCGGACAGGTCGAGGGACGCCATCCGATCCGGATCATACAACTGGTCGGCAGGAACGTCGCGGATCGTGCTGTTGCTCGTCCGCTCCAGGACGTAGTAGCCCGCGCGAGAGAGGTCGGGCGTCGCTTCCACCTGCCACACGGCTCCGTTCTGTCCCTGAATGTCGATGGAGCCTTGCTGGGAGAGTGCGTCTTCGTCACACGCAGCCACGACCGCTCCGGACAGCGTTCCGGTCAGTTCGACGACCTTCCAGACCTGTTGCTCCGATGTGGACGGATGCGTGCTTCGCCAACGCAGGACCCACCCGGTCAGGTCAACCGGTTCGGTTCCCAGATTCCTCAGTTCGATCCACTCGTCTTGAGGATCGGCGGTCGTCCCCGACCATGCGAGCTCATTGATCACGACGCGGCCGCTGCATGAAGCCGCTCCTGCAGTACCTCCCGCACCCGCTACGACTGGGTCAACTCCAACCGTCACCGTGGCTGTGTCCGAACTCCCCTGGCCGTCGGCGACGGTGTAGGTGAACGAGTCCGTTCCGCTGAACCCCTCATTCGGTTCATAGACCAGATTCGCCCCTTCGACAGTCACGGAACCGTGCGACGGCTGGGTCACGGACGTCACGGTGAGTGGATCGCCGTCCGGATCCGAGTCGTTGAGTAGAACGGGGATCGATGTCGATTCTCCTTCGAGGGTCGTCGTACTGTCATCCTGGGCAAGCGGGGCGTCGTTGGTTGGCGTCACGGCGACAAAGACGGTCGCCGTGCTTGTCCCCCCTCGTCCGTCCGACACGGTATACAAGAACGTGTCTACGCCATCGAAGCCCCTATTGGGAACGTAGACAAGGGCTGTGCCCGCGATCTCGACTTGGCCGTTCTCGGGGTCGGTGACGGATTCGATCTCCAACAAGTCTCCATCAGGATCTTGGTCGTTGAGCAACACGGGCACGTTCACGGACGTCCCTTCGTCCATGATGGTGCTGTCATCTTGAGCGACCGGCGGCGCGTTGACCTCATCGACGGAGATGCGGACGGTGGCTCGGGCCGAGCCGCCGTTGCCGTCGGAGACCGTGTAGGTGAACTCATCGACACCGGCGAACCCGGGATCGGGCACATAGGAAAGCGTCGTTCGGGAGTTGATGACGGAGCCGTGCTCAGGCTGCGTGAACGACTCGATCAACAGGAAATCTCCATCGGGATCCGAATCATTGGAGAGGACCGGGATCTCGATGAGTTCTCCCTCTTGTGTATTGGCTGAATCATTTCGCGCGACAGGAGGGTCATTCCGTGCCGACACCGATACGGTCACCCGGGCCGTACTCGTTCCTCCGTGGAGATCGGAAACCGTATAGGTGAACGAATCGGTTCCGCTGAACCCGGGATCCGGAGTGTAGGTCACCGACGTGTCAAGGTTGGTGACGCTGCCGTGGGGCGGCTGGACGACGGACTGAACGTGCAGTGCGTCCCCGTCCGCATCTGAATCGTTCGAAAGCACGAGGACCGTCACCTGTGTGTTCTCCTGCGTCGTTTGCGAGTCATCTTGGGCCACCGGCGGATCGTTGACTGGGAGGACCTGGAGGGTCACCGTGGCCGTTGACTTTCCGCCGCTTCCGTCCGAGATCGTGTACGTGAACGCGTCGCTCCCTGAGTAGTTCGGATTCGGCGTGTAAAGAACGCTCGTGCCGGTCGAGACCGCCGCGCCGTGAGACGGCTGCGCGATGGATTGCACGGTTAGCACGTCGCCATCGGGGTCGGAGTCGTTGGAGAGGACAGATACGGTCACCGCCGTGTCCTCCTCAGTCGACACTGTATCATCCACGGCCACGGGAGGATCGTTGACCGCAACGACAGCGACGGTGACGGACGCCGAGCCAGAAGCCCCGTTTCCGTCCGAGATGGTGTAGGCGAAGGTGTCGACGCCGTTGAATCCAGGGTCAGGGGAGTACGTGACGTCGGATCCGTTGTTGACAACGCTTCCGTGATCCGGCTGGGTCACGGATTGGATGACGAGTGAATCGCCGTCAGGATCGGAGTCGTTGGATAGGACGGCGATCGTCACGGGCGTTTCTTCATCCGTAGCATCGGAGTCGTTCTGAGCCACCGGCGGGTCGTTGACGGCGGCGACGGCGACGGTGACGGTCGCGGAATCGGAGGCGCCGTGGCCGTCGGAGACGGTGTAGGTGAAGGTGTCGACGCCGTTGAATCCGGGATCGGGCGTGTAGGTGACGTCGCCTCCGTTGTTGACGACATCGCCGTGCTGCGGTTGGTTCACGGACTGAACGGAGAGACTGTCCCCATCGGGATCGGAGTCGTTGGACAACACGTCGATGACGACGGGGAGGCTCTCGTCGGTGGTGCCGGAGTCGTCTTGAGCAACGGGAGGATCGTTGACGGCGGCAACGACAATCGTGACGGACGCCGAGCCAGAAGCCCCATTCCCGTCCGAGACCGTGTAGGTGAAGGTATCGATGCCGCTGAATCCAGGATCAGGGGAGTACGTGACGTCGGTTCCGTTGTTGATGACGCTTCCATGCTCCGGCTGGGTAACGGATTGGATGACGAGTGGATCGCCGTCCGGATCGGAGTCGTTGGACAAGACCGCGATCGTCACGGGGACCTCTTCATCCGTCGCGCCGGAGTCATCCTGGACCTCCGGCGGATCGTTGACCGCGGCGACGCTGATTGTCACAGTCGCAGAGTCAGAACCACCATTTCCATCCGAGACCGTGTAGGTAAAGGTATCGACACCATTGAATCCGGGATCGGGAATGTACGAGACCTCAGTTCCGCTGTTGATGACCGAGCCGTGCGCAGGAGCCCCCACTGTTTCCACCGTCAAGAAGTCGCCGTCCGGATCGGAGTCATTGCTTAGGACAGAGACGGAAACGAGGGTCTCTTCTTGGGTCGTTGCACTGTCATCCTGAGCCAACGGCGGATCGTTGGCTCCCATCACGGACACGGAGACCAACGCCGTATCGGTTGCGCCGCTTCCGTCCCGAATGGTGTACGTGAACGTGTCGCCTCCGTAGAAGTTGAGTTCCGGCGTGTAGACAACGTTGTCCCCTTCGATCGCAACGGAACCATGGCTCGGCGGCGAGACTGATAGGATCAAGACATCGTCGCCATCCGGGTCAGAGTCATTCTGAAGGACAAGGATGTCCACGGCCGATTCCTCATCCGTCGACGCCACATCATCTTGAGCGAGCGGCGGATCATTGACCGGGCCTACGTCGACGGTCACGGTCGCTGTGTCCACTCCGCCGTTCCCGTCGAATGCGACATAAGTGAACGTGTCGATGCCGAAGAAGTCTGCCCCGGGCAAGTAGATGATATCGGATCCAGAGATCTCGACGGTCCCATGGGTAGGCTGCGTCACCGATTGCACGAGGAGTTCATCCCCATCGGGGTCGGAATCATTGGATAGAACGCTGATCCGCACGGGCGTATCCTCCAAGGTGCTTTCACCGTCGTCTTGCGCTGTGGGGGGATCGTTGGACGGCAGGACAAGGACGTATACGGTCGCCGTCGCCTTCCCTCCATTTCCGTCCGAAACCATATACGTGAAGCTGTCGTTCCCGTTGAAATCGGGATCCGGCGTGTATGTGACGTCTACGCCGCCGTTGGACACCGCTCCGTGCGCGGGCTGCATCACTGATTCGACGTGTAGAACGTCTCCTTCTGGATCCTCGTCGTTGTCCAGCACACCGATCGTGATGGAAGTATCTTCAGGCGTGGTTGCGTCGTCGTCCCGGCCCACCGGAGGATCGTCAACCGAGACAATCGTCACGGTGACCGATGCACTGGACGTGCCCCCCTTGTTGTCCGTGATCGAGTATTCGAAAACGTCTGTGCCATGGAAGTCGCCATCGGGAACGTACGTCACCGCAGATCCGTCCGAACTGGCACTTCCGTGAGAAGGCTGCTGGACATGGTCGATGGACAGCGAGTCGCCGTCGGGGTCCGTGTCATTGGCGAGAACGTCGATCTGAACGGGCGTGTCCTCTGCGGTCGATTCGGAATCATCCTGGGCCACGGGCGGATCGTTGACCGCGTCAACGGTCACCGTGACGGTGGCCTCGGACTGACCGCCGTTCCCGTCGGTCGCGGCGTACGTGAACGTATCGACTCCATGGAAGTTCGGGTTCGGTGTATAGGTGACGGTTCCCCCGTTGTTCACCACGGAGCCGTTCTGCGGCTGCTGGGTCCAGTCGACCGTCAGGGCATCGCCATCGGGATCCATGTCATTGTCCAGAACATGGAGTGTTACCGGCGTGTCCTCCAGAGTGGATCCCCCATCATCGATGGCGACCGGTGGGTCGTTGATCGGCTGGACGATGATCGAGACGGTCGCTGTGTTGGAGTCGTTCCGCGAATCGCTTATGTAGTAGGTGAACTGGTCGCTTGTCGTCTCACTTCCATCATGGACGTACTCGAACGATCCGTCGGCATGTAGCGTCAACTGCCCATGGGAGGGGCCGGACACCAAAGTCACCGTCACCGGTTCGACGGGCGTGGTGTCATCATTGTCCACAACTCCGGGAGGGTCGACGTCGAGAGCTCCTCCCTCGTTGACCTGGTACAAGTCGTCGATCGCCAAGGGCGGTGGGCTGCAAAGCACACTGACGGTCACGGTTGCTTCATCGGACACGGCGCCGTCATCGTCGGCAACGGTATAGCGGAACGTATCCTCTCCGCAACTCGTCGGGTCGGGCATGTATGTCACGACGCCGCTGGACGGGTGGACACTGACTGTGCCGGAGGCAGGAGACTGCGTGATGTGGACGGTCGACAGATCCAACAACCCATCTGTGTCGGCGTCGTTAGAAACGACATCGATGCCCACAGACGTCCCTTCATCTGTTGTGGCCGTGTCATCGTTCGCGATGGGGGGCTCGTTGCAGCGAACATCAAGGCGAACCGTCGCTTCGTTGGACAACTCACCTTCGTTGTCCTCCACGACGTAGGTGAAAGTGTCCGTCCCACACGCGCCGGGCGACGGGGAATACGTCACAACGCCCGTTGCAGGATCGGCATCGGCGGTTCCCCGCGAAGGCGGTTGCAGAATGCGAACGGAGGTCGGATCGATACTTCCGTCCGGGTCGGAGTCGTTGCCTAGAATATCGATCAGTACGACCTCATTCGCATCGGTGTCCGATTCATCGTCAAGGGCCATCGGGGCATCGTTCACCGGGAGGACGGTCACTGTCACGGTTGCCGTCGCGATGTTTCCGTCCGCGTCTTCGATCGTGTAGTCGAACGTGTCCGTTCCGTAGAAGTTGGGATCCGGGGCGTAGGTGATTGTCCCGTTCCCGTCGACCTGCGTACCTCCGTGGGCGCCATCTTCCGCACTCGTGATTTGCGTAGGTTCGACGCCTCGCAGATCGTTGGCCATGACATCGATGAGTACCTCGGCGTCTTCCTCCGTCTCGACGGCATCATCTCGTGCGTCGAGCGGAAGCGGCACGGTGATCGAATCATACTGGTCGCCGGTGCACTTCGAGCCGGGGCCGTACGGAGCACAGGAGCCGTCCACACAATTCGAGACGGGATCATACGACTTGTCCACCGACCACATGATGAGGATGTTCTGAAGCGACAGCGTGCTGCCGCAGGGAAGCGTGACATTTCCGAAGTAGAGATCGGTGTACAACCCCTTGTGGAGGACGTTCACAGGCTCGCTGACCATGTCGGGAAGGACAAGATCGCCGTCGATGTACACATCGGCGACGAAGCGCACGCAGTACGACTTGTTGCGATGGAAGTCCAGCGATACCCATAGCGTCGCATCGACCGTTCCATCAGCACTGCAGGAGCCGGAAACATCCGCGCTGACCCCGACCAGTTCCACATCCTTCGCCGTGCAGCCACTGATACATCGCGGCCACGTCTGCGCGACGGCGCCGACGGCGCAGAGCAGAGTGATGAGGACGGCCGAAATGACAACGGCGTATCTCCTGCCGCTGCGGCCCAAGTCATGCATCATCGTGATGCGGTTTCTACGTGGGCTGCGAATCGCTCGATTCCCCTTGTCGCGCACCATTCTCCCTCCTGTCTCTCCAACAAGATTATGCCTAATCTGCACGCATCCGGACACCCGGGTCCGTTTGGTCCCTCATTCGGTACACACGGAATGCAGCGATGAATGGGGTCCGAGCGTACCTCTAGGGTATGATGTCGAAGGGGTGCAGACGGTACCTCTCCCGTGCGTGCAAGAAGGAGGTCACATGTACCGGAGCTCGGTTCGGAAGTTCATTCAAGGTGTACTCAGCTTGCTCGATGAAGGGCGAGACCTCTCGTTCGAACAGATGAAGGAGCTGAAGGACTACACGATCGAAGACATCCTGGCGAAGCTCCGCGCCGACAAGGCGCAGGAAATCCGCGTCGGCTTGCCGCCTGAGGACTGGGATGAGATCATGGCCTACATCGGGAGATTCACGAGCGCCCACGGCCCTCAGTCCCTCCGGTTCTACGATTCCAACATTGAGCATAGCTTCCTGTGCTGGCTCGCCGCCATTGGCGTGGAGATGCTCTCCGACGTGTGACCGCAACTTCATGGTGCCGTCACGGTGATGTCACACCTTTCCCAACTCCCATCGTTCGATCCGACCGTGACGCATGTCCGGAGGCACCGGACACAGCGTAGGGATAATACGGCGAAGGACGGCAGAAGGGAGATGTTGTGGTGAATCGAGAATCGCGCGGAAGCTACGACCAACTGGTCGAGAATGCCTTCAACGGTATCTATCAATGTAATGAGCAAGGTCAGTTTCTCACGGTCAACCCCGCTCTGGTTCGTCTTCTTGGGTACGAGTCGCCGGACGAGCTTCGGAAAGAGCGTCTTCAGACCGTCCTGGCATCGGCCCAGGAGGCCGAGGTCGTCACATCCGAACTCAGGCAGAAATCCAGCCTGGAAGGGATGGAAATCACGATTCGCGGGAAGGATGGACCGCTGATCGAAGCCATCCTCAACGCTCGCTGGGTGGAGGGAAGCGAGGGGGAAGCCGCCTATCACCAAGGCATCCTGACCGACATCTCTCACCTCAAGCGGCAAGAAGAGCGGCTCATGCACTTGGCCACGCACGATCCACTGACCGGTCTGCACAATCGCCGGGAATTCAGTTCAATCCTCGACCGCCATCTGTCTCTCGTGCGCCGATACGGCAACTCCGGAGCGCTCCTGTGGATGGACCTCGATGGATTCAAGGAGATCAACGATGGACTCGGGCACAAGGCAGGCGATGAGCTTCTTGCCAGTCTTGCACACCGAATGCGTGCAACGGTCCGCGAGTCCGACGTGCTCGCGCGATTGGGCGGTGATGAGTTTGCTGTCCTGTACCCGAACGTGGATGAATCCCAAGCCAAGCTGGCGGCAGGACGGTTGCTGGATGCAATTCGCAAGCACATGGCCGTAATCGATGGACAATCGTTGCGTACGACATCGAGCATGGGGGTCGTTCTGTTCCCGGATCACGGAACGACGTCATCCGAGCTCCTGATGAAGGCCGACATTGCCATGTATCGAGCCAAGGCCGCGGGTCGAAACCGTATTGCTCTCTATTCAGTGGAGGAGGAGAAAGTCGAGAACCCGGAGACACGTATCGATTGGCTTCGGGTCATCCGGGAAGCCCTGGAGAACGACGATTTCATCCTGTATGCACAGCCGATCTTGGACCTGCGAACCGAGCGCATGATTCGTTACGAGATCCTTCTTCGATTGCAGGACCACGCCGGGAACATCATTCCGCCGGGCGCATTCTTGGATGTGGCCGAGCAGTTTGGATTGTCCGGTGACATCGATCGATGGGTGCTTCGAAAGGTCATGTCGATCCTCTCAGATGTCTCGTTGGGACAGGATCTCTCATTTGCCATTAATCTCTCGCCGCGCTCACTGACAGATCCTGAGCTTCTCGCAATGGTCTCAGAGCAGGGTTCCCTCTCCGTCATCGGACCGGTCCGTTTGGTGCTCGAAATCACGGAGACGGCAGCCATCTACAACATTCACGTTGCCAAGGACTTCCTTCGAACTCTGCGGACGCAAGGATACGAGTTCGCGTTGGACGACTTCGGAATGGGGTTCTCTTCGTTCTACCAGCTCAAGAACCTGGATGTCGACTACCTAAAGATCGATGGAAGCTTCGTCCGCAATCTCAGCAAGGATCCAGTGGACAAGCACCTTGTGACGGCCATGGTGCAATTGGCTCAAAGCTTGGGCAAACAGACGATTGCCGAGTTTGTGGAGGACGAAGAGACCCTGGGAATTCTGCGGTTGATCGGAGTCGATTGTGCGCAGGGGTTTCACATCGGACGCCCGCGGCCTCTGAACGATATCATTGGCGAGTTGGCGCCGTAGCCGTCTCGTGTGCTCGTCTGCGTACGAGGCAGTGTCTCATGGGCACCGTGGGATGGCTCTTGTGCAGTCCTCGGCGAGCGCCCTGGACGTCGGTGGATTGGATGTGCTAAGGTGAACGGATGAATACGCGTTCACGGGGGATCTTGTGGGGAGTTCTTGGCGTTGCCGGGATTCTGATCATTGCCGGAGCGATCGTCTTCGTCGGGATCGGCCGTCGGAGTATTCCTTCCAATGCAATCCTTGTCCCTCGGGATGTTCCGACGGTCCAAGAAGCGCTCCATCGGGCCCTCCCCGGCACGACGATCGCAATCCAGCCGGCTGCGGGCATGATTGAGGGTCCCATCGAGATCGCCACGACGGATATCACCTTGATGTCGACCCGTGGACAGGCGGCCTTCCACTCGGCGAGTGCGCGGGCTGCGCTCGTTATTGAGGCAGAAGGCGTGGTCATCAAGAACCTTGACATTATTTCTGAGGACATTGGGATTCAGGTCAACGCCACGGATTGCACCATCGAGGACGTGACGATCAACGCGTCATCGATCGGTATCCAGCTCAATTCGGCATCGCGATGCATCCTGCGATCGATCGAAATGCACGGCGGGCAGATCGGCACCGACATCAATGACTCAAACAGCGTGACCTCGGTGAACGTCACGATTGCTGACGCG
>CAZXQL010000003.1:10265-36445 GCA_964643395.1 uncultured Thermotogae bacterium
AACGGGTCGATTGACCAACCGACTCTATCAGGCAATGGCGTTGGGATCTCTTTCGAGAACGGCTCGAACAACAACTCTGTGCAGTCCGGAAGGATTGACTCGTGTTCGACGACGGGGATCGAGATTCATGGCTCGAACGACAACACGCTGGCTGACGTCAGGATCGATCATTCTCCTGTGGGAGTGATGCTAGAGGGTGTGACGGGCAACGAGGTTCGAGATTGCCGAGTCCTCCAATCGAGTGGCACTGGAATTCTGCTGAAACAAGCGGTCCAGAATCGGATCGTCGGGTCTCGCTTGGAGAGCGTTCAAGGCTCGGGACTTGATCTCTCCCAGAGCGCGGAAAACGCCATCCTCTACAACACCATCCGTGATTTCACGGACGTGGGGATTCGTCTCTCGAAGAGTGACAAGAATCTCATTCTTGGCAACGTGATGGAAGGCTGTGCAACGGGCCTCGACATCATCGATTCCAGCGCTGTGCAGGTCTTGCGCAATCGTATTCGCGAAACGCAACTCTGTGGGCTCGTCGTTTCGAACGGAGAGTCGAGTCGCTTTCTGGACAACACGTTCTCAGGCGGTTCCCTTGGCATCGTCATGGCCGGATCCGGCAGCAACAAACTGCTACGGAATTCAGTGAAGGAAGCGACAAATGCCGGCATCGTGTTGTTTGATTCTCCTGCATCCAACCACGTGTCCGAGAATTGCGTTCGATCTTGTGAGTGGGGTCTCGCGCTTGCAGGGACCGCACGGGATGACGTCACCTACAACCTCCTGAGCGACAACGAGGTCGGAGCGTTGATCTCGCTATCGGCCAGCGGAGCCCGACTCGAAGGAAACACGTTCTCCGCCAATAACGTCGGGCTAAGGCAACAATCGAACCTCTCGGAGCTCGATGCCCAGTGGGAGCAGCTGGCGCTGGATCCACCTCGAGCAGGTGGGACAGCCGTTCCTGTCTTGACTAACAACGTCTTTGAAAACAGCGCAGAGTATGACATCGTCAACAATACGGCGACGGGACTCCTTGCGGCCGGGAATCGATGGGGACAAACGGCCTCCCGAAACTCGGCGACCGCAACCGTCGCCGGTGACGTCTCATTGGAAGCATCGGCTTGGAAAGGCACGATTGCCGTCGGCGCCGATTCGGAAGAGGTCCATGTTCTCTTGGGACGCATCCTCGAGATGACTCTGTCCGATGCGGGGTTCCACGTGATCGACCTTGTGGGGATCGCCTCCTCAGCGCGCCTTCAACAAGCGCTGGAAATGTCGGACGTCGATCTCATCTGGTGGATTGGCTTGGAGTCGAACGCGGAACCCCAAGCGGATGAAGCCACTCCTTTCGTGTTGGAGACGCCCGCGATCGAAGGATGGCGAGTCGTCGTATCTTCTCGACTGGCGGGCCGCCTTGATGCTATGACCGGTTCGGCGTTGGCCGCGTGGTGGAAGCAAAGCGGAGAACAGCTTCGATTCGCAGCAACGTCCGACTTGACCGAGGCGGAATTCGACGCATTTGTCGATGGGTATGGACTCTCCGGTGCGGTGCGATCGTTCACGCAAGCGGACGACCTGAAGCAAGTAGAGACACTCCTGAAGCTCGGCACCGTCGACGTAGCCGTCGTCCGCAGTCTGAAGGAGACGCTGACCTTATCGGGATTCCAAGCGATCGATGATGACCTTCAGACTCTTGAAGAGGAGCCGATATCGATGGTCGTGCAGCCCTCGACCCTCGCGAAGTATCCCACGCTAGAGGCACCGCTCGAGGACCTAGCGGGACGGCTGACAACTCAGGAGCTTCACACTCTCGTGAGTCGCGTCCGGCTATTGCAGGAGTCCCCGGAAGACGTGGCCCGGGACTTCCTCGAGTCATCACGATCGACGGACAACGAAGAAGGAGGATGACATGGATACGGGCAGCGGGATCGAAGAGCGCCGTGACCAACGATACAGCCTGTTCGTGCGTTTGCGCTCCGGGCTTCGATATGGAACGAGCTTGAGGTGGAAGCTCGTGGTCCTCGTTTCGGCGATCGCCCTTCTCGTCGTGGGAGCGCTGTTCTGGTTCTCTCTGGCGTCTTTGCACACCTCCATTGCCGCGATCTATGAATCACGCGCGCGTAGCGTCGCCGCTGTCATCTCCAAGTCGATTCAGGAAAAGGACTACATCCTCTACTACTCCGATGCCTTCAATACGGACATCGGGCAGCTCCTGGACCGTTATGAAGATGTCATGGGCATCACGGTGATCGGCCAAAGTGCTCGGGGGTTCATCGTGGTGGCAAGTACGGATCCCACGGCCGTCGGTGTGCTGGCAACGGAAGAACAACAAGCGTTCTTTGACTTGCTCAGCGACGTGGAAGTCACGCGAGCGCGCTCGGGGACGACATCGTTCCTGAAAGCCTATCATCCGATCTTCTCGGGACCCGACCTCATCGGAGTTGTGGTTGTTGACATGTCGCTCGCTGAACAAGCGCGGTACATCTCTCAACTATCTTGGCGATATGCAGTCGCGGCGGCGGTCGGACTCGTCCTCCTTGGCGGCTTGCTCTATCTCTTACTGCTGTCGATTGTCACGAAGCCTGTGGGCCGCATCGCTCGTGCCGTGGGAGCGATGGCCCAGCGGAAGTACGATGTCGAAGTCCCTGTGCCGTTCCGCCGGGTCCCGGGCACGCGGCAGCGGGACGAGGTAACGCAGCTCATCGATGGATTCAACCTGATGGCGAAGGTCATCCATTCGCACGAGCAGGAATTGAAGAAGCTCGTCGTGCTCGACGAACTGACGGGGGCCTACACCATCGAGCACCTCCGTTCGGAGTTGGAGCGCGAACTTCACAAGACCAGTCGGTACAAGCATCCCACTTCGCTGCTCGTGATCGAACTGGGTCAGCTCGACGGCCGATCTGCGGAGGAGGTCGATGACGTCCTGGTGCGAACGGCAGGCTTCCTGGTCTCCAACCTGCGCAACGTCGACGTCCTATTCCGAATCGGGGAACTGCGCTTTGCAGCGCTTCTCCCGGAAACGCCACTTGACGGTGCTGCCGTCGCCGCCTCGCGCCTGGAGGCGCGAATCCCAGACATCACGAGCCAATACGGATTCGATGTGGATGTCGTCGTTCGCCACCTAGGATGGGGAGAGGATGCCGCCCCGGCAACGGACGAGGTGATCGATCGAATCACCGGACCGCTCGACGCACTGGGTGGATGACCGGGAGGCGGCTTGCTCTCTGTGCAGTTCTGCTGATCGTCCTCGGGACGAGCCTCGCAGGCGTTGCCCAGACAGCCTCGAGCGATTGGATCTCCGAGATCGACATCCCTTCGCTCACGCCGTTTCAGGTAACGTTCCAGCTGGCCAACCGAGGTGACATTCCCCTGGGGAACGTCACCGGGCGCGCCGTTCTGACCGATCAGTTCGGGCAAGCGATCGAAACCCTCACCCTGAATCCGTTTTCCGTCCAGCCCGGCGCGAGCATGGCCGTGTCCGCGACCAGCCGATGGTCGTTTGAGAACACCGGCGTGTATCTGGTGGAGATCGCACTCGATGTCGGGAACGGCATCTTGATCTCCAATTCCCTTGCCTTTCGCATCCTGCCGGTTCGGCTTCCGCTGGAACCGCCGGTGACCGCGTTTGGAGAAGGACTCAAGACGTTGTATCAGCAGCCCGTGAACTGGGGCCTCTTGCGCATCTCGGCGCCGGACGCCTGGACGGTCACGTCCGGAAGCCGCAACGTTGTCGTCGCCGTCATCGACTCGGGCATCGACAGCTCGATCCCGCAGATTGCGGAGAGCCTGTGGGTCAATCCCGGAGAGATTCCGGACAACGGGCTGGATGACGACGGCAACGGCTACGTGGATGACATCCATGGATGGGACTTCCGCGATGACGACAACAGCTCGATGGTCGGGAGCCCCCTGCATTGGCACGGGACCTTCGTGGCGGGAATCATCGCTGCGCGGCCTGGCCAACTACCGATCGTCGGAGTCGCGCCGGGCGTGCAGATCATGGACGTGCGCTTTCTCGACTCGAGCAACAGGTTCGGAGCCGGCGACTGGGGGAAGTTCGTCGATGCCATCGACTACGCCGTGGACAACGGCGCCGACATCATCAACCTCAGCATCTATGCGAACGGGCGCCCTCCGGCCAGTCTGGAAGGGGCGATTCATCGAGCCGCTCAAGCGGGCGTGATCCTCATCGGCATTGCCGGGAACACGCGACAAGAGGGAGTCCAGTATCCCGGGAAGTACGACGACGTATACGCTGTCTCGGCGACCGCTGAAGGCGACTTGCATCCCGATTTCAGCACGTGGGGCCCCGAAGTCGCGTTCTGTGCCCCCGGAGCGGATATCACGTCGTTTGTCCCAGGGGGGCAGTCGGCGACCCATTCCGGCACCTCGTTTGCCGCTCCACATGTCTCCGGAACACTTGCCCTGATCCTATCGGCATTTCCGGCACTGACGCCGAGTCAAGCCGTGGAACTCCTCGAGAGCTCCCTGATCGACATCGGGACGCGCGGCTTCGACCCGTATTTCGGGATGGGACTGATCGATGCGTTCATGGCGGTGAGCCGCTGACCTCTCGCCAATCAGCCTTGATCGGGACAAACGACACACGAATTGCGTGCCAATCGGTTCTTGATCGGCCTGGCGATCGCTCGCATACTGGCGGGGGAAAACGTGAGGTGGGGGGATGAGACAACTCGTTGTACTCGTCGGAATCCCTGGATCGGGGAAGACGGCGTATCATGAAAAGCGACCTGGTTGGGCGGTCGTATCCAAGGATGTCATCCGGCGGTCGATCTTCGGGCACAGCTTCGCTTCCGAGTTCGAGGATGCGGTCGACCGCATTTTCACATCGGCGGCGGTCGAAGCGGCCGAGTCATCAGCTGAAACCGTCTGCATTGATGACCTGAATCTGCTCCGCAAAGAGCGCCGGTCCTACGTCGAGTTGGCCGAGATGACGCGGAGAGAATCGATTGCCGTCATCATGCCGTACGACCCGGCTGAGGAGATCTATCGGTTGGCACGACTTCAGTTGGAGGAACTGGAACGGACATCTCCGCAGATGCGCGTAGCCCCGTTTCCGAAGGACCGATTCGACGCGATGCTCCGCTGCTACGAGGCGGTTCGATCGGAGGAGGGATTCGCTCGAATCGAGCGTGAGGAGAGTCTCCCGCGCGTGAGCGGGATTACGAAGCCCACAGTCTTGACTCGCAGGGAACGAAGGACCAGGGAAGAAAGCGGGACAGCCATCCCGCTGTTCGCGGCATAGCCGCAGTCCGCCTTGCGGCGGCTGCGGTCCATGCGTTCCGAATTCGTCAGTCAGTTGATTCCAAGCAGCGAATCGATCCGATGACGGTCGAATCCCACGATGATCTCGCCATCGATGTCGATGACGGGTACGCCATACTGCCCGCTCTTCTCCACCATCTCACGCGCACGGGTCATGTCGGCTGCGACATCGACGTCGTCGAACGAGATGCCGTGGCCTCGCAAATGATCCTTGGCAAGCTGGCACCACGAGCACGTTGGCGTGCTGTACACGGTTACGGTGTGTTCCACGTTTGGTCACCTTCCTCGGTAATCAGCCGAACAAGCTCGACGACCCCCGTCTGGAGCCGGTAGCAATTCCGGGTTCCCTGGCGTTCCTTTCGAAGGACTCCCGCTTGCTCCAGCTTCGTCAGATGGTAGGAAATCGCCGGCTGGCTCAGTTTGAGCCTCGACTGAATCTCCTGACACTGAACGGTTCGATGGGCGAGCAATTCCACGATCTGCAATCGCGGCTCGCTTGCCAGCGCCGAGAACATCTGGGTCCATGCAAGTCGTCGCGCACGTTTATCCATGGGTTGCTCCCCCTTCCTTTACACTACGATGGCCGAATGATAAGGTAAGGCGATCGGAGTTTCAAGAATTTAAATATTTGGATAATTGAAAGGAGAGGTCCCGTGAGCACGACGATCGTGAAATATACAGGAGGAATGGGCTTCGTCGGCACCGGCTCCAGCGGGCACGAGGTTCGCATGGACGCTGCCGAGCGAGTTGGAGGAGCCGATGCCGCTGCTCGGCCCGTAGAGGTCCTGCTCAGTTCCTTGGGAGGATGTACGGGCATGGACGTCATCTCGATTCTGCGCAAGATGAAGACGGAGCCCCAGGCTCTGTCGGTCGAGATTCATGACGAACGCGCCTCCGACTACCCGAAGGTGATCACCAAGATCCACCTGATCTACAAGGTGGAAGGGGACGTGCCTGAAGAGAACCTTGCCAAAGCGATCGAGTTGTCCATGGCCAAGTACTGTCCGATCGTCAACACGCTCAAAGGAGTCTCGGAAGTCACCTACGAATCGGTCATCACTTCCGGCTAGCGATCGCTCGCTTTCTCGACGATTCGATCGACATCGATGTTGTAGCGGACGTAGTCCATCGCGTAGTCCAGCACCGGACCGGGGCGAATCCACGATCGGTGAAGCATCTCTTCGCACATCGCCGCCGTGACCATCGTGTTCTGTCCGGCCAGGATGACGGGGACCTCGCGCTCGTTGGCCATGTCGATGATCTCCCTCGCCGGGCGATGAACTCCCGTGACGATTAGACATCGAAGGCTCGGCACCTCGAATGCGGCGCGCTGGATTTCCTCGCGATCCCCGCCGGTGATCACGGCCAGATCGGGCGTCCGACGAAACAATCGCAGCGACTCCTCCGGCCCCATCGCGCTGATCACGAAGTGCCGAATCTCCTGCTCGATCGACGCATCGGTCAGCAGCCTTCCGCCCAACCGCTTCACGACCTCGTCCGAGCTGACGCTCTGGAGATTGTGGTCGTACGGGACGATGCCGAGAACTTCCGCGCCGCGACTGGCGAGGAACGACACGAGAACCTCGGAAAGCACGTTGAACGATCGGTCCATCGGGACGTCCTTCAGGATGACGCCCATGATGTGGGGCCCTTCGAACATCCGCAGCGCGCACATGATGCGATCGATGGCTTCCTCGCCGTCGTAGTGGGTGATCAATAGGACGTCGGCGTCCAGCAGCTCGGCGAGATCGGGGTCGCTCAATCCGACACTGGCGCCGAGCCCCAGATGGCTTCGTCCTTCGATGATGACGACGTCCCGATCGCGGGACAGGCGGCCGAACGCGTCGACGATCCGCTGTCGGAACCCTCGATCGCCCGACTCGATCGCTTCGCGCAGGAACGTCCCTTCGAGCGGTACGGGAGCGATGTCATGCAGCTCATCATCGAGGTCCAGCAACGAACGAATCGCGTCGGCATCGCGATCGACCGGCTCGCCGGTGGCATACGACACCTCAAAGCTGATTGGCTTCATGTACGCGATCCGCAGCCCGCGCTCCTGAAGCGACTTACTCAAAGCGAGTGCAAGAAGGCTCTTGCCCGCATGCTCTTCGGTCGAGACGATGAGGATTCGTTTCATCATTCCTTTGCTTTTCACTCGGTGATGAGGACAACACCATGGTAGTTGGCGCTGAAGGGGAAAGCAATCGCCAAGCGGCGTCCGCCGAATCTTCACGTCGTGACTGCAATTTCTTCACTTTTGTTCGGGAAACTGTACGATAGAGACTGGTGGCGAGCCGGTTCGGACGCTAGCGAGGGGGTGCGTTTCCGAGGCAATGGGTAGGCTCTCCAAGAGACGACGACCTGCTATACTGGAGAACAATGAAGCGAATTCTCATTGTCGACGACGAAGAGATGATCGTCCGGACGGTCAAGGCGTACCTCGACCGGGAGGGGTTCAAGACCTACACTGCCTTTGACGGCGAAGAGGCCCTTCGGGCCTTCGAGGACAAGGGACCTGACCTGATCGTGCTCGACCTGATGCTGCCCAAAGTCAGCGGGATCGAAGTATGCCGCTCGATTCGCACCAAGTCGGCTGTTCCCATCATCATGCTGACGGCGAAAGCCGCAGAGGCGGACCGCGTGGTCGGACTCGAGCTCGGAGCCGACGACTATGTCGTCAAGCCGTTCAGCCCACGGGAGCTGGTCGCGCGGATTCGAGCCGTATTACGCCGATTCGAGGGCGAGGGCGCCGAAGTTGAACGCATTGCCGCAGGCGGACTCGAAATCGACCTCAAGACTCGTGAATTGAAGGTCGACGGGGCGGAAATCGAGCTCACGCCCACCGAATTCGATCTGCTGGCCTATCTCGCCCGGCATCCGGGGCAGGTGTTCACGCGGCTGCAGCTTCTTCGTGAGGTTCAGGGCTATACGTACGATTCGTTCGCTCGAACGATCGATACCCACGTCAAGAACCTCCGACGCAAGATCGAAGAAGATCCGAAGATGCCCAAGTACATCCTGACCGTCCATGGGGTTGGCTACCGGTTCGCCCGGGAGACCTAAATGCGGCGGCGGATCCCCCTTGCCGCCAAGCTCGGCGTCTCGTTCATCGTCGTCATCGTGCTGGCGGTTTCCCTCGTCTACGGACTGATTCTCTGGTCGATTCCCGCACAATTCGATCGGTATCAGCAGATCTCCCAGGATCGATTCGGGGAGCAGTTTGCGAAGATGTTGGCCAACTATCATAGACAACACGGCTCGTGGATCGGCGTGGTCGAGGCTCTGCTCACGACGCCCTACACCGTCTCACTGGGACAAGAGAGTCTGGTGGGCAGCGTCTGGAACCTCGATGCCGGATATGCATTGGTGGACACGAATGGCGTGTTGGTGACCACCAACATACTGGATTGGCTGGGGCAGCAGCGATACGTGTACATCAACGGGGAAGGTCACGTCCTGGTAACGGATGAAAATCCACCGTCCGACAGGTACATACCGATTCTCGAGGACGGCGAGTTGGTCGGTACTCTGTACATTGGCCCCGATGTGACCTTGAATGAGGCGGAATCTGACTTCCTCTCGACCGTCACGAAGTCGGCCTTGATCGGTGGCGGCATTGCCATCGGGCTGGCACTGCTTCTGTCCATGATCCTGATCGTTCAGATTCTGAGACCGCTGCGAGCTCTCTCCCGAGCCACTGAACGGGTTGCCGAGGGAGACATGTCCAATCGCGTGGCTCTGAGGACCCATGACGAATTGGGCCGGTTGGGAGACTCGTTCAATCAGATGCTGGACGGTCTGAAGCGATCGGAAACCGTTCGCCAGACGATGACGGCCGACATCGCGCACGAGCTGCGAACGCCGGTCACCATCATCCAGGGAACGCTGGAGGCGATCCTGGATGGCATCTACGACGCATCGGACGCCTCGATCGCTCCGATTTACGAGGAGACGCTGCACCTGGGCCGCCTCATCGACGACCTGCGGGATCTCGCTTTGGCGGAAGCCGGAGAACTCCACTTGGACAAGGAGTCCGTCGATGTCGGCGAACTCATCCAGCAAGTCGCGGAAACCGCCTTCTTGTCCCGAGAGGACGCACCCAACCTCAACCTCGACATCCCGAAGCACCTCCCGGAGGTCCAGCTGGATCGGAAGCGGTTCCGGCAGGTCATCGCGAATCTGCTCAGCAACGCGATTCGGCACACGCCGACGGACGGCGACGTGTACATCCGTGTCCGGCGCCTCGACGAGGAGATCGAGATGAGTGTCTCCGACACCGGGTCGGGCATCAGGGAAGAGGATCTACCTCACCTGTTCGAGCGCTTCTATCGAGCCGATCCGGCACGCGGCCGGTCCGCGGGCAGCGGCCTGGGTTTGGCCATCGTGAAGCAATGGGTCGAAGCGCACGACGGAACGATCGAAGCCGACAACCGCAAGAGCGGCGGAGCCCGGTTCGTCGTCCGCTTGCCGCTGAGTTGAACCGCCTACCGGGCATTCGCTAGGATAGGGCATGCTCCATCAGACATTCCACAACCCGAACCTTGGAGAGATGACGTTCGATGACGTGATCGCGACGATCGTTTCGGAGATGGAGCACAACTCGCGCGACAAGTTCGAGCTTCTCATCGGCACCGACTCCTCGTCCACCAACAACCATTTGGATCTGGTGAGTGCGATCGTCCTGCACAAGATTGGCAGGGGCGGCCGCTACTTCTGGACGCGCACGCGAGAGCGAAAAACGCCGTCGCTCCGCCATCAGATCTGGCGAGAGGCGTGGCTGTCGTTCGAGTTGGCCCAGCATGTCATCCGTCGGCTGGGGTCGCAATCGCCGCTGCAGTTCAACCTGGAGATTCACGTCGACATCGGCGAAAACGGACGCACCAAGGCCCTGATCGACGAGGTCGTCGGCATGATTATCGGGAACGGACTCGCCGTCCGCATCAAGCCCCATGCCTACGCCGCCTCGTCCGTGGCGGACAAGCACACCTAGGAGCTAGTCCTCGGTGTCGTGAACGAGGCGGTACGCCTCGTTTCGGGACATGTCCAGCCCCTGCACCAGGATCCGAACGATCGACCGATTGGGAAGTCCCTCGACTCGGAGTTCGACCAGCAATCGCTCAGCCGTCTGCCGATCGGCTTGGGGGGGACCTTCGGCGCCGTCCACGATCACGACGAACTCCCCTCGCGCCCGGTCCCGCTCCTCCAACGCATCGAGCACCTCAGCCGCGGTTCCGCGGAGGAACTCCTCGTGGACCTTGGTCAGCTCCCGGGCTAGGACGAGCTGTCGTTCGGGGAGGACCTCGGCCAACAGTCGAAGCGAGTCCATGATCCGGTGGGACGATTCATAGAAGACGGTCGTTCCTTCTCGAACGATCAGGGACTCGAATAGCGAACGTCGAGCGCCGGCGCTCCTGGGGAGCGATCCGTCGAACTCGAACCGGTCCGTGGGCAGTCCGGATGCCACCAGGCCAGCGATGGCCGCGCATGGGCCCGGAACCGGTACGACAGGATAGCCGGCTTCGACGGCGGCGCGAACGAGCGGGAATCCGGGATCGGAAATCAAAGGAGTTCCGGCGTCGGAAACCAAGGCCAATTGCTTCCCCTCCTCCAAGGTTGCGAGAATGGAGCCGATGCGCTGCCGTTCCGAACCCTGGTACAAGGACGACAGAAACGGCGTGTCGATGTCGTAGTGAGATAGAACGCGTTGAGAGGTGCGTGTGTCCTCAGCAACGATGAAATCCACCAACCTGAGCACGTCGACGGCCCGCACCGTCATGTCGGCTAGGTTCCCGATCGGCATCGCCACCAGATACAACGTCCCGGCCATGAATCCTCTCCTCGCTGTTCGCAGGCGCCTTGAGCTCGCTCGAAATGCCTTCGCATCCCGGTTGGAGGCACTCTATGCCATGAGGGATGCAAGATCAATGCGTCGATTCCTCTTGGATATCGACGCAACACGTGGCAAACTGAGTGAATCAAGGCATGCGCCCGGCTCACAGAACGGGCCGTGGCCACGCCGAGAAGCGACGGTCTATGAGGGGAACCGTTTCGAGTGGGAGGCATACATCATGACAAACGGCTCGACGATTCTCATCCTCACAGGCGTCGGCGTGGCGCTGATCGCGCTGCTGCTTCTCTTGGGCTCGGCCCCTGCGCCGACAGCGCAACCGAGTGTCGTTCAGGATTCAACATCCATCACATCCGCAGGCACGTCGTACTACACGGTCGCTCCCGTCGCGGATGCCGGTCGGGACCGGACGGTGGGGGAACGTGAGACGATCCAACTCCAGGGGCAGGGATACGATCCCAACGGGCTTCCCGTCACCTACACATGGTCGATGCAGGGCGGATTGGGGTTCTTTTCCAATGCACACTCCCCGACAACGAAGTTCACGGCCCCTTCGGCCTGTGACTGCAATGACGTCGTCACGTTGATCCTGACGGTCACGAACGCCTCCGGTTTGAGTTCCTCGGATCGGATGACTGTGAGTGTCCGGGATCCGCTGGAGTGCCCGTCTGCGACGTACGAATGCGGCGGATACCACACGATCCTCCCCAGCGACGGGTGCACGGATGATGGGGTTCGCGCGACCTGTCCTGCAACGCCATCGACACCGTGCGACTCCCCGTGCATCACGGAAGTTCCTCCGACCACGGGATGTGCGCGCGCCGCGGTTCCTTGCCCGTGCGCCGATCAAACCTCCGGCTGTGCCGGAACTTGGCAGAGCGGATGGCCATTCGACGGGCAGTCCGTGGCGCCCAAGGATCGTGCCAAACCGTCCATTGACAGGCACTTCCCGGCACAGATGAACGAATCCGGGGCTGTCCCTCTCCAGGGGAACATCCGGAATCCGTCGTG
Organism: uncultured Thermotogae bacterium; assembly: GCA_964643395.1. GTDB lineage: Bacteria > Bipolaricaulota > Bipolaricaulia > UBA7950 > UBA9294 > SPBW01. Next base: position 22,405 of record CAZXQL010000003.1, read on the forward strand.
CGAATCGGTCTGCTTCACATGGACGGCGAACAAAGGTTGGCTGGAGAACGCCGACACGCTGACGCCGATCTACCACGCGCCACCGTCCGATCGCATCGGAGGCGAAACCGTAACGATCAGCCTCGTTGTGCATGATGCGGCCGGCAGCTCCAGCTATGACCAGATCCGCATCAAGATCCGCAACACGGATCCGATGTAGGCGTGAGTTCGGACTCGATTGCGCTGCAGGGAGCCTACCGCGGGAATGAACAAGGCCCCCAGTGGGGGCCTTGACTTTGGTCCGAAGACTGGCCAAGGAGGTTAGCCAGGTGCGTAGGCCCTATTCTCGGTCCCTGCTGTGGAGACGATGTGAACCCCGCGTGGAAGACGTGTGAAACGAATCGGAATGGCCTTCGATCGATCCTTGTCTCGCGCGCTCCTGACCGAGCAGCCTCCCACAGCGCGGAGAACTAGAGCCGTAGGATCTCCCGGCTGGCCAACGCAACACGAAACGGGAACAGCTCGGCGGAGAAGATCCCCGCTCGAACTGCAGGATCGTCTTCCATGATCCTCCGCGCCTCGTCTTCGGAACCGGCGGCAAGGATGACGATACCGTGGCTCTCCTCGTTCGTCGTGAGCGTGCGTCCGGCCATCAACACGATCCCTTGTTCGGTCAGAGCACTCAAGTAGTCGAAGTGGTCATTGACGATCGCGTCTTCGGTGGGCGTACTCTGTTCGAGGAACCCATCCCGTGTGGGGCGAATCCGGTACAAGCATTGTGAGGACATAGGCCTCCTTGTCGAAACGATCTTCCAAACCTCCATTCATCGAGACACGTGCAGTATACGCGCCCGGGTGCGGCCTCTGCCCCTGGCATCCGCTACCATGGGAGCATGACTCCACACTGGACCGATTGGGAGCAGAGAGTCCTTATGGCGTTCCTCGTCGATGGAAGGATCATTCGATTGCCCGCCAAACAGAAGAAACGGCGAGTCGTTCTTCGGTGGCTGGCCGCGCAGATCCCTCCAGACGTCAGGATTCCCCATGTGGACTTCAATCGGATGATTCAAGAACACTTCCCGGACTCCGCCACGATTCGGCGTGAGATGTTCGAGTTCGGATACGTGCATCGAGACCGAGACAGCTACTGGCGCGACGAGTTTCCCTCAGAGCCGGAATCTTGAGCGGTGCGAATGAATGAGGGATAAACGAAGAACGAAACCTGTCTCATGCCGACTTTGTCGACGGAAGGAAGCCTCATGATGACGAATCATCGCCACCTTGTTGGATCGATTGCAGCGGTCTTGCTTCTTCTCATCTCGGCATCCTGGATCGGATCGGCAGCCGATGAGAACGGCACATGGATCCGGACGTACGAAGGTGCGGACTACGGTGCCTTTTTCGACATCACCGCGGCCGACAACGGAAACGTCTTGGTCGTGGGGACCTCGTATCACGCAATGACCACCACGACGCTCGGGGACGTCCTCGTGGCGGAGCTGTCGCCCGAGGGCGATGTCGTGTGGAAGAAGACCTACGGCGGCGATGCCCACGATCAAGGGTTGTACATCCAGAGAATGGCAGACGCCGGGTACCTGATCCTGGGCGAGACGGAGTCCATGGGAGCGGGGAAGCGGGACCTTTACCTTCTTCACGTCGACAAGGACGGGGATCTCCTGTGGCAGAGAACGATAGGAGGCGAGGGGACGGAATGGGCCAAAGGCATGATCGCACTGGCGGACGGCGGCTTCCTTCTTGTCGGTGAGACCGATTCGTTTGGAGCGGACGTCGACGCCTACGTCATCCGTCTTGATGCGGCGGGAGACACCGCGTGGTCTACGACGTTGGATTCCGGAGATAACGAATCCGGAACTGCCGCCCTGGAGGCACCGAATGGCGATCTTCTCGTCCTGGCGACCGTCTCGTATGGAACCGGCGCCTCAGGGCAATACCGCGACTCACGGCTGTATCGTCTGGACAGCGAAGGGAACATGCTGTGGACCAGCCTGTACAGTGGCGACGACAAACAGGCGGGGGACGCGATGGCCTGGGCCAGCGATGGCGACATCGTCATTGCCGGACTTTCCGGAAAGCTGACATACACGGCCGAGCTTCTCGACTTCTGGATGGCCCGCGTCGATGCAGAGACCGGGGAGATGCAATGGAACCTGAGCGAGGGCAGCCAGTATGCGGACGACTACGGCATTGCGATCTCATCGGAACACGATGGCTCGTTCCTTGTTGTTGGGCTCGGTCCCGGATTCCCACTACTCGAAGTCACCGACGCCGGCAAGGTGATGTGGTTGCGAACGGTCGCATCCGACCTGGCCATCTACTCCGGGTTCGCGGTTCTGGATCTCGACGACGGGTCCTTCCTGATCCCGGGGTTCAAGTACGTCAACCAAGTCGGGGACGCGTTCGACGCGATCCTCTTGCATCTTAGCCCCTGAGTCTATGACTCTCTGCAACCGGAGTCCGCTGCGGTCGACGCGGTCAGCCTTTGTAGTCCTCCCGCGGAGGCGACCAGGCATCGTAAGCTTCAGTCTCTTCGTCCAGGATGACGGCGGCATGTGTGATGTTCGGCGGAATGCACACCCCATCGCCCGCGCGAAGCACCCGCTCCTCGTCGCCGAGGGTGAACGCCATCATTCCGCGCGTCACGATCGTGATCTGTTCATTCTCGTGCGCATGTTCGGGGACAACGGTGTGGGGTGCGAACGTGAAGAAGGTCAGCATGACGCCGTCCAGCCAGACCGCGCGGCGGTCAATCCCGGGCAGCATCTCCGTTGCAGCAAGTTCACCGACACGGAAGTAGGTCATACGGCCCCCTAGGCGACCGGGAATCGGCGCTAGTCGCTCGAGCCGGCCGGCTCCTCGACAATGCGTTCAACGAGGATGGTGCATTCGGTGACGATGGCGGCGACGGCCCCCACTGCGGCGAGCGTCGGCAGAAGCAGTGCGCCGACGACACCCAAGGTGAGTGGGATCTCCAGCAACGTCCGCCCTTCCTTGTTCTGGATCGTAATGCGGCGGATGTTGCCCTGATGGACGAGGTTCTTGACGGTCGTGACAAGCTCCTCTCCGTGGATGCTGAACTCCTCGGTTCGCGGGTTCTCGTCGGTCATCGTGTCAACTCCTTGGCTCGAATCCTCCGGATCGGTCGCGGCTTCGCTCGGATCGAGAGTGTACGCGATCGTCGATGAATCAAGCTACTGGAGGTTGAGGACCGCCCGGCGGGATCGTATAAACGGTGCACTATGTATGCGGAACAGCTGGCCGAGCTTCGCCAGGCCTTGACGAGGATCGGTGATTCCCTTTGACGCGGCCACGCTTCAATCCGAGATTGACGCCATGGAATCGGAAATGGCGGCTCCCGGATTCTGGGACGATCGCCGGCATGCGGCGGATGTCTCACAGCAGGTCGAACGTCGGCGCTCCACCTTGCAGCGCTTCCAACGGATGAGTGACGACCTCGACGACCTCGAGATTCTACACCAGATGGCGGTCGAGGCTGAGGACGAAGATGAGTTGTCCGCGCTTGAGCCGAGGCTCTCGACCTTGGCACGCTCGATCCGCGAATACCGCCTCGAACGGACTTTCTCCGGGGAGTACGACAGTGGAGACTGCTACCTCTCGATCAACGCCGGCGCCGGCGGGACAGACTCCCAGGATTGGGCGGAAATGCTGCTGCGGATGTACGGTCGCTACTGCGAGCGGAGAGGATGGAAAGCATCCCTTCTGGAGGTCAGCCCCGGTGACACGGCGGGCATCCGCTCGGCGATGCTCGAGATCAAAGGCGCCTACGCATACGGCAATCTGAAGGGGGAACAGGGAGTCCATCGGCTGGTGCGGCTTTCCCCGTTCGATTCTGCGCATCGCCGCCACACGTCGTTTACCGCGGTCTCGGTTATCCCGGTGGTGGAGGAAACGCCGTTCGACATCGACTCCAAGGATCTACGCATCGACACGTATCGAGCCTCAGGCGCCGGCGGGCAGCACGTGAATGTCACGGATTCCGCGGTACGGATCACACACCTTCCGACGGGAATCGTCGTATCGTGCCAAAACGAGCGCAGCCAGCATCAAAATAAAGAAACCGCCATGCGCATTCTGAGTGCACGCCTGAACGAAATCCTGAGGCGACAGCAGGCGGAGAAGCTGGAAGAGATTCAAGGCGAGCTCAAGGACAACGAATGGGGGAGTCAGATCCGCTCGTACGTGCTGCATCCGTACCAGATGGTCAAAGACCACCGAACCAATCACGAGACCGGCAACGTCGATGCTGTCCTGGACGGTGACATCTCGGGGTTCGTCGAAGCGTTCCTTGAAGCGTCATTCACGACACCCGGATCGCGCTAGAAGTCCGTCACATTGCGACCTTCGCCCGAGGCGAGTAGAATCCACGCCGTGAAATAGAGAGGGGAGGAACTCGTGGCCAAGCAGCTCTTGGACAAGATTTCAATCTACGTTCCCAAGAACAAGACGGAACACCGTCCCGTGGAACGCCTGATCGCGCTCGGAGAAAAAGTGGATCGCTCAGTGAACTATCTCGTTGTCGAAGCGATTCTCGAGTACCTGGATCGAGAAGAGAAGAAGCCGTAACGTCGAAACCGCCGTCTGTCCGGCTATCCCGGCTAGGGACGGCTGTCGAGGAAGCCCTGCAGAATCAGCATCGCTGCCAATCCGTCGCGCAGACGCTTCCGATCTCGTCGCCGAACATTCCCTTCCAGGAGGGTGCGTTCAGCTTGCTCGCTCGTCAGTCTCTCGTCCCAGACGAAGACGTCGACCTTTGACGTCTGTCGCAGTTGTTCCACGAACGATTCCACTTCCAAAGCCATTTCGCCCTTGCTGCCATCCATGTTCAGCGGGAGGCCAACGACGATGGCTTCGACCTCGGACTCCGCAGCCAGACGGGCCAACTGGGCGAGATCCTTCTTCAGCGAGCCCGTTCGCACGTGAGAGTCGAGGGGGCGCGCCAGAAGCCCTGACTCGTCGGATACGGCAAGTCCGATACGCCGTCGCCCGTAGTCGATGCCCAGGACCCTCATGGACGTCGCCCGAGCAGGCCTAGGGCCTCGCGGACCAGATCTTCGGCCGGAAGTTTCTTCTCTCGGAGCTGCAGGATGGCCGCACGGGCCTCGCGAACCGAGAATCCCAAGGCCTTCGATGTGAGTGCTTGAAGCGCCGTTTCCTCCGCCGGGACGAGAAACAGGTTCCGAAGACCGTCCGCCGACCCGCCGCCGATCTTGTCTCGAAGATCGATGAGGATGCGCTGCGCCGTCTTCTCCCCGATTCCCTTGATGGTCGTGAGTCGGCTGACGTCGTTGGTGGAGATGGCTTCGATGAGAGCCTCGGTGGGCATCGACGAAAGAATCTGTAGAGCAAGCTTGGGTCCCACCTGTCCGACGGTTAGAAGCTTGCGGAAGATCTCACGCGTGTCCGTGGACGCAAACCCGTAGAGCACCATGGAGTCCTCTCGAACGATCAGTTGTGTGAACAGCTGATCGATGCGCCGTTCGTGGCATGCGCGGACGGTTTCCGACGGGCAGAAGAGCTGATAGGTGATCCCCCCGGTCTCAATGCACACGAAGTCGGACCCTACGTCGACGATCTCACCACGGATTGCGTCGATCACGTCGCCTCCTCCAGATCCGCCCGCGCGCCCGTCGATTCTCGCAAGGCCTCTCGGAATGCTTCGACACGTGACGGCGGGACGGCGATATCGATACGGGCCGGCTCTTCGTAGGACAATCCCTCGACCGTCACCGAGAATCGATGAATGACCGACATGACGCTGGAGTTGACCTCGGGAGGGAAACGAATGACGCCGTGCACCATGAGCTTGCGGGTCACGATGCTGGCGGATTCCAGCGCCTCCGAGACGGCGTCGGAATACGCGCGTACGAGTCCGCCCACGCCCAGCTTCACGCCCCCGAAATAGCGAACGACGACGGCCAACACGTTGCGTAGGTCACGGCTTTCGAGCTGTTGGAGGATCGGCACGCCGGCGGACCCGGACGGCTCTCCGTCATCGTGCGAAGCCTCGAGAACGCTCTCCGCGGCCACCACACGGAACGCATAGCAGTGATGAGACGCATCGTGATACGTCTTCCGCACGTCTTCGAGGTGGCGCTCCACATCCTGCTTGGATTCGACGGGCATGAGAATGGCGATAAAGCGGGACTTCTTCCGGGTCAGTTTGTGGACGGACTCGGTTCTCAGCGTGCGGTAGGCGTCGATCATGGACGGCCTTCGACGGGAATCTCCGGCAACGCGGAGAGCTGCTGAACATGGTCGAATGCCGACTGGACGGACATCTCGTCTCCCTCGAGCAGCAGACTGACGCTTCCCGCGCCGGAACCGATGCCCTGAGAGCAGACATGGGTCGCCCGAATTCCGAACAGCGCATGGAAGGCGTCGATCTCGGTGATGACATGACCGACGAGCGGGAACATGCCGCACGGCAGCCCCATGGAGAGATCGATCTTCCGGATCCCCAGATCCATCGTCAGGTCCGCGATGGGCGTGTGAATCGACTTGGCCACGGAGATCGGGATGACGATGTCGACGCCGCGAGCGATGGCGAGCGGGATATACCTTCCCATCGTCCCCCCGGTCGCGGACGCGAGCAGAACGCCGACGGAGCCGTACGGATCGAGCGCATTGCCTCCCTTGATGAGGACATCGCCGGCCGTCAACGCGCCGACGACGGCAGACTCGTCGAACGGCACGTGCTGCCCCTGGCGAAGGACGAGATCGGTCGCTTCTCCCAGGCGCGCATTGATGTTCCACCGGTTGTCGATCACGCCGGCGGCGAACGCGCCCTGATCGATGGTCTCTCCAAGCAACTCCGAGGCGACGTAGCCGTTGGTTGTCCCCAAGGCGACCACCACGGTCGCCTCCTTCAACGCGCGGACGACGATGGGATCGACGGCTACGCCCTGGGCAATCAGGCGCTTTGCTGTGGACGGCTTCAGAACGATGCTTGCTTTCATGAGACTCCTCGGCCTGGTGCGAGATTCCCGGATATGCTATAAGATGCACCGCTACGAATCAAAAGCCACTCACCAAGGTGATCCGAAACGATGCAATACGACAAAGCGCGGTACCAACAGGAACTCGAGCAGTTCATGTGGGACATCCCGGCCGACTACAACATCGTTGACGTCGTTGAGGGGCACGCCCGCAACCATCCGGACAAGGTTGCCGTTTTCTGGGAGGATGCGGACGGGCACGAGCGGCAGGTCACGTATGCTGAGTTGGTGAAAGGGATGCGCCGCTTCGGAAGTGCCCTGATCGGGTTGGGCGTCAAGAAGCGCGATCCCGTCCTGCACGTCTTGCCGCGCCTGCCCGAGGCTCACATGGCGCAGCTGGGAACGTTCGTTGCCGGCGGCGTCGCCGTTCCTTGCTCGGAAATGCTGAAGGCCAAGGAGATCGCCTACCGATCGAAGGCCAGCGGCGCCAAGGTGATCGTCGCCGACGTTTCGATCGTCGAAACCGTGGAGGAAGCTCGTGGAGACTGCCCGCTGGAGACGTTCATCCTGATCAATAGCCCCACGGCTCGCGAGGGCTGGACGCGCTTCGAGGATCTGATCGAAGTGGCGGATGAGACGGTCGAGAAGGTCGCCCTGGCGGTCGACGATCCGATGACGATCAACTTCACCTCCGGAACGACGGGTAACCCGAAGCCCGTGGTGCACAAGCATCGGTGGATGTACTGCCACAACCGGATCACGGCACGCTATTGGTACGGAGCCACCGAGGACGACATCATTTGGGCGACGACGGCGCCGGGATGGGCGAAGTGGTATTGGAGCCCGGTCGGCGTATCGCTGACGTCCGGTGCGACTCAGCTCATGTACAACGGCCGGTTTGACGGCGAGCGGTACATCGAGCTTCTCGAGAAGTACAAGGTGACGAAGCTTTGCTGCACGCCGACCGAATATCGGCTGTTCGCACAGCTCCCGCACCTCGCGGACCATCAGATTGCCCTTACGGACGCCTTGTCCGCGGGAGAGCCGCTCAACGTCGAGCCGATCGAGGCGTTCAAGCGTGCGTTCGGCGTGACCATCCGGGACGGATACGGGCAGACCGAATCTGTCTGCTTGGTCTGCAATCTGCCCGGGATGCCGGTCAAGCCCGGCGCGATGGGCATGCCGACACCGGGGCCCGGCGTCACTTTGATTGACGAAGAGGGTCAGCCGGTCGGCAAGGGGGAGGTTGGTGAAATCGCCCTGAAGCCAGATTCTCCGGCCATTTTCGACGGGTACTGGAATTCGCCGGGACTGGACAAGGAAGCCTTCTCCGGAGGGTGGTACCGCACTGGAGATCTCGTTCGCATGGACGAGGATGGGTATCTGTTCTTCGAGGGACGTGCCGACGACGTGATCCTGACTTCGGGATACCGTATCGGGCCGTTCGAGGTCGAAGACGCGCTGGTGAGTCACCCCGCCGTCGTCGAGGCGGCCGCGGTGGCGTCTCCGCATCGCGACAGGGGAGAAATCGTCAAGGCATTCATCATCCTTGCGTCCGGCTACGAGCCCTCGGACAAACTCACCAAGGAGCTGCAGGATCACGTAAAGTCGGAGACCGCTCCGTACAAGTATCCGCGCGCCATCGAGTACGTTACGGAGCTTCCCAAGACCACGAGCGGCAAGATCAAGCGCGCCGAGCTCAAGAAGCGTGAGTGGGAGGGCTGGGATCGAGGATGAACCGACGGGATGTTCGCCAGGCAGTTGGAGTCATCATTGCAGTCATGCTCTGTGGGCTGCCGGTTGCTGCGGGCGGCGTTTACCTCGGAGTCCCGGTCGTTACGCTGGACCTGTCCACCGCCCTGTCGAAGGTGCCGATTGCGCTTTCGGACGGGTTCGATGCGTTGACGGCGGCGCTCGTCGATCTCGGTGTCCCGCCGTCCGAGCTGGATCAGATTCAGCAAGGGTTCGACGACGCGGTCGAAGGCGTCGAGGCATTCACGGACACGTTCCCAACCTTGCTTCCCGTTCCCCATCTTGGCGGAGGGATCGAGATCGGATTGCCGCTTGTCGTGATCGACGGCCTCCGGTTGACCGGCGGGCTCATGACCGACGGGCTGCTCCGGTCGATCGCAAGCATTGCCGGGGTCGACGTCCCGGACCCCTTGGCCGATTTCGATATCGCGATCGGGGAGGACTCGGGTCACGTCACCGCCGACCTCGGCTTCTCGAGCTGGATCCTGTCCACGGAGGCTGTCAAGCGGTTCGACCTGTTCCTCGTGGCGCTGAATCTTGGAGCCGGCTTGGACCTCATCGGCGGGCGCATTACCCCATCGATCGCGTACGACGTTCCGGAGGAACTCGAGGACGGTTTGGGGCAAGCGGTCGACGCCCTTCACTTGGATGGATTGACGTGGTCCGCGTTCGCGGTACACGGTGTGATCGGTTTCGAACTGGGGCCGCCGTTTCTCAGGCTCTACGGGGATCTCCGCTGGACGCTGCCGTTGAGCCACAGCGAGGGATGGTGGGAGATTCGTCCGGGGTCGCTCTCGGCCCTGTTGGGATTCGTGATCCGCTTCTGATGACTGACGAAGAACTACTGCAACTGGCGAACGATGTCCGCGAACGGGCCTACGCGCCCTACTCGAACTTCAAGGTGGGGGCGGCACTGCTCTGCGCGGACGGGACTGTGTTTACCGGAGTCAACATCGAGAATTCGACGTTCGGACCGACGGTTTGTGCCGAGCGGACCGCGTTCTTCAAAGCGATCTCCGAAGGGTATCACGACTTCGTCAAGATCGCCGTGACGTGCGACAAGCAGTACTGCTCGCCCTGCGGCGTATGCCGGCAGGTGATGGCCGAGCACGCTCCCGATCTGGTGATCCTGATGGGCAATCCTCAAGGCACGTTCAAGCGGATGACGATCCGGGAGCTTCTCCCCGAGAGCTTCTCGCTGTTGGACAAGGAGTAGCCTGCGCGGCTGACCGGCCGCGGGTTACCCGGCCGATGATCCCGCGATGCGCTCGACGATGATTCCGGCCGGCGGATGGTCGGAGCCGCGGGGATCGATCGCATACGCCGCTTCGACCATCTTGCGCGCTTCGTCGATGTGATCGGTTGCGTTGACGTAGAGCCAAGCGAGAATCCCGTTCTCCTCGACGCGTTCTCCCACCTTGCAACGAAGCTCGATTCCGACTGCCGGATCGATCGTGTCTTCCTTGGTGTAGCGCCCGGCGCCGAGCAGGTTGGCGGCCCGCCCGATCTCCAGAGCATTGAGGCTCTCGACCGTGCCTGCATTTGCGGACCGAACTTCGATCTTGGTGGCAGCCTGCGGGAGGAGTGACAGATCGTCGACGACGGCGGCGTTCCCGCCCTGCTGCCGAATCAGCTGACGGAAGCTCTCCTGGGCACGTCCGTTCTCCAGCAGTTCTCTGAGCTTCGTGACGGCATCCTCATGCGATGAGACTCCACCGGCGAAAACGAGCAGCTCGGCGCCGAGTTCGCAGCACAACGAGGTGAGGTCCTCCGGGCCGTGGCCGTTGAGCGTATCGACGGCCTCACGAACCTCCAGCGCGTTGCCGACCATTCGTCCGAGGGGTTGGGACATGTCGGTGATCAGGGCCGACATCTTCCGACCGAGCTTGTCGCCGATTGCCACCAACGACTTCGCCAGCCGTCGCGAATCGTCGAGTTCGGGAAGGAACGCACCGGCTCCGGTCTTGACGTCGATGACGATTCCCTGAGCCCCGCCCGCGATCTTCTTGGACATGATCGATGCCACGATCAAGGGGAGGGAATCGACGGTCGAGGTGACGTCACGGAGTTCGTACAGGATGCGATCGGCCGGGACCATGTCCTCGGTGTGATCGGCCAGCGCCAGTTTCGATTCCCGGACCAGCTTCAGGAACTCCTCCCGACTCAGGTCCGTTCGGAACCCGGGGATCGATTCGAGCTTGTCGATCGTCCCTCCGGTGTGCCCCAACGCACGACCGGAGAGCTTCCCTACGGTCAGACCGGCTGCCGCCAGCAAAGGGATCAGAACGAGCGTGGTCGTATCCCCGACGCCGCCCGTCGAGTGTTTGTCTACCGAAAACCCGCCGAGATCCTCGGGCGTGAACATCGAACCGGAATGGGCCATCACGTCTGTAAGATCGGCGGTTTCTTCGTTCGTCATGCCACGGATGCACGTTGCCATCAGCAAGGCGGAAGTCTGATACTCGGGAATCGAGCCATCGACGGTGCCGGAAATCCAGTGCTCGATCTCCTCCCGCGTCAAGGTCCCTCCGTCGCGTTTCTTTCGGATGATATCTACCGTATTCATGCGTCCATTCTAGAGTTGAGCCCACGGATGTTCAAACCGGAATTGACAAACCATCGTTTCGGATGGCCGGGGGCCTCACTCATGCGCGAACGGAGGTGGACGGCTATACTTGAGAGCATAGGAGGGGACTCATGGACATCCCACGTTTCTTGTTCCGTGTCAAGGATCGCCAGATCGAAGAAGAAGCGCACAAGATGGTGGCATCGTTTGGGCTGAAGGACGTCGAGATTCGACGCGACGATACCATCAAGGACGCTTGGTTCGAAGACAGCGTGGCCCTCAAGACCACGTTCGGACTCAACGACATCCGGGAGTACATCGAAGATCTGACGGGCCGCTAGACGCGGCTGCCTCGTATCTAGCTGCGCGTAGCAATCTCCGAGTCCACTGCGTTCACTGTCTGCGCATTGCCTTCCGCTATGTGTCCTTGCTCGAAGTAGGTGCGCAACCTGCTGGACAGCGCATCGATCGCCCACACGAGAATCGTGATCAAGTAGATGTAGACGGCCGCCTGTGGGAACCGCTGCCCCTGCAGGTAGCGGATAAGTGGCTGGCCGATGCCTCCTGCCCCGACCAATCCGAGAATCGTCGCCATGCGGATGTTGATGTCCCATCGATACAGCGTGAACGAGATGTACGGGTTGATGATCTGGGGAATGACCGCATAGCGCAGCACGGCGAGCCAGCCGCCGCCCGTGGCGGTAATTGCTTCGAGAGGGCCGTTGTCGATCGATTCAAGCCGCTCGGCGTAGAGCTTGGTGAGATCGGCCACGGAGTGCACGAACAGTGCAAGGAAACCGGCGAACGGCGCGTGCTGCGCGCCGACCCATACGAGGAAGAGAATCGCCCAAATGATCGGTTGGACAGACCGAAGAATGCTCAGTGTGCCGCGAATGATCGTGTAGACCAAGCGGCCGATGGGATTCCTTGACAGATTGCGGGCAGCGAAGAAACTGAGCGGCACCGAAACGACGACTGCGAACAACGTCGCCATGATGGCCATGAAGATGGTCTCGAACAGCTTGGAGATGCCATTGAGCCACAGGGAGCTGTCGGGCCGGAACAAAGAAAAGAAGATCTTTCCCGCGCTTCCGGCGCGCGTCAGAAAACTCTCCCACGTTCCCGGGGCGATGGTGAGCGCAAAGGATGAGACGACGATCACCAGCATCAGCGCCGCGATGATGAGGCCGGCCGTCGTGTGGTACCAGGGGGCCGGTTTCTCGCCGCCGCGGAGAATGGGGCGCAGGATTAGCCCGGAACCTCGCTCGTGCGGCGGCCGACGGAACGCCAGCGGCACCACCGGCAAGACGGAGACGTGCCACAGCAGGTAGTACGAAACGCGTTGCCGGAACGTCGGCGCGCCGAAATCCTGCCTCGCCAACTGCTTGCCGGCGATCTTGGTTCCCAACGAACGAGCGAAGCTCTCCCAGAGCGCGACGACTTCGACCAAGCAAACGGCATACACCCACCCCGGCACGAGGAAGTAGCGGATCTTCTCCCACGCGAACCAGGATGCCGTGTACGAAACCATCATCCACAGCAAGCCGACGAAGACGAGGTCGAGAAAGACCGGCGCCAAACCACTGGCGATGCGTCGCCGGATCATCTCGAACGCGTCTGCGAGACCGTCCATCGTCCGGAGGCTCGGTTTGGGGTACCCCAGATCGCCTTGTTCCACCATCACACGATCCTCTCTCGGACGCGTCCACTGACGTAGTCCAGTGTCCAGACGACGACAATGATAGCCAGAATGACGGCACCCAACTCGGCGAAATTGCGTTGATGTCGGTACCAGAACAGCAGTTCTCCGATTCCTCCGCCCCCGACAAGCGAGACGATCGTTGCCATGCGAACGTTGATCTCCCAACGATAGAGCGTGAACGCGAGGAACGACGGCACGACCTGAGGGATCACTGCATAGCGGATGATCTGGAGCTTGGAACCGCCTGCCGCGCGAATCGCCTCGAGAGGGCCGGGAGAGATCGACTCCACCTGCTCGGAGTAGAGCTTGCCCAGTGCGGCGATCGTGTGAATGACAAGAGCCATCACGCCGGTGAACGCGTTGCCATACATCAACCAAGCGGCAAACATCGTGACCCAGAAGAGGATCTCGATCGATCGGAAGACATTGAAGAAGCCGCGAACGACTCTGTACACAGCCATGCCGACGTGACTGCCGCTCATCAGGTTGCGCGAGCCCAAGAAACTGAGCGGGAACGCCACCAGGGCTCCCAAAAGCGTCGCGACGAGCGCCATCAGCATCGTGATGACCATCAGGTTGACAATCGAGTACTTCTGCGCCTCCCTAGCCGGCAGGTTCTGGGTTAGCGCGGGCTCCGGCGTCGTGAGGTGAGCGAAGTTTGGATGAATAAAGCCGAGGATCTGTCGTTGCGTCTCTTCCGACGGACTGAGCAGCGATCCGAAACTCGCGTCGATGATCACCCACCCGAGCACGAACGTGATCAGAAGCAAGCCGGCGGCTGTCCAGCCCCACTGGGTCTCCCTTGCACGCTTGTGCGGCGTGTCGTCCGGGCGCACGTACGTTTGAATGCTCGTCCTCGATCCGCGATCGTGAAGAAGACGCAGCCAGTCAGGTCGGCGCATGACCCGGGAGACGATGACCTGAATCGGTGCAGCGACGGCGCCTATCGGCCATAGCAAGACGCGGATGAATCGCTGACCCATTGATATTCGCCCACCATCCGTGTTCTGCAGAGCGAAGCGGAACGCGCGCTGGCCGAGGCTGCGGCCGAAGCTTCGTAGCACGATC
>CAZXQL010000003.1:36455-48546 GCA_964643395.1 uncultured Thermotogae bacterium
ACCCAGCACGAGCCACCAGTGCCAAGTATGGAGCTGCAACGGGTTGAAGAACGCCACGTCGCGATTGAGCATATAGTAGTTGTAGAGCTTCAGCGAGCGGCTTCCCCAAATGGCGAGGTAGAGGAACATCGATCCGTGCAGGAAGTAGTAGACAATCCCCCAATCGAGCATGAACCCCGTCACGCGCTTCCGTACGGTGCGGAACGATGCGATGGCGGGCTGAGGGGTCTTGTCAGGCGTCGTCATGAGAGGCTATCGGACCTCGACTTCCTCGGCGTCCTCGCCGTAGATCTCTTTGAACTTCGCCTCGTCGATCTCCGAGGGGGAACCGTCGAACATCAATTCGCCGTTTCTCAGCGCGATGATCCGCGTGCCATAGCGGCGGGCGAGCGAGAGGAAGTGAAGGCTGGCAAGGACGGTCACTCCGTCCTCCTTGTTCATGACCTCAAGGTACTGCATGACCGAGTGGGACGTTGCCGGATCGAGCGCCGACACCGGTTCATCGGTGAGCAGCAGGTCCGGCTCCTGCATCAGGGCGCGGGCAATGCCGACGCGTTGCTGCTGGCCTCCGGACAATTCGTCGGCGCGGGCGTACGCTTTGTCACCCAGTCCGACGCGCACAAGGTTGCTCATGGCAGCCTCTTTGTCAGCGCGTGTGAAGAGCCCGAGCAACGAACGCCAAACGGGCATGTACCCGAGCCTTCCTGACAACACGTTGGTGAGCACCGTCGAGCGATGGATCAGGTTGAAATGCTGAAAGATCATGCCGATCTTCCTTCGAACTCGACGCATCCGCGCGCTCGATAGCCTCGTCACGTCAACCTCGTCAACGAAGATATGCCCGGAAGTGGGCTCGATGAGGCGGTTGATGCAGCGCAGCAGGGTGGACTTGCCGGACCCGGATAGCCCGATGATGACGAGAAATTCCCCCTTATCCACCGAAAACGACACGTTCTTGAGCGCGACCACCTGACCGCGTTCGTAGACCTTCGTCAGGTTGTCAAACTGCAAGTATGGCAAGGCAGGACCTCAATATTGCGGGGAGGCAACAGCCTCCCCGCAATCTGGACTTTACTTCAGGACCTATTCCGGATTCGGCAGGCCGATCAGCGACCGGTAGTAGCTGTAGTACGCGTCAGTAACCGGTTCGGCATCGTCCCACTCGTAGAACTCGGGGTTGCCCCACAGCTCCTTACCCTCTTCCGAATGGATGTTGGCGAGAATGGCTGCAACGAGCGTGTCCGCGATGTCTGTCGGGAAGTTCGGGCAGAACGCAATGCAGTCGTTCGGCAGCGGGCCGATCGTCCCTACGACGCCAATCTTTTCGACGATGTCATCGATCGTCCCGTAGAGCCCTGTCGAAGCGGCCGCACTTCGGACATCCACGCACGAACCGTAGAAATCGCCCGTATAGAGTGCGTTGTTATAGCGATCCCACAGCCACATCTCCGGATCCATGCCGTACTCCCACTTGGGGCCGCACCAGCCTGCCGGAGGATTCGGCGGCGAGCCGTAGCTCGTGCAGAAATCACCCTGCTTGTCGAGAAGGGCCGTGATCGAGTTGGTGTGTCCACCCGTCTTCACGACACCGGAGAACGTGAGTCCCATCTGCTCGAACAGCTTGTTCGGGAAGACGTACCCGGATGTGGAGCCCTCGTCGTTGTAGATCCAAACCTTGCCTTGGAGATCCTCGAGCGAGTTGATCCCCGAATCACGCCACGCATAGATACTGGAGTAGTAAAACTTGAACCCGTATCGCACAGCGGCAAGTCGAGGCGTCGTCTCGAAGTTCGTCTCAACCGAGATCCGAGCATACTGATCCGTTGTTGGGACGCCCATAACGTTGCCGTCAGCGCCGACGAAGGCGGCCACAAGCGCCGCGTAGTCGGACATCACGCTAACGTTAATGAACAGGCCTGTGGCCTCACTGATGTCGGTTGCGATCTGGGTCGCGATCGACTCAATCACGCCGGGGCTCGTGGACGGAGGGAAAACCCAGATAATCGGATTGTCCCGCGTTCCTAGTTCTTGTGCGAATCCGATGACGCTGAGCCCGATTAGGGCGACGAGCGTCAGAGCCAACAACCTACGCATGGTGCACCTCCTGGTATTGCAGCAGAAACCTCGGGAAGCGAACTTGGAGCACTCCAATTGCGCTTCCCACTGTGATCCTCATAACAGTATCATAGGGTTTGCTCGCCCTTGCGGTCAACGCGCGGACCTCTCATTTTCCCTGCTATTCTCTCTTATACGGCTCTCCTAGGAACTTCGGGAAACGGACTCTCCCGATGGCTCCGGAAACGACGAGCAGAGTGACGATATACGGCAACATCGACACGAACTGCCATGGGATGATCTTGTTCGGCATCGTCTTCAACGTCTCCGCCAACCCCTGGAAGAACGCGAAGATGAACCCGCCCAGCAGGGCAAGCAACGGATTGAGCCCGCTGAACACGACGCACGCCAATGCGATGAAGCCCCGGCCGGCGGACAGGTCCTTCGTCACGGATCCCAGCCAGGCGACGCTCATGTAGGCGCCTCCCAATCCAGCCAGTGAGGCGCCGAACACGGCCGCCAAGATGCGTACCGCATTGACGTTGATGCCCGCCACGTCAGCCGCTTCAGGCATCTCACCCGCCGCCTTCAGAATGAGGCCGGCCCGCGTGCGTCGAAGAAACGCATGAACGAGAAACGGCACGAGGAGAGCCACAAAGATCATCGGGCTCACACCGCCCATAGCAGTGCGGATGTTGGCGAGCTCGGCTTTGGACGTCACATCGTGGAAGCCTGGCGAGCCCAACAGGATCAAGCCGAATGCGACGAACCCGACGGCAAACAGGTTGATGCCGATTCCCGTGACCATCTGGGTTCCCTTCCAGTACGTGCTGATGACGGCGAACAACAGCCCGAACGCCGCACCGACGCCCATTCCGACCAACAAGCCGACGATTGGTCCGCCCGCCTCGGCGCCCAATGCCCCCGCGAACGCGCTGACCAGCAGAATGCCTTCCAATCCGATGTTGAACAGTCCGGCGGTCTCATTCACGATCTCGCCGACGGCCGTCAGGGCGAGCGGCACCATCGCGTGGAGGGAGTAGTTGAGCAAGAACAGCCAGTTCATTCGCTCACCTCCTGTGCGGCCCGCTCGCGCCGGTTGCGAATTCCATCCACGAGGCGGCGAACCGATTTCGCGATGGCCGGGAACAACCGAATCAGTTCAGGGATGCTCATCGCGAGGACGATGGCTCCCATCACGACGCGGACCATCTCCAGCGGCACCGGATTGGATCCATAGAACTGCATGACACGCCCACCCGCGTTAAGCCCGCCGAAGAACAGAGCTGCAAGCAGGATCCCGATGGGATGGTTGCGTCCGACCATCGCTACAGCCATGCCGTCGAATCCCATGTTGGTCAGATTCGGCATGCCGGAACTGAAGATCGCGTAGGACGGCGGCAGGCCCATCACCAGGGCTGCGCCGGCCAAACCTGCCGTCGCTCCGCCGAGCAGGAACGCCAGAACCATTGTTCGCTTGTTGCGGATGCCACCGTACCGGGCGGCGGTCGGATTCAAGCCGGCTGCCCGGACTTCGTAGCCGACAGTCGTGTGCCATAGGATGAAGTAGATGATCAGCGCGACCCCGACGGCCAAGTACACCGAAGCCGTCAGATCCGTTCCACGGACGATGACGGGAAACCGCGCAGCCTTCGGAATCGCCAGCGTCTTCTCGGCGCGAATGGGATCCACAAGCACGTGCACGCCCAACCAGATGACCAGGAAGCGTCCGATCCAGTTGAACATGATCGTCGAGATGACCTCACTGACCCCGCGCGTGATCTTCAGAATCGCAGGCACAATGCTCCACAACGCCCCTGCCGTCGCGGCGATGAGCAATCCGACAATCGTATGGATCCCCTTCGGCAGCACGAACAGGGCGATCGTGACAGCAGCAATTGCGCCGACCATCATCTGGCCCTCTGCCCCGATGTTGAACATGCCGGCTCGCAAGCAGATCGAGAACGTCAACGCTGTAAGCACAAGGGGTGTCCCCCTCGCGATCGAACTGGCCCAGCCGTACGAATCGCCGAACGCTCCCTTGAACAGAGCGATGTAGGCCTGCCAGGGATTGAATCCCCAGATGTACATCAACAGCGCGCCGATTAGCAGGCCCACGATCCCGGCGATCACCGACTCGAGCAACGGATTCAGGCCGGTGACGGTCCTGTGCACGCCGCGCAACAGCCGGGACTCTCTGGGTACGGATGATTCGCTCATACCTGCGCCTCCTCTCGCTCGACGCCGCCCATGAGAAGTCCGATCTGCTCTCGGTCGAGTTCATCCGGACAGCACGCAGCCATGAATCGTCCCTCGTACATGATGGCAATCCGGTCGGCCCGCGCCAGCACCTCATCGAGATCGGCGGACACCAGCAGGATTGCCCGCCCGTTGTCGCGCATCTCTCCAAGTAGATCGCGGATGTACTTCGCCGCACCGATATCCAGTCCTCGTGTCGGCTGACTCGCTACGATGATCGCTGGATCCTTGGCCAGCTCGCGGCCGACGATCAGCTTCTGTTGATTGCCACCGGACAAGGACTTGGCCGGCGCGCTTGGTCCAGCCGCTCGGATCTCGAAGCGATCCATCAACGCGCGAACGTGTCGATTGATCTTCCCCCAGCGCAAGAACGACAGCGGTCCCTTGAACTCCTTCCACTGGTGGACGCCCAGGATCGCGTTCTCCGCCAGCGTGAACGGGAGCACGAGTCCGAGTTCCCATCGATCCTCAGGGATGTGCGCGACACCGAGCTTGTAGATTTCGCGGGGGCTCAGCCCGAGGATGTTCGTCCCATTGATCGTTGCCGACCCGGCAAACGGGACCCGCAGGCCCGTCAAGCACTCGACAAGTTCGCTCTGACCGTTCCCTTCTACGCCGGCGATCCCGAAGATTTCCCCGCCGTAGACGTCGAACGACAGCTCATGGATGGCCACATCGCCCGTGTTGCTTCGCGCCGACAGCCCTTCCACGTGCAACACGCTCGACTCCGTCCGCTTGACGGCCGCGTGCTCCTTCTTGACAGGGAGCGCCTGATCGCTGAGCTCGACGACACCGGCGTCGACTTCCATCGCCTGCCCGACCATCAACTGCGCCAACTGCTCGGTCGTCGCAGATTCCGTGGGAACATCGCCGACGAGTTCGCCGTGTCGGAGCACGACAACCCGATCAGTGACCGACTGAACTTCCTTCAACTTGTGGGTGATGAGGATGATCGACGTGCCCTCGTCGCGCAAGCGCCGCAACAAGTGGAACAATTCGTCCACCTCGAGCGGCGTGAGCACCGACGTGGGCTCGTCGAGAATCAGCAGGTCCACGTCGCGGCTGAGCACCTTCAGGATCTCGACCCGCTGCTGCTCCCCGACGGCCAGTTTCTCCACCGGCACATCGAGCGGAACGTGAAGGCCGCTCTCCTTCATCAGTGTTTCCAGCTTGGCGATCGCCTTGTTCAGTCGAATGCGCGCGAACGGATGCTCGTGACTCAGCGCCACGTTCTCGGCGGCCGTGAATGTTCCCACCAGCGCGAAGTGCTGGTGAACCATGCCGATGCCGAAATCAAGCGCTTCGCGAGGGCTCGAGAAGCGCACCGGCCCCCTGGGCGACAGGACGCGTCCGCTTGTGGGCGGCAGAAGTCCCGACAGAATCTTCGTGAACGTCGTCTTCCCCGCACCGTTCTCGCCCAACAAGCCAATGATCTCG
Source organism: uncultured Thermotogae bacterium (assembly GCA_964643395.1). Taxonomy (GTDB): domain Bacteria; phylum Bipolaricaulota; class Bipolaricaulia; order UBA7950; family UBA9294; genus SPBW01. The sequence continues at coordinate 42,207 of CAZXQL010000003.1, forward strand.
TGGCTGTGGATCTCGATGGAGGCTTCCTTCAACGCGACCGTTCCGTCGGAGTAGACCTTGGTGACCTTCTCCGCGCGAAGGAAGTAGCTGCCCTTCGATTCCGCGGCGGACGTGTTGCGTTTCTCCGAAGTCATGGGCTTCCCCCCGGCCTTCCATGCCTCAAGGCAGAAAAGGGAGAGAGGAAGGTCTTTCCTCTCTCCCTCGAATTCTCACTGAACGATATGCTGCCTACGGAGCACCCAGCGGGTACTGCGCGCGAACGGCAGCCATCTCGTCGCCTGTGTTCGCCGTCGGAACGACGATCGATCCGTCAAGAATACCGGCTTCCAACTCATCCACCGCATCCCAGACGTAAGCGGGAAGCGTGGCGCGATCGGTCGCCCAATTGGCGATGATCTGATAGTAGTCGTCCGGATTGACCGATCCGCCGTTGATGCCGAACTGGATGAATTCGGCAAGGTCGCCGACCTTGGAGATGGCGACGCCGCCCTCGGCAAGCCCAAGGCTTGTCACGCCGGCGGTGAATGTCCCGTCATGCACGGCTTGGACGGCCATGTAGCAGGCTGTGTCGACGCGCTTCATTCCACTGGCGATACCGTGGAGCCCATCGCCCATCCAGTCCTGGTCCGCGTCCACGCCGAAGAAGTAGGGAGGACCGAAGGTCGTTCCCGCGTTCTCATGCGCTTCCGTGATCGCCTCGTAGTCACCGATGCCGAGAGGCCCGGCGACGTTGTAGACGCCGACAGCACCCTGCGCAAGCATGGCCTGCGTGGCGGCCTTACCCAACGCGATGTCGTCGAACGTGCCCGTGTAGGTGTAGAGAAGGTTGATGTCCGTTCCCAGCTTCTTGTTCGCCCAGTCCATGCCGAAGCGGAAACCCGCCTCGAAGTGGTAGAGCACCGGGATTTCGATACCGAGAACGACGCCCGCGCTCGTGTAGCCCTTCTCCGCGGCGGCCATGGCAGCAAGTGCGCCAATCAGGGCCGACTGTTCATTCTCGCGGAACACGAAATTCATGATGTTGGGACCCGTAATGTAGTCCACATCGATGATCGCGAACTTCTGGTCCGGGAATTCCGTTGCGACTTCCGCGAGCGCGTCTCCGAGAAGGAATCCGACGCAGATGATGATGTCATAATCGCCGCTTCGAGCGACGTTGCGTAGGTTCGGCAAGTAGTCCGCACCCGTGGCATTCTGGACCTCGACCATCTCGTAACCGAATTCAGCGGCCGCTCGATCCGTGCCGACGAAGCCCATGTCGTTGAACGAGAGGTCTCCTCGTCCGCCGACGTCAAGAACGACAGCGACCTTACCCGTCGCTAGGCCGAGCAGGGAAAACCCCATCACTAGGACAAGCGTTAGTGCAACCAGCTTCTTCAATGCAACCTCCTCGAAGAGCAAACCGACCTTTCACCGTTTCCGGTGCCCGCCTTATGCACGGCCATTCTAGTCCAAGGATCGGAGCATGGCAAATACTGCACGGTTCTGTATACTCACGGAATGGTTGCGGAACACACCTTCTGTAGGTTATTTGCTCGATCGATATGAGTTGTCATTCTGTCTGACTGCCTTGCTGTTTGGTCGGCTGGCGGATCGCCCTCCCCCCGCGGTGGTCAGGCGACGCGAAAGGGCGTATTCTGGAATCATGAAAGCGATCGCCGCTGCCGTGCTCATCGCCGCATTCGTTGCCGTACCCCTTTTCGCAGGCCAGACAGCGCGCGCCGGGAGCGGATTCGCCGACGTGTATGCAGCGTTTGCGCCGTTGGGTGTCCTGCATCGCTCGTACGGGGACTACCTGTTCTACGGAACGGACGTCGTCATCCCCGACGGCCTGGCGAGCGCCTGTGACGGATGCGCCTATCAAGCCGCGTTGTTGTCTGTCGAGTTACTCACCCAGACGGGACCGCAAGTGGCCATGACGCGTCCTCGATTGGCAAGGCTGCGGGCGGACCTTGCCGACTTCTGCGACGTTCACTCGGAAGCCCTGGACGACCTCGTTGCCACGCAACCTGTGGACCTCGATCGGCTCAAACAGGCAAGCGATGAAGGATTGTTCGCCGACATCTACAGTCTCCAGCAAGAACTCCAGTCCGTGTTCGGAACGTACCTGGACGGCATCACGGATGAGCATGAGAAGTGGTCATTTGCGGTCGCATTCGCATTGAGGACCCTGTTGGCTCAAGAATCCCCCGAGACCATCGATGCCGACCTGCAGGACATTCTCTATGGGTCCCCGGATGCAACGGGCCCGCCGAGCTTCGTCCCTGAGGAGCCGGCTGATGCCATTAGACAACTCATCACGTATGTTGGAATCCCGCTTGACACGGCCGCGGTCGATGAGATCCATCGCCTCGCGCAGCTGATCTACGATAACGTCGTCGCCGAGCCTTGAGAAATGGGGGGAGGGAAGGCGGGCTGCTGAGTCCGCCTTCCCGGGGTAAGAACCGTTGGCTGTTCTACCGTACTCGTATTTCTTCGTTCCGCTTGTTTCTTCGCGGACAGCCCGCGGTTCTTGAGGTTCATGCGCAAGGAGAGGCACCGCTCGTTCGGTGCGGAAGTTGGTAAGGAGGTACGATGGGAGGCGAACTCCGATCGTTGGATTCTCCTTGCTTGCACGCTCCTCTTCGCTCTTGTCTCAAGCATGCAGAGGATACGGCGGATCCAAACGATCGGGAGCGGAATCCGTGCGCATCCGACGGCTCACTGACGACGTCCTGCGCGCACAGGAATCCGATGGGGAAGAGACAGCTGTCTTCCTCTCGTCAATTTGCTGTGAAGGCCTTTACTCAATCGCTTGCCCACGAGGCATCGACGGGAATGCCCCGTGGGCAGGCATGATCGAGCAAGTCGCTCACGCTGCGCCTTCAGCAGCTGGCGGACAGAGCCGAGAACGGCGTCGGCCTATTCGGGAGCGCGGCGAGCGATACGCCAGTAGTCCTGAACGGTCTGAATCAGGCGCTCGAAGTCCCTCGAATCGACCGGCTTGGTCATGTAACTCGCCGCCCCGCTGTCGTACGCCTTGACCATATCTTCCTCGCGTTCCGAGATGGTCAGCACGATCACGGGGATGCGCCGCAGCCGTTCGTCCTCCTTGATCTTGGCCAAGACTTCGAGGCCGTTGATCTTGGGCAGGTTGATGTCCAGAAGGATCAAATCCGGGCGGGGCGTATCTTCGAAATCGCCTTTCTGTGCGAGCGCATCGAGCGCTTCTTCGCCATCCTGCGCGAAGTACAGCTCGCACTTCAAGTCGCTCTTGCGCATGGCTCGCTTGATGATCGTCACGTCGTTCGGGTTGTCTTCGACAACCAGGACTTTCATTTTTTCCAGGTTATGCATGAGTGTCCACCTCTCTTGCTCGGGGGATGGTAAAGTAGAAGGTGCTCCCTTTGCCAACCTCCGACTCTACCCAAATCGTGCCGCCGTGCTCCTCGACGATTCGTCTGCAAATCGCCAGCCCGGCACCTGTGCCTTCGTAGTCCTCCCTCGGATTCAGTTTCTCGAAGATGCCGAAGACGCGCTCCTGATACCGGGACTCGATCCCGATACCGTTGTCCTCCACGAAAAACGTGGCCGAGTTGTTGTTGCTGCGTGCATCCTTCTGCCAGCCGACACGGATCATCGGCAACGCCTTGTCGTTGTACTTGATGCCATTGATGATGAGATTGCTGAACAGCTCCCCGATTCGAACCCGACTTCCGCGCACGGGAGGCAGATCCGGGGCGACTTGCAGGTTGACGCCGCGAAGCCGAATTTCGAGATCCTCGCGGATCTCCTCCAGCATTCGCTGCGTATTGATCCGCTCGAACGATTTCGTGTCCATGTGGATGCTGGCCAACGACAACAGGTCGTTGATCAATTCCCGCATTCTCGCTGACGTGCGCTTCAGCGTGTTGAGGTAATCCACACCCTCCTCGTCGAGCTTGTCCTGGTAGTCCTCCAGGAGGAATCCGCTGAACGTCTCTACTGTGCGAAGGGGCTCCTTGAGATCGTGGGACACGACGTGGGAGAACTCCTCCAGCTTCTCGTTGCTGCGCTCAAGGTTGCGTGTCTTGTCACGCAGGCTCTCCTCCAGTTGCTTCAGCTCCGTAATGTCGATGTAGTGATCGATGCGGCCGCCCTTGTACCGATCCGTCTCGATCGGAATGGACCGGTATTCCAGGATGCGCTCCGCTCGGCTCAACGTGGGACGAACGTGGCACGTGATCGAATCGATTCGTTCGCCTTTGTCGATCGCCTCTTCCATGACTTTGGAGAGAGCCTGAGCGTCTTCGAACGCGCCCACGTAGCGCGAAAGCGCCCGCTTGGCGTCGACGCCGATCAGGCGATCTCGATCAATGCCGAAGAACTTCCCAATCGTCGCGTTCGCCCAGATGACTTCGCGCTTACGGTCGGTCAGGACGATGCCGGAATCGAGCGTATCGATCGAGTCCTCGATCAGACGCCGATGAGGCGCCTCCGTCTCCATGATCTGACGCTGAAGTTCGGCTTCCTTGGAACGATCCCGAGCCTCGATGATGGCCAATCGCTCGTTGATTCTCGTGCCGCGAATCTCCACCGGGAAGCTCTTCCGATCCTCGGAGACGAACCGCGTTTCGATGCTCCGGATCTCTCCACGGTCGAACAGGCGGATCAATTCGGCCTTCATCTTGGTCGTCTCGCTGGGATGAACGTACTCGGACAACTGAAGCGAGCGGCGCGTCGGGTGCCCGACGGCCGTCCTCGACGCTTCGTTGCGTCTGACGACAGTGCCTTCGCGATCGACGAAGTGGAGGATGTTGAGCGCCGGCTCGAACACCTCTTCGTCGTAGCGGTCCTTGAGCGACCGGGGTTGCTGCCACATCGCGCGCTTGACCTGGCGGCGCTCGTTGAACCACCCAACAAGGGCGCCGGCAGCCATGTAAGAAAGCGGGAATGCAACGATCGCGCCGATCGCTTGCGTCTCGGGAAACAGAAGCAGCCCCAATCCCGTGACGGAGATGGCGGCGGCCACGAGCAGCGTACCGCGCAAACGCAGGGTTCGCGTTCCGAAGAGGAATGGAAAGGCAAACGCGACGAATACCACGGGCGTAAGTGCGACGCCCGTGTACTCCATCACGATGCTCACAACCAGCGCGACCAGGTAGGACACGCTGCTGATGATCGTGCGTTCCGTAGAATTCAGTCCGCTAGCCAAAATCCACCTGTCCTCGAACGTGTCAGAGCAGGCTCGTGTGGTGTGTGCCCGGCATCACGATAGGAACGTGGGACACGTCTTGAAAGGACACTGGTCACCCGATGATGGGACGTTGTTCAGCGATTCCTCGTGTCAGATGATGAGGTTGGGATTCAGTCCAGAGAGGAAGGGCTCCACAATCTTCTGCAAGTACGGCTCTCGCAGGATCTTGATCCTTCGGCTCTCGATGGCGATGATTCCCCGGCTCTCCAGCTCGGAGAGCGTTCGAATTGCCGTCTTGGACGAGACGCCAGCCATCTCGGCGAGTTCGGCTCGCGACAACTCGACGCCGCTCTTGCCCAGATGGAGGATCAGCCGCGCCAAACGCTCTTTGCTCGAGGAGTACGATCGTTCGGCAAGCTTGTTCTGGAACGCCTTGAGTTCCTCGGACAGGCGCTCGTAGAAGCGGAAGATCGTCTTGGGATGCCGCTCGAGGAAGTAGAAGAAGTCGCCCCGCTCGACGAACCCCACGGACACTGCATCGAGTGTCTTCGCGTAGGCGTTGTGGCTTCCCTTATCGAACAACGTCGTCTCGCCGAGGATTTCGCCGGGGCCGACGATCTTGAGGATCTGGCTCTTGGCCCGCATGCTTCGCTTGACCAGCTTCACCATCCCGTCGAAGATGAGATAGAAACCGAATGCCGGTGCGCCCTCCTGGAAGATGATCTCTCCACGACCGTAGTTAATCGTCCGCACAGTTTCGCGGAGCTTGTCGAGTTCTTTGTCTTTGAGGTCTGAGAAGATGCGGAAGTCCTTGAGATCGATCATACCTAACCCCCTCTGGCGAACTCATCGCTCGAAGATGAACCGTCTGTCCCCCCTACTTGTGCTCGCTCATCACCCGTTGTTCGGGGTCAGACGTCCGCGATTGTAACCGATATCACCTACGAAACCAAGACGTCGGCCGGGTTCCTCGGAGGTCCACGCATGCCGCCGAGATCCTTTGCCAACGGGCTGCCGGCTTGCTGAGACGACGCCGGCTCGAACTCAAGCCCGTCGCTTGATTCCGTTTGGATGTCCTTCTACACTTCCATCCATCGCCGGAGTGGCGGAATTGGCAGACGCGCAGGATTCAGGATCCTGTGAGGTTCACCCCTCGTGTGGGTTCAAGTCCCACCTCCGGCACAC
>CAZXQL010000004.1:0-29272 GCA_964643395.1 uncultured Thermotogae bacterium
AAGACCGTGAGCGATCGAGATGGCCGCACCGGTGAATACCAGGGATGATAGAAACAACGCGAACAACAGCATACCCGCCACCGTCCTTTGACCTCCAGCGAACCCACCAAGGACTTCTGCTCGCTTTCCTCAGATATCCTATTATACGTAGCGCTTGTATTCACTACAAGATTTCGCTATTGTAATCAGCAAATGAGGGCTTTCAGCCTTCGTGGGTGGGGGGGAACTACGCTGAGCACTAAGTGGACCATCCGCGAGGTTCTGAATTGGACCCGTGGGTACTTCGAGGATGCAGGGATCGTCCAGCCGCGCTTGGAAGCGGAGATCCTGTTGGCGCATGCTCTTGAAGTCGATCGATTGCACCTGTACTTGGCTCCCGACAAGCCCCTCACGCACGATGAGCGATCGCGCTATCGGACGGTCGTGCAGCAACGTCATTCCGGAACTCCTCTTCAGCATCTGATCGGCGAGGTCAGCTTCTATGGTCTGCGATTTCGTGTCGATCGTGAAGCATTGATTCCGCGCGCCGAGACCGAGGAGTTGTTGGACCACGTGATCAAGCATGCTGCGCGCGATCGTGAGATCCGGTGTCTGGACCTCGGGACGGGAACCGGCGTCATTGCCGTGTGCATGGCCCGCTACCTTCCGTTGGCCGCGGTTGTGGCGTCGGATATTTCATCCGCAGCACTCGAGGTTGCCCGCGAAAACGCCGAGCTGAACAACGTCGACGGTCGCATCCAATTCATCCGATCCGACTGGTTCGGCGGCCTCGCGGGGCGGTTCGATCTTGTCGTCTCCAATCCTCCGTATGTTCGCAGCAGCGAGTTGGAGAGTCTCGCGAAGGAAGTGCGTGAGCACGAGCCTTCCGTCGCGCTGGATGGCGGAACCGATGGACTGGAGAAGATCCGAACGATCGCGGCCCAGCTCCACGAGCGCCTGAATCCCGGCGGCATCGTCCTTCTGGAGATCGGGCACGATCAGGGCCAGCGTGTCAGAGACATTCTGGTAGAACAAGGCCTTGTCGAGGTCACGATCGACCGTGACATGGCGGGAAAGGATCGGTTTGCTGCGGGGCGATGTCCATGATCCAGGTCTCGGAACTACACTACTCTACGGAAGACGGCGTCAAGGTATTGGAGGATATCCATCTGCGGGTCGATCAAGGCGAGTTGCTCGTCATCTTGGGACCGGCTGCGTCGGGAAAGTCGTTGTTGCTAGGCCTCTTGGGTGCACAGATCCCTCCTCAACAGGGGCAGATCCTCGTCCACGGGCGCAACGTGGCGCGTCTGAGTCCGGACAAGATCCTCACCCTGCGTCGCCGCATCGGCGTGTACCCCCAGGGGTTCGTGCCTCTTCCCCGAACCGTTCGCGAGAACGTAACGTTCAAGCTGCGCGCATTGGGCAACTACCGGGAGCAGGCTGAGGAGAAGGTCCTCTATGCGCTCGAAACAACCGGATTGATTCGCCAACAGGGGATGGATGCCCTCGAGCTGTCTTCCATCGATCGAACACGGTTAGGCATCTCTCTTGCTATCTGTCATGATCCGCTGCTGTTGCTCATCGACGAGCCGTTCGAGGGGTTGCCCGAGGAGGAGAAGGCCGAAGTCGCTCGGCTGCTGGGCCGCATCAACACGGGACATCTCTCGATTCTCATCGCGACTCGCGGTCCCGTTCCGCCCGGACTGGAAATGTCGCGCAGAGTTCGGCTGATCGATGGGATGGTGAAAGGGGCGTGAACATGCAGATGTACCTATTCCGCGAGCTTCTGGGCGCCATCCGGACGAAAAGCGCCGTGTTCTTAGCCCTTTCGGGGCTTCTGATGTTCCTGTTCCTCGCCTCGGTTGCGTGTCTTCTCTTGATGGGCCCCGGCGACGTCTCTGCATCCACAGAGGGACAGCCGATCGATGCGATCCGCGTCTTCCTATCACCGCGCCTGTCGTCAGCGACGGTCAACCAGTGGGTCCTGCAGTGGCAGGAGCGCGATGATATCGCCAGCCTGCACTTCCGGTTCGCGCAGGAGTTCGATCCTTCTGCGACCGGCGGCGTGTTCGTTGTATCGCCGGCGGATCCGACGACGGCCGATGCCCTTGCCGACGAATTCCGAGCCATCGACGGCGTCACCAGCGTTGTCGAGATCCCGCGACAGCCGGCCATCGAGGCCTCGTCGCTCTCTTTGGCCGTCCGAATGACCTTGCTGGTCGTCCTGGTGGTCAGCATCGCGGGCAGCCTTCTCTGCTCGAGGAAAGGGGATCGAGAGCTGCTGTCGGCGTTCTCCGGAGAAATTCGGATGCTTCGGCTCTCCGGCATCTCCGAACACGTGCTGTTCGCTCTTGTCGTCGCCCTCGGGGTTCTGATCGGCTTCTTGGGCGGCCTGTTCCTGTTTGCTCTCCTGTACCTGCTGCACCAGGTCCTCGCCTCAGGGGCAACTCTCTCTCTGTTCGGCGGGCTGTCGAACGGCTTACGAGTCATCATCGTGGGGCTCGCGGGACTTGCGCTCGGAACGGTGCTGGGAGGGCTTGCCGGGCTGTTGGGAGCGAGCCTGCTTCATCGCCGCGAATTCGAACCGCTTCCCTAGGTGACGTCGAGGCTCCCGCCTACGACTCGGCTTGTTCCGAATCGAGTCGGTTGTTCCGGTTTCGGATGTACTGAATGCCTCTTCGAGCCAGATAGGTCATGCCGATCGCGACGAAGATCGACTCGGCGAACTTGAAGATCAACGAATAGGCGACGACGCCCGGGCTCGTGATCGTTGGAATCACCAGTGCGAAGACTCCGACCAAAGCAGCTTCCGCCGTGCCCAATCCCCCCGGTGTGATCCACAAGAAGAACGACAGCATGATCGTGAACGCAAAGATCAGCGAGAGCTGAGGGAACGTGAAGTGCAGTCCAATCGAGAATAGGAAGAAACACTGCGGGCGTATGTACACGAAGAACGTCGCTGCTGTCTGCAGGAGGAATGCGACGAGGGTGCCCCTCCAATGCACGGTAAACGCGTGAAAGATCTCATCCTCGGTCTCCGAGACCTTGACGGCGGCCCGGGCCAATGCGTCCTTCCACCGGGCGAACGGCTTGCCGAGGAGGCGGATGATGCGGCTGATCCACTTGAAATTTCCAGCGAAGTTGATCAGGCCGATGAGGATCCAGAATGTGACGAAGCCGACCGCCGAGGCCAGCAGCTTGCGTTCCGACCACGGAATCTGCGGCGACGTGAGTGCGTAGAAGCTTCCCATGAGGACGAACACGATCATGCTGAGTCCGCCCAGGAACCGCTCAAGGACGATGGTGGCGAAGATACGGGTCGTCGGTGCATCCGAGCGTCCAACGATCAGTAAGGCGCGCACCGGCTCGCCACCGAAGTAGAGCGTCGGCGTGAGATAGCTCACCGCATACCCGGCCAATCGGGCGCCGATAATGCTTCGCATCGGGAGCCGAATCCCGTAGGAACGCAGGATGACCCACCAGCAGAGAACCCAGAAAGTCATCGACAAGAAGACGTTCGCAAGGACGCTGAGAATCCCCAGCGCCCCCAGCGCGTCCATCTGCGCCAACGTCTTCCGCCAGCCGACGAAGTACAGCACGGCTGCCAGAATTCCGAAACCGATAAGGATTGATAGGATGACCTTCCACCCGTTCCGCTTGCCCCTCATACGACATGCTAGCACACGGATTTCAGGTCATTCAAGCTACCGTGGGGTTTGGCGAGTGTCTGCCTCCGATGCGACCGTGTCGAGGATCATGCTGATCGCCGCGGAAACGGCTTGACGCCGCACTTCGGCGCGATCCCCGGAGAACCGATGCTCAGCCACCTTCGACTGCCGACGGGTTGCCACAGCCACGTAAACGAGGCCGACGGGCTTCTCGGGATTGCCTCCCGTCGGTCCGGCGATGCCGGTAATGCTAACAGCGACGTCGCTGTCGAATCGGCTGCGACACCCCTCGGCCATGGCGCGAGCCGTCTGCAGGCTGACCGCGCCATGCGTTCGCAGAACCTGCTCGCGTACGCCGAGCAACTGCAGTTTGACCTCATTCTGGTACGCAATGACGCCTCCGAGGAAGAACGCCGATGCACCAGGCACGTCCGTGATGAGGTGGGACAACCCCCCGCCTGTACACGACTCCGCAGTGGCGAGTGTCAGGCCTCGATCGGTCAAGACGGCGGCAAGACGCTCCTGGAGACTCATCGGTCGGTTCCTCCCCTGTCGGTCGAAGACGTTACCCGATTCGATGTCGTCGAGCCATGAGCCTTCGTCCACACGCACTCTGCCCGAATCGGACAGCTTGAGCAGTCAGGGTTCCTCGGATGGCAGATCTCGCGTCCCAATCGAATGGTGAGAAGGTGCAATCGCTGCATGAGGATCGGATCCGGCGGCAGCAAAGCGTTCAATCGTGGATGCGGGTCGCCTTGCGGCGAAACGAGCCCCATGCGGCTCATGACACGACGGATGTGCGTATCGGCAGGAAAGACGGGGCGAGCGAACGAAAACAGAAGGACGATGCCAGCGGTCTTGGGCCCCACGCCGGGCAGCGCTCGGAGCCAGCCTAGAGCCTCGCGAAGCGGCAGGTTGGCGAGGAACGAGAGGTCGAGCTTGCCGCGGGAGTCTGCAACGCGTGTGAGCGCCTCGCGGATCGACCGTGCCTTCTGATGGTGAAGCCCTCCGATGCGAATCGCGGTTGCGATCTCCCCCAAAGCTGCTTCCCGAATGCGTTCCAGCGTTCCGAAGCGGTCCATGAGCGATTCGAATGCCCGGTCGCGATTGGTGTCGTTGGTGTTCTGAGAAAGGATCGTGAGGATCAGCGTCGCGACCGGATCGTGAGGCTGAATCGACGGCGCGCCGAAGCACGCGATCAGTCGGTCGGCGATCCAGAGGATCTTGGTTCGGTCATCCATGGCCTCGCGAGGATAGAGCGGGACATAGGTCTGCGCAACTGGCGGGCCGTACGAGGGATCGCTACGATGACGCATCATGATCGAAGCCAGAAACGAACAAGAGTGGGTCGTCCGCTTCGAGGACGGCGAAGACGTCATCGGTGCATTGCTCGAGCTGCACGCCGACTCGGCACTCATCCTCGAAGGAATCGGGATGGTGCGAGGTGCTGTACTCGGATACTGGAATGGAGAGACGTACGAGGAGCACGTTCACGAAGCCCCTGCCGAGTTGGTGTGTCTTCAAGGGAACCTGGCGGTCGGTGAGAGCGGCGAGCGAATCGCGCACGCGCACGTCACGCTGGCCCACAGGGATGGATCCGTTTCCGGTGGGCACCTCCTCCGGGCGATCGTCCACAACACGGTGGAACTCGGATTGCTCCCGCTCGCCGGCATCGCTCTCGAACGGCGGGCCGAGGCAAGCGGATTGGTGGGGTTGGCCCCGCGAGCTACGTGAACGATGCGGGAAGCCGCAGACCGTGAAGAAAGGACGCACCCGTAACGCGTCCCTTCCCCTCGCGCTGGATCTCCAGGATCTCCACCAAGCGATCGGCAGAGCCGACCAAGAGCCGTTTGGCGACCGCCGGGCCGATCTCTCCCGGTCCGAGGACACCGGCGTCCAAGTCGGTCACCGCTGTCCGATGGACCTTGATCCGCTGACCGTCCATCTGTGTCCATGCTCCGGGCCAAGGAACGGTTCCGCGAACCAGGTCATGGATCTTGCGCGCCGGCTGGGTCCAGTCGATCCGGCCGTCCTCGCGGGTCAGACTGGGAGCCAACGTCACACCGCGGTCAGGTTGAGGCTTCGCCTCTAGGGACCCCGTTGCGAGACCGTCCAGCGTCTTCAGGATGACATCGGCGCCCAGATCGGCCAGCCGAACTTCCAACTGAGATGCGTCTTCATCGGGATCGATATCGAGCGATTCGGCGAGCAGGATGTCGCCCGTGTCGAGCCCCTGCTCGATGAAGAACGTCGTGATTCCGGTCCTCGTCTCGCCGCGGATGATGGCCCAGTTGATGGGCGCAGCGCCCCGATAGGCAGGCAACAGCGACGCATGAATGTTGACGGTGCCCCATCGCGGCAACTCGAACACGGAGGACTTGAGGAGCTGCCCATACGATGCGACGACGATCGCGTCGGGGGATACCGCCCGGAGAGCGTCGATCGATTCGGGGACGTTGACGTTGGGTGGCTGCATCAGCGGGAGTCCCCGTTCTTGCGCCACGCGCTTCACGGCCGACGGCTCGAGCGCAGCATGACGTCCTGCCGGACGATCCGGCTGGGTGACGACCCAATCGACGCCGTAACGGTCATCGAGTGCTCGGAGGGCAGGGCACGCGAACTCCGACGTTCCGAAGAAGATCAGATTCACTCTGCGCTCTCCCTCTTGGCGCGCTGGTACTCCTTGATCAGACTCTGTCGGCGCACGGTCGAGAGTTGGTCGAGGAACAAGTTCCCATTGAGGTGGTCCATCTCGTGCTGGATTGCCCGAGCGATCAGACCTTCCCCTTCGACTCGGATTCGCTGGCCGGCCAGGTTGAGTCCCTCCACGACGGCCCGCGTGGACCGAGCGACGGTTGCATCGACACCCGGAACGCTCAAGCAGCCTTCCTTCATCTCCTCAAGGTCCTCGGACAGCTCCACCAGCTCGGGGTTGATGAGGATATGGAATTCGTTGTCGGCATCCAGAACGAAGATTCTCTTGGGAATACCGATCTGGGGAGCTGCCAAGCCGACTCCCTTCTCTCGAATCATCACTTCGACCATCGTCTGGCAGATGTCCCGAATCTCATCGTCGATGACGGCAACCGTCTCGGCCTTCCGCCTGAGAACCGGGTCTCCATAGGTGCGTATGTTCATGATGTCCTCTTGCGTCGTGGATCGCCGCATTATAAAGTAGCCTTCGGGATGCCACAAGAGAACAGCGATTGGAGGATTCACGTCGAGAAGGTTCTCGATCTGGAACGCGCCACCGGGTACCAGGACGTTGCTGCGACGTGTGGCTTGGAGGCGTTCGTTCGTCGACAGCATTCCGACCTAGCACAGTGGGTCCGCGGATACGGAGACGCCAGTCATGCGGAGCGGCAGGCGATGGCTGGGCGGCTCGAACGTGCACTCGGCGCAAACGTCAACGACGAGCCCGCGCAAGCGCTGACCTTCGACCTGTCCCGGCCGGTGACCGAAGCGCAAGGGATCGGCGCGAAGCGGGCGAAACTCCTCGGCAAGCTTGGATTGGAAACAATCGAGGATCTGCTCCTGTTCTTCCCGCGACGGCTTGAAGATCGAAGCAGGTTTGCGACCATCGGCTCCCTGAGGCACGGCATGGACGTCGGCGTCCGTGGGACTGTGCATGTCATCCAGAAGGTGCGCACGCAACGGCGGATGACGCTGGTCAAGGCGTCGATGGGAGACGGGACCGGATTCTTGACGCTCGTGTGGTTCAATCAACCCTGGGTGGCCGATCAAATCCAACGCGGCGCGGTCATCGACGTGTTCGGACACGTCGAGCGCACCTACGGCGAGCTGCAAATGCAGTCTCCCATCTGGGAGCCCGAAGGGGAAGGGGTCGAAGTGGGCCGCTGGGTCCCCGTGTACCCCGCCACCGAGGGGATCTCGTCGCGATCGATCCGCTCGCTGATCCATCGCAATCTGGACGCCTGGCTCCCCGGCGTGGCCGAGACGTTGCCGGACGAGCTGCGGGCACGCTTCGGTCTGCTTCGCCGTCGACAGGCGGTGGAAACGATCCACCGCCCTGCGGACACGGAGGCGTTCGAGCGGGCCAGACAGTCGCTGGCGTTTGAGGAGTTCTTCCTCCTGCAGCTGGGGCTCTTCCAATCTGCCCGGTCTCAGGAGGGCCGGGCACATCAGCCGAAGAGCGGCCTGCTCGATTCGTTTCTTGCCGGCCTGCCCTACACATTGACTGCGGCGCAGAGAACGGCCGTCGATGAGATCCTTGCCGACCTTTCGCGTCCCGTTCGCATGATGCGGCTGCTTCAAGGCGACGTCGGATCCGGCAAGACGCTGGTGGCGCTGGCCACGGCGCTGGCCGCCATCGATGGGGGGTGCCAAGTCGCGTACATGGCCCCAACCGAGATCCTTGCCGAGCAGCATGCGGACACGTTCGAGAGCATGCTCCGCGGATTGTCCGTCTCCGTGCAGCTTCTCACCGGGAACACGCCGAAGAAGTCCGAGGTTCAGGATCGAATCGAGCGTGGAGAGGTCGACTTACTCTTGGGAACGCATGCGTTGATTCAGGAGACTGTCTCATTCAAGGATTTGGGGGTAGTCATTATCGATGAGCAACATCGATTCGGCGTGGTCCAGCGTTCGGCGATCGAGGAGAAGGGCGATCGAGTCGATGTCCTCGTCATGAGCGCGACGCCGATCCCCAGGACCATCACGCTGACCTTGTACGGGGAATTCGACACCTCGGTGCTCGATGAATTGCCGCTGGGATCGCGGTCGATCACGACCCGGTGGCTTCGTGCGAACCAACGCGATGATCTGTATGCGGACGTGCAGCGAAAGCTTGCGGAAGGCCGCAAAGGATATGTCGTGCTTCCACTCGTGGAGGAGTCGGAGAAGGTCGACGCCGCGGCCGCCATCCAAGTCGCGCAGGAGCTGTCTCAACGGTTCTCCGACTATGGCGTCGGACTCATTCATGGGCGACAGGGATCGGACGAGAAGGCAGAGGCCATGAATGCGTTCCGCGACGGATCGGTACGCATCTTGGTGGCCACGACGGTCATCGAGGTCGGAATCGACGTCCAGGATGCCGATTTCATGGTGATCGAAGATGCGGACCGCTTCGGGCTATCGCAGCTCCACCAGCTGAGAGGCCGCATCGGCCGCGCCGGTCAGCCGGCTTGGTGCTACGCGTTGGCAGACGCGAGCACGGACGAGGCGAAGGAACGGCTCACAGCGTTCGCGACGTACTCGGATGGGTTCGCCATTGCCGAGGAGGACCTGCGCATTCGGGGCCCCGGCGACTTGGTCGGCACCCAGCAGCACGGCTACTTCACGCTTCTGCGAGCGGTCGATCTGATGCGCGACCTGGATCTGATGCGAAAGGCCCGCGCCGCAGCCAAGGACATCCACGCGAGCGGCATCTCCGATGAGTGGCGCGCACGTATCGAACAGCGCTTCGGGGACATGATTCGTTGGATTCGCGTCTAGCCGGGAGCGAGCCTACTGAATGCGCGTTCCCACCTGGGAGCCGGCCGCGATCTTCTCCAACGCGTTCGGGGTGGCGAGGTCGAAAACCTCGATCCGCATGGCGTATTCACGGCAGATCTCCACGGCCACCTGGTCCATCACGCCGTAGCGATGGTGCAGATAGTCGTCGTAGGAGAGTTCTTCGATGAGTTTGGCCGACGGATCTTCGGACGGATCGCCGTCGTAGACGCCGGCGACGTTCGACCCCTTGACCAACAGGTCGGCTTCGATCGTGACGGCGCGGATCGCGGCGGCGGTATCCGTCGTCACCAGAGGACTTCCGGTTCCGCCGGCGAACAGGACAATGGCGCCTGCGCCGAGCGCGTTTCTTGCCCGATCGGGGGAAATCGACTCCGTGAGCTGCGTGTCAACGGCGGACTGAATGCACACGTCTTTCCCCAAGCCCTCCAAGCAGGATCGGAGCGCCAACGCGTTGAGAACGGTCGCCAGCATCCCCATGGTGTCCGCTTCCACTCGCCCGAGCCACGGACTTCTGGCACCGCGAATCAGATTGCCCGCGCCGACGACAATCGCCCATTGAATGGGAACCGCGGCGATGGATTCACAGATGCGTCTCAGAGAAACGGGAGAGAACGGACCGTCCTCTCCCTTCAACGCCTCCCCGCTCAGTTTGAATAGGATGCGGGCAGGTTGATCGGCCATGGTCCTCTAGTCCTCGTCCTCTCCAATCGCGTACCGCATGAAGTGAGCCACCGAGATGTTCTCCCCGGTCTTCGTCCGGAGGTTGGCGAGCAGGTCCTCGATCGTGACGTCCGGATCCTTGATGAACGTTTGCTTGATCAAACACACGTCTTTGACGAACCGAGCCACGCTGCCCTCGGCGGCCTTCTCGATGATCTCCGCGGGCTTGCCCTGTTCCTCGAGCTGCTTACGCATGTCCGCCTTCTTCTGCTCGATGACATCCTCCGGGATGTCATCCGGGGCCACGTACAACGGCGCCTCGGAAGCGATATGCATGGCGATGTCGTTGGCCAGATGGATGAATTCGGCGGCATTAGCGGCGAAGTCCGTATTGCAGGCCATCTCGAGCAGAACGCCGACCTTGCCGGTGTGATGGACGTAGGCGACGATCCGTCCTTCATGGGCTTCGCGTCCGATCTGTTCCATCAACTCAAGGCCCTGTTCGCGCAAGATGTCCTTGGCACGTTCGATGTCCCCGCCCGCCTCCGTCAAGGCGCGCTTGCAGTCCATCATGCCGATGCCGGTCTCTTCGCGAAGTCGTTTGATGTCTTCGGTGCTAATCGTCATCCGATTCCTCTTCTTCCTCGCTCTCGTCCGCCGGCTCCTCCGCTTCGTCTTCGGCCGCTTCCTCGCTTTCGGCCGGGGCTGCGCTGGTCCTGACTTCTTCCTCCTCGTCATCGCCTACAGTGGAGGCGTTCTCATCGTCCTTAGAGGAGGCGTCTTCATCCGAATCTTCAGAGGAGGCGTTGTCTTCCTCGAGGATCTCGTTCTTCTCTTCCCTGTCGACGTCCTCGGCACTCTCCTCCGGAGTCTCGTCGGCCTCTTCGGCGTCGCCCGCTTCGACTTGAGCGGCGGCCGGGGACGCTTCCGGAGCATCCTGTCGCCCTTCGCGACCTTCAAGGACGGCGTCTGCGATGCGGGCGGTAATCAGCTTGGTCGCCTTGATCGCGTCGTCGTTTCCCGGGATGAGGAAATCGATCGGATCGGGATCGCAGTTTGTGTCGACAATGGCGATGACAGGGACTCCGGCGAGGTTGGCCTCATGCACGGCGATGTTCTCCGAATCCGGATCGATCACGAACATCAAACTGGGCTTCTTCTCCAAATGGCGCAGGCCGTCGAGGTTGCGCTGCAGCTTGGCCAGACGGCGACGAAGGCGGCTCGCTTCCTTGTTGGGCATGTGCTCGATCGTGCCGTCCTCGATCATCTCTTCCATCTTCTTCATGCGCTCGATGCTCAGCTTGACGGTCCCGAAATTGGTCAGCGTGCCGCCGAGCCACCGGCGATTGACATAGTGCGCTCCGCAGCGCTGCGCTTCCTCGGCAATGGTCGCCTGAACCTGCTTCTTGGTTCCGACGAACACGACCTCCCCTCCATTGGCCACGGTGTCGCGCACAAAGTAATAGGCTTTCCTGAATAGATCGACCGTTTGCTCGAGGTCGATAATGTGAATCCCTTTGCGCTCTGTGAAGATGTAGCGCGCCATCTTGGGATTCCACTTTCTCGTTCGATGCCCGAAATGCACTCCTGTTTCGAGCAGCTCTTTCATCGTAAGGACGTCCACATCACCCTCCCAAATGGTCCTGAACTCATCGTGCCGGAGTATAGCGAAAGCCTGATCTATCCGCAATCTCCTGCGTTGCGGAAGGTCGGATCGTGACTCGCGTCGATTTCACTTGTCGGCCGCAGCTACGGCGAGTGATAATGATGCCACATTTGAGGCGGTGAAGCACGTGGACGTAGCGCGAGTCGATCGCACGGATGTGCGAGAGCTTCCGAGGAACATCGAAGCGGAACAAGTCGTGCTCGGTGCAGCGATCCTGGAACCCGAGAGCACGCTTCCGGTCCTCGTGCAGAAGCTGTACCCCGAGCATTTCTACGAGCGTCGCCACCGCGTCATCTTTCGCACCATCCGAGAGCTCTTCGATCGAGGCGAACCGTCCGACATCGTCTTGCTTGCCAACCGGCTCGAAGAAACCGGCGACATGGAGCGTGCCGGCGGGAGGATGTATCTCAACGAGCTGCTCGATCGCACGACGACCACGGCGAGCCTCGACTACTACGCCGACATCGTCAAACGCAAAGCGACACTTCGCTCGCTGATCGAAGCCGGCGGACGGATCTCCGAGCTCGGATTCGACGAGGTCAGCGAGACGGATGAAATCCTTGACAAGGCCGAGCAGCTTATCTTCGAGATTTCCACCCGCGATACGGGCAGTACGTACTTCCTGATCAGCGACTTCCTCTACGAGCACATCGATACCCTGGAGAAGCTCCATCGCGATCCCAGTCGGCATACGATCACGGGATTCTCGACGGGGTTCCCGACCCTCGACGAGATGACGGCCGGGTTGCAGCGCTCCGATCTGGTGATCGTTGCAGGGCGGCCGGGAACGGGAAAGACGAGCTTCTTGTTGGCGCTGGCCCGACACATGGCGATTCGCGACAACGCGACGATCGGGATCTTCTCGCTCGAGATGCGCAAGGAACACTTATTGGAACGGCTGCTTTGCGGCGAGGGCAAGATCAGCCTCCACCAGCTGCGAGGAGGGTATGTCCCGGGTGAGAAGTGGCGCGACCTGGCTCACGCGGCCAGCAAGCTGCAGAAGGCCAAGGTGATTGTGGACGATACGCCCGGCGTTTCGATTCTCGAGCTTCGTGCGAGAGCGCGCAGGATGGCTTCTCAGCACGGACTGGACGTCGTGATGCTCGACTACCTTCAGTTGGCGGAAGGCGGCATCCGCGCCGACCGCCGAGAGCAGGAAGTGGCGTACATTTCCCGCTCGCTGAAGCGGTTGGCCCGTGAACTCAATATCTGTGTCATCGCGGCATCCCAGCTGAACCGGTCTCCCGAAGGGCGCATCGAGAAGCGTCCTCGCTTGGCCGATCTGCGCGAATCGGGCGCCATCGAACAGGATGCGGACATCGTCATGTTCATCTATCGAGAGGACTACCATCGCCAGCAGGATGAAGGGGGTACGGGAGGCGCCGGTGATACCTCAGCACCGTCGGAGTTGATCATTGCGAAGCAGAGGAATGGACCGGTGGGGAACGTCGAGGTAATGTTCCACAAGGCCTACGCAAGCTTCTACCCGGTTGTCGGCGAGTGACCGGCGCGAGTTGGCTGCATCGGCCATGGCCTGAAGGATCGTGGCGCTCTATAATCGGCGCCAACTGGTAGACACAATAGCAAGGGGGCGTAATGGCGTATCCAACGGAGTATCGGTACACGAAAGATCATGAGTGGGTGCACGTAGAAGGGAACCGGGCGAAGATCGGGATTACCGAACATGCGCAAGCGGAATTGGGTGATATTGTCTTCGTCGAATTGCCTTCGGTTGGAGCATCCGTCGGCCGCGGCGACAGCCTGGCCACCGTCGAGTCCGTGAAGGCGGTGGGAGACGTGTTTTCCCCCGCGGCGGGGACCATCGTGGAGGTCAACGAGGCGCTCGAATCGGCTCCGGAGACGATCAATGCATCTCCACATAAGGACGGGTGGATCGCAGTATTGGAGATCAGCGATCCGTCCGAACTCGACGAGACGATGGACGCCGCGGGATACGAATCGTTCATCGCCGAGGGGTAGATCGGATGCGTTACATCCCACACACCTCGGACGACCGACGGGAGATGTTGGCATCGATCGGCGTCCCATCGATCGACGCGCTGTTTGCCGACATCCCCGGTGCCGTTCGCGAGCGATTCCAACCGTTGGGGTTGCCCTCCTCCTCCGAAGCCGAAGTGGCATCCCGGCTGGCTTCGATGGCCGAGCGCAACATGCCCACCGACGCCGTGTGCTTGCTCGGTGGGGGCATCTACGATCACTACACGCCCAGCATTGTCGGACACATGCTGTTGAGATCGGAGTTCTTCACCGCCTACACGCCGTATCAGCCTGAGATCAGCCAGGGGACGCTGACTGCCATGTTCGAGTTCCAGACCTTTGTCTGCGAACTGACGGGCATGGAGATCGCCAACGCCTCCATGTACGACGGCGCGACCGCGTTGGCCGAGGCCGTCCTGATGGCGGAGCGCTTGCGAAAGAAGGGCGCAGTTGCCGTGCCTCGGTCGCTGTTCGCTCATCTACGGCGGGTTCTCGATACGTACTGCTGGGCGTCCGAGATCGACGTTCGCGAGATCCCCTACACGGATGAGGGCACCGTGGATCTATCGAATCTTCCCGACGACGTGTCTGCGGTCGTCATTCAGACGCCGAATGCGTTCGGCGTGCTCGAAACGCTGGATGGAGTCAAGGAGCGCATCGGCGATGCCCTTCTGATCGTATCGTGTCATCCATTGTCGCTCGGACTGCTTCAACCTCCGGGCGCATTCGGCGCCGACATCGTGGTCGCCGAAGGGCAGTCTCTCGGCCTCCCGATGGGCTACGGAGGGCCCCTTCTCGGGTTGTTCGCCACCAAGAAGGAGTATCTACGCCAGATGCCGGGCCGGGTGGCCGGGCAGACGGTCGACGCCGACGGGCATGTCGGCTACACCATGGCTGCCCAAACGCGCGAGCAACACATCCGCCGTGAACGTGCGACGTCCAACATCTGCACGAACTCCGCCTTGTGCGCGCTTGCGGCCACGATCTACCTCGCCAGTATCGGCTCGGCGGGACTGCGGGACGTTGCGACCCTGAACCTGGAGAAGGCGCACTATCTGGCCGACGGGCTGACCGCGCTCGATGGGTACGACAGGGCGTTTTCGGGGGCGTTCTTCAACGAATTCGTTATCAACGTGCCGGGCGACGCCGATGCGATCCACGACCGACTTGTCCGGTCCGGCGTCGCTGTCGAGAAGCCGGACGCGCTGCGGAGCCTGGGGTTGGCAAATGCCCTGCGGTTCGCCGTCACCGAAAAGCGGACGAAACCGGAACTCGATCGGGTGATCGACGTGCTGAGAGGAGCCCAATGAGCACCATCTTCGATTGTCGATGTGCAGAGAAGATCGGAGGGCTGTTCCCCGCGCTGGATGTGCCCTCCCAGGGAGCGGAGACGCTCCTCGGTCCGAATCTCGTCCGTACGGCGCCGCTGCGCCTGCCCGACGTGTCGGAGCCCCAGGTGGCGCGGCACTACACCGGCTTGTCCAAGAAGAACTTCGGTGTAGACGACGGCATCTACCCACTGGGAAGCTGCACGATGAAGTACAACCCTAAACTCAACGAAGACGTCGCCCGGCTGCCCGGCTTCGCGGGCCTGCATCCTCACAGCGATCCGGATCGATCCCAGGGTGCGCTCGAGTTGATGCACATGCTGACCGGGTTCCTGAAAGGCGTCGCCGGGATGACAGACGTGTCACTGCAACCGGTCGCGGGTGCGCACGGTGAGATGACCGGCATGTTCCTGTTCCGGAAGTACTTCGAGTTGCGAGGGGAACCGGGCCGAACGCGGATCCTATTGCCTGACACGGCACACGGTACGAATCCGGCGTCCGCCGCGATGGCTGGGTTCTCGGTCACCGAAGTGCCATCGGCGGACGATGGCACGATCGACCTGAATGCCCTGGACGAAGCGCTGGACGACACCGTGGCGGGGATCATGCTCACCGTTCCGAACACGCTGGGCATCTTCGAAACGAACATCCTGCAAGTCACGGAGAAGGTGCACGCGGCGGGCGGCCTCTGCTACTTCGACGGAGCGAATCTCAATTCATTCCTAGGCATCGCGCGGCCCGGCGACATGGGCGCTGACGTCTTCCATTTCAATCTGCACAAGACGATGTCCACGCCGCACGGCGGCGGAGGGCCCGGTGCCGGTCCGATCGCGGTATCGGAAGCCCTTGCCGAGCTCTTGCCGGTCCCACGCGTGGTTCGGGAAGGGGATGGCTCCTACGGGCTGGATTGGGATCACCCCAACTCCGTGGGATGCGTCCACTCGTTCTACGGTAACTTCCTCGTCGGAGTTAGGGCGCTTGCCTACATCCTCCAAGCGGGCGACGAGGGACTGCGCGATGTCGCCCATCACGCAGTTCTGAACGCGAACTACCTGCAGAAGCGTCTGAAGAAGACCTATCCGTTGCCGTACGACGGCCTCTGCAAGCACGAGTTCGTGCTCTCGGGAAAGGGCCTCGCGGAAGGCGTCTCGACACTGGACATCGCCAAGCGGCTCATCGACTACGGCGTTCACCCTCCCACGGTCTACTTCCCGTTGACTGTGAAAGAGGCGCTGATGATCGAGCCCACGGAGACCGAGAGCAAGGAGACGCTCGACCGATTCGCCGAGGCGCTGGAGGCGATCGCCGCCGAAGCGAAAGATGACCCTGCATTGCTTCACGAAGCCCCGCATCGAGCACCGGTGCGACGATTGGATCAGACGCAGGCGGCCAAGCATCCTATTCTCACGTACCCGTTTGAGGGGGGGGCGTCGTAGCCGCTACGATGCCCCGGCGATGCGCCGGAGCTGGCTTTCTAACCGGTCCGCCGTTGCGTGGCATCGGTTGGCGTCCTCGGTTTCGACCATGATCCGCAACAGTGGTTGCGTGCCAGACGGGCGAAGGACGATGCGTCCGAGTGGATCGAGTGTCGATTCGGCTTCCCGAATCAACTCCTGGATCCGCGAATCCAGAGCCAGTTGCGCCGGTTGCTCGCACGGTATGTTGCGGGCGCACTGAGGGAACAGCGGGATCTCGCGAGCCAACGTGGGCAAGTCGACGCCCCGGTGGTGGGCGATCTCGAGCAACTTGGCTGCCGTGAGAATCCCGTCTCCCGTCGGCGAGTAGTCGGCGAAGATGATGTGTCCGGAAGCCTCGCCGCCGATCTGAATTCCTTCCTCGGCCATCCGGTGCGAGACGTACCGATCCCCGACATCGGTCCGATGGACGCCGATGCCCCGGTCGGAGAGCCAAGATTCGAGCCCTCGATTGCTCAGAATCGTTGCCACGATGGCGGGCGGGGACAGCGTTCCCTGCTCCGCCATGTAGGATGCGGCGATTCCCATCATTCGATCCCCGTCGATGACAAATCCGTCCGGCGTGATCAGGAGGACGCGATCGCCGTCGCCGTCGAAGGCAATGCCCAGATCGGCGCCGCGCTCTCTTGTGACCGCAAGCAACTGCGCGAGGTGCGTGGCCCCGCACTCGACGTTGATGCGATCCCCGTCCAATTCCGCATGGATCGGGAATACCGTCGCACCGAGATGCTTGAAGACGTGGGGCGCGATTGCGGTGGTGGCACCGTACGCACAATCCAGCACAAGCTTCATCCCGGATAGATCGACGCGATCGACGTCGATCGTCCCGCTGAGGAAGGCGGCATACCGAGTGGCCGCTGCTTCCAGCGTCGTCATGGTCCCTACATCGGCGGCCGGGACTTGTGCGATCTCCAATGCCGCCTCGATCTCGTCCTCCTGTTCCTCAGAGAGCTTCATGCCGTGCCGGTCGAACAGCTTGATTCCGTTGTCCTCCGGCGGATTGTGTGAGGCGGAGATGACGACGCCCAGATCGGCGTTTTCATCCTTGATGAGGAAAGAAATGGCCGGCGTCGGAATGATTCCGGCGAGTTCGACGTTCACACCGGATGACGCAAGTCCCGATGACAACGCCGCCTCCAGCATCGGCCCGCTCGTCCGGGTGTCGCGCCCAATGATGACGCGCCCCTTGTCGCGAACCACCGTGGCGGCGATGGCTCGCGCCAGAGATACGGCCAGCTCCGGGGTTAGAAGCCGATTGGCGTGACCGCGAATTCCGTCGGTTCCAAAGAGATGGGCCATGGTCTACGGAAGCCATCCTCCTGAAATGGTGAACATGGGGAGCGGGAATGTCAGCGGGACGATGAATTCCCCCGCGAACCCCACGTAGACGGGGGTTCGCGCGATGGGCAGAACCGACAGCCCGATCCCGCCAAGCGGGTACGGTAGTGGTTGACTCGGGCCGTAGTAGTAAAACCCGCCGGTCAGCCTGAGATAGGCTGCACCGCCTGGCTGAACGGGAAGATCCAAGTGCCCGGTGAACAGCGTCTTCCCTCCCGGTGTAATGAACAACGCCCCGCCAAGCACGGAATGTGGGAGCGCCATCGATGCCTCGAGCCCCAGCCACACCGGTGTATCGGTCCAGGAGAACGCAAGACAGAGTCCCACCGAACGAAATCCTTCCGCCTGCGACGCAACACACCCCAATCCCGCGCACAGGACAACAAGGAACAGGCAACGAGTGACTCTCCGATTCATCGCAGGCAGTCTATCGAAAGCTGTCGTGGATTGCGAATCAGGGTTCCGGGTTCCGGGCGATGTCTCCGATGACGGGCTGGAACTCCGTTGTGGGCACGCCGAACGACGCGCGCTCTCGGACCTCCGTGATCACGATCTCCCCCTTGATGCCCAGGCTGTCGTAGCTGAGAACCTTGAGGGATTCGGGGTCGACGACGACATTGGCGACCTCCAGAACCTCAAGTACGTCGCCCACGGCGACGCCGGACGAAGCTCCGATATTGATCGCGACGCGTCCATCCGCCAGCACGGCTGCAATCTGCCCCTCGGTCGTGTGCCCCTCCGGCTCAGCGAATCCCATGACAGTTCGCTCCTCGGTCAAGCTGGAAGATGCGCCCACCAGGGAGCTCAGCAGCCCGGCCGTCAGATCGTCGACAGCGAGACTGAGTGCGCTGCCCACGACCGTCTCGTCGAACTCCGCCGAGCCGACGGTGATCTCGGTCACCGGCGGAACAGACAGAGAGATCCCAGGACGAATCTGGAAACTCAGCTGAGCAATGTAGGATATGCCGTCCCAGACTTTGGCCGTGTAGATTCCTGATCCCAGTTGAATTCCGGACGTGTTCAGCTGATCCCAGTTCCACACACCGCAGTCTCCCGTGGCCACGTACTGCCACCCAAGCCACTTCACGAACGACCCGACACCGTTTGTGATCTCGACACTGAGCCACTTGGAAGCATCCGAGTTGTTGTAGGCGATCGGGACGGACTCGCCCACGTTGTACCACGAGCGGGCCGTCTGCAGCCCCCCGGAGCAGACATCGGGCGCTGGCGACTCGAGCAACGACAGAAAGCCGCCCAAGTCGACGGAAAACCCGGTCGTCCCGTCGTCATGCCCTTCACCGGAGGCGGTATCGATGATCTGTGCCGTGTAGACGTTGACAAGCTGCGCCGAGAGCTGGACATCGGCCTCGGCACCGCTTACGGAGAGAAATCCCAGTTGCAGTGTCGAATCGACGACACTCAGGTTCGAAACGGAGCCGAGGATCACGATGTCCGCGCCCAGCTGTCGGCCCGCAAGAGCGACGTCGGCTGTTTGCGCCGGATCCAGGGAATGCTCCTGCAGAATGGATTCCAGCTCCGACCGTTCGAGAACGCGAGCTCCGACTCCCACGAGACGTTCGGTGAGCATGTCGGCGACACCTTCTCCGACATGGAGGAACCCGGACGATGTCCGATCCTCAAACGGTGCGACGACGACCTTCAGCGCGCGAATGGCCGACTCGGCCTCGGCGCTCAACATCGCGGTAAACGTGCGTGGAGCGCTGTTGTTCTCCTCGTTGGACTCCTCGATCCGTCCAACGGGGGGATCCGCCTCGACCATCACCGAGTGGGGGCCGGCAACTGCTGTCCATTCGGTGGATACGCTCCTTGATCCCCCTACGGGAATACCGGTGGTAACCGGTCGAAGGGAGATCTCGCGCCCATCGATGAGGAAGCGAACGAAGAATGGACCCTCGACGGCGCTCGAACCGTAATTGGATACGACGGCCGTGATCTGAATGACGTCGCCTGCCTGCGGAGTCGACGGCTGAATGCCGACGCTCGACACGACAAGATCAGGCAACGCGGCTGCGGCCCACGAGACAAGCCCCAGCAGTAGGAGGCAAACGATCCATGCCCGGCTTCTCATCGATTCTCCTTTGAGGAACGTACCCGAGGTACACGAATCCTCCGAAGAAGTTTCACGTCGACTCGCCTCCATTGCGGTTCGCGCGCGCGATTCCGGCGTTGCATTCCGATCATCATCAAGTCTGTCTAGACTTCCTCCCAGTTGTGTCCCGTGCTGATCTTGGTCGTGAGCGGAAGGCCGAGTGGATAGGTGTTCTCCATCCCATCACGGATCATCTCGATTGTAGACCCCAGCATCGATTCAGGTACCTCGAACACGAGTTCGTCATGGATCTGCAACGTCATTCGAACCGACGGGAACTCCTCTCGGAGTCTCTCATCGATGCGAATCATCGCCAGTTTGATCAAGTCCGCCGCGCTGCCCTGGATCGGCGTATTGACCGCATTCCGCCGGTCGAAATTGCGCTGCTGAACATTGCGCGACTTCAGATTGGGGAGCGGTCTGCGGCGGCCCAACAGGGTCTGTGCGTACCCCTTCTCCGTCGCCGTCTCTACGAGTTTGTCGATCGTCTCCTTCGCCCGAGGATACGCGGAGAAGAAGCGCTCGATGTAGGCCTTCGCTTCCGACTGAGGAATGCCGAGTTCTCGTCCGAGACCGAATGGGCTGATCCCGTAGAGGATTCCGAAGTTGATGCGCTTAGCGGCGTCCCGGAGAGCGTCGGTGACTTCGCTTTCAGGCAGTCCGAACACGTGGCTGGCGGTCAAACGGTGAAGGTCCATTCCCGCGCTGAATCCATCGATCAGGCCACGGTCCCCGGAGAAGTGCGCGAGCAGGCGCAGCTCGATCTGCGAGTAGTCGGCCGCAACCAGGGCGTACCCCTGCTCGGCCACGAAAGCGGCCCGTATCTTCCCGCCGATCTCGGTGCGGGTGGGGATGTTTTGGAGATTGGGATCGGAGGACGACAGCCGCCCGGTTGCAGTGGACGCTTGATGGAACGAAGAGTGGATCCTCCCCGTCCGCGGATTGACGGCCTTGGGGAGCTGGTCGATGTAGGTCGTGAGCAGCTTGTTTAGCTCGCGATGCGCCATCAGCTTGCCGGGCAAAGGATGAAGCTCCGCCAGCTTGGCGAGAACCTGGGCGGACGTAGACGGTCCGGTCTTCGTCTTCGCAAGTACCGGCAAGCCGAGCCGGTCAAACAGGATCTCAGCGACCTGCTTCGGGGAGTTCGGGTTGAATGGCTCGCCGGCGATGTCGAATAGGTCCGACTCCAGGATCTCGAGTTCCTTGCGGATTCCCTCGCCCTGGGCGGCGAGGATGTCACAGTCCAATAGGATGCCGTTCGACTCCATGCGCGCCAGGACGGGGACCAACGGCATCTCCACCGTCTCGAACAGCGGCATCAGATCCTGCGCGCGCAGGCGCTGGAGGAGCGGTTCGTACAGGCGCTGAACGATCTCGGCGTCCTCGGCAGCGTAGTTCGTTGCGTTTTCGATCGGTACCGAGGCGAAGGATCCATCCTTCCCGGCCACATCCTCGTAGCTCGTCACGGAGCAACCCAGGACCGAGTGCGCGATGCGTTCGAGATTGTGCCTGCGTTCCTCCGGCTCGGTCAGATGCGACGCAATCATCGCATCGAAGCCGACGCCGGCCGGCTTCAATCCGTGCCGCCCGAGGATGATGAGGTCGTACTTGATGTTCTGGCCGATCAGCTTCGGTGTCTCGGCTTCGATGAACGGGCGGAGTGCTTCCAGAACCGCATCCAGCTTCAGCTGATCCGGCGCACCGAGCGTGTCGTGCCCGATCGGGATGTAATACCCAACCAGAGGGCACAAGGAGACGGCAATGCCGACGATCTCGGCAACGTGGGGGTCCCGACTGGTCGTCTCGAGGTCGATGGACAGCACGTC
Source organism: uncultured Thermotogae bacterium (assembly GCA_964643395.1). Classification (GTDB taxonomy): domain Bacteria; phylum Bipolaricaulota; class Bipolaricaulia; order UBA7950; family UBA9294; genus SPBW01. The sequence continues at coordinate 21,524 of CAZXQL010000004.1, forward strand.
CGCCTTCTCGACCGCCCGGATGAGATCGTTCAGCTGCCCAGGCGTGAGAATGGACGAGTAGTCGACTTCGGCGGGCGGCGCCTCCGGCTCGGCCCGAACGGACGGTTCGAGTCCGAGTTCGGTTAGCACACTGGCGAATCCGAGTTCTTCCAGAATCGAGGCAAGGTCGCCCTCTTCGATGCCATGCAGCTTGCACACGGAGGGAACGTCACCGAGGTCGAGATCGGTTCGCAGTCGAATGAGCTGTCGAGCGAGGCGGGCGGCATCCGCATGGGCGACCAGGTTCTCCGACACGCGGCGATTCGACACCTTCTCGGCGCAGTCGAGAACGCCGTCCAAGGTCTCGTAGGCTTGCAGCAGTTTGAGTGCGGTCTTCTCACCGACCGAAGGAACGCCGGGCACGTTGTCCGAGCTGTCCCCCACCAGGGCCAGCAAGTCGACGATCCTCTCGGGTGGAACCCCGTACTTCGCCTCGACGCCGTACGCATCGAGCACTTGCTGACTCGAATCGACGTTGCGCCCGGATGGCCGAAGAATCGAAATCCGATCGTCAACCAGCTGCGTCAGGTCTTTGTCGGACGACGCAATCAGCGTCTGAAGCCCCTGTTCGGAGGCCTGCGTCGCCAACGAGGCCATGACGTCATCGGCCTCCACGCCTGACACGGAGAGGACGGTGATTCCCAACGTGCCGACCAGACGTTCGATGACGGGAATCTGGGAACGCAACTCGTCGGGCATCGGGCTTCGATTGGCCTTGTACTCTGCGTAGAGGTCGTGACGAAAGGTCGGACCGGATGCGTCGAACGTGACGGCCACGTGCTTGGAAGGGTACGATCGCATCATCATCAAGAGCGCACGCCAGAACCCGTATACGGCGCCCACGTGCACGCCGCTTCTCGACGTGAGATCCGGCATGCCGTAGTAAGCGCGGTAGGCGAGAGAATGGCCGTCGATCAGCAGCAAGCGCTGGGGATCGGGCGGTGACGGAAGGCGAAGCAACTCCTCATACGTAGGCATGGTCCCGCGGGTTCACACCTCCTTCTTCAAGAAGGTAGCAGAGTGCAAGCGCGAGACCGTCGGCCATGTCATCCGGTTTGGGTGTTTCCGCGAGGCGCAGGAGCCTCTTGACCATCGCCTGGACCTGCGCCTTGGTCGCTTTGCCGTATCCGGTGACTCGCTTCTTGACCTGGAGCGGCGTGTACCCCCGAACAGGAGTCCCGCTTGCGGCCATCAATACGGCACCGCGCGCCTCGGCCGTGCGCATGGCCGTACGAGCATTGGTCGCGAAGAAGACTTCCTCGATAGCCACGCCGACCGGGGCGTAGGCATCGATCAGAGAGCGTGCCTCCTCGTACAGCGTCTTCAGTCGGTCGGCGCGGGGTGTGTCCTTCGGCGTCTCGATGATGCCGCCTGCGATCGCTTCGCGCTTCCCGCCGATCTCACGGACGATCCCATACCCGGTGATGGCGAGTCCCGGGTCGAAGCCGATCGCGACCAGTTCACGAGGCATCAGAGGAAGTCCCTCAATGTCCGGCGATCGGAAGAGGCTTCGGGACAAACATGATCCGGGTCCTCATTGAGGTTGGCCCCGCACACCGGACACAGTCCACGGCATGACGCGCGGCAGAGGATGTGCGGATCGTGCGCGGTTTGGATCATCTGAAGAACGGTCGGAAGGGGATCGACCCAGTCGACGTCGGGACGGATCGGCAGTTCGAACGGTTCGGAGATGTCGACCGTAACGGTCACCGGGGTGAGGCAGCGCCGGCAGGGCTGAGTGATGACGGCATGGAGATCGACCTCCATGTAGATCGTCGACAGCTGCGCGAATGCCTCTCCGGTTATGCGGATCTCCTCGACGACCCAATCGGTCCCGTCGAGCAGCTCCCCGGGCGGCGCAACCGTCACATCGACGGGGAACCTTCGCCCAGGCGCGGCAACGAGTTCGCGGACATCGAATTTCATGATCGCAGGTGGACGGCGACGTCGGCCGTTCTCCTTCCCTCCTTCACGTCATGGACGCGTAGGATACTTGCCCCGTTGACAACGGCGACCGCGTTGACGGCGATCGTTCCCTCCATCCGTTCGTCGGGGGGCAGATCGAGCAGCTTGCCGAGGAACGATTTGCGCGAAGCCCCGACCAACACGCGATAGCCGTGCGAGCACAGCTCGGGGAGATGCCGGAGCAAAAGGAGGTTGTGATCGAGCGTCTTGCCGAACCCGATCCCGGGATCGAGGATGATCCGATCGTGGTGAATTCCTGCTGCCTCTGCGGCCGCAGCTCGCTCCAGCAGGAAGTCACGAACCTCCGTGACCACATCGGAGTACTTGGGTTCGTCCTGCATCGTCAGAGGGGTTCCGCTCATGTGCATGAGGACGACCTGGGCGTCGTATTCGGAGATGACGCGTGCCATATCGGGGTCGAACCGCAACGCGCTGATGTCATTGATGATCGTGGCTCCCCGCCGCAAGGCGGGCTCGGCCACCGATGCCTTGGTCGTGTCGATGGAGATGGGGACGTGGGTCCGGCTGCGCAGACGTTCGACGACCGGTAGGACTCGGCTTCGTTCCTGGATGGCCGAAACGGGCTGCGAGCCCGGGCGGCTGGATTCGCCGCCGATGTCCAGGATGTCGGCTCCCTCTCCGACCATGGCAAGCCCCGTTGCCACAGCGGCTTCCGTGTCGAACAGACGGCCTCCGTCATAGAACGAATCGGGCGTCACGTTGAGAATCCCCATCACGAGGACCCTCGGACTGCGGGTGCGATCGCTCGTATCTCGTGTCATCGCCGGATAGTATACCATGCTCGCAAAGCACGATCAGGAACGAGATTTGACGTAGCCAACCGCGCTTTCTACAATGTCGCGGAGTCAAGACAGGGGTGATTACGATCGCTAAGGTATTGCTGACGGAAACTATAGAACGTTTGGGGCACGTCGGGGAAGTCGTAGCAGTTGCCGATGGGTATGCGCGCAACTATCTCTTCCCGCGGGGACTGGCCATTGAACCGACGGAACACAACGTGGCGCAGTTCGCCAAGCAACGCGCGGCCCACGAAGCGGAGATGATGAAGCGAGAAGAAAAAGCCGTCAAGCTCCGCGACAAGCTGGCGGACCAGACCCTGACGTTCGAGCGAAAGGCTCACGACGATGATCGCCTCTACGGTTCGGTGCGCGCCGAAGACATTGCAGCGCGGATCGAGGAGTTCGTCGGAGAACATATCGAATCGGCCCGCATCCACATCGAGGCTCCGATCGAGACGCTTGGCGCCCATGCTGTGACGATCACGCTCTATCGAGACATCACGGTGGACGTTCGCATTCAGGTCAACGAGGAGAGTGCGAAGGAGGAATAGGACGTATGCGCAGCCGGGGGGTAAGGGGAGCTGTCATCGTCCTTGTTTGGTTGACGTCATCGGTTGTCGCTGCGGCGGCAACCGGTCTTCTCTATGTTGACGACAAGCTCCTTTCTCTAACTCATCCGGCCGTTTCGCAGGGCACGACCCTCCTTGTGCCTTTGGAGGAATTTGCTTCGCGCATCGGGCTCGATGTCGCGGATGCAGACGGGCGCATCGTTCTGCGAGGGGACGGGTTCAGGCAGGCGTTTGACGAGGCGATCTTCCCTGTCATGGAGGAGACGTCCTACGTTTCGCTCGACTGGATCCTTGATCTGTCCGGCGGGAAAGCACATCGCGTTGGGGACGACGTCTACGTCGAAACCCACAAGCCGACGATCACCGCGATCGAGGCCGAACCGGATCATGTCGTCGTTCGGCTGACGGGATTCACGGCGCACACCGTCGCTTCCTCCCACCAAGGGGCATCGGACGTGGTGTCGATCCAGTGGCCGAATTGCAGCTTGGGGGCGAACGCCCAGAGGATCAGAGTCGGGGAGACGGCCATCCAGGAGGTACGCCTGGTCAGTTCGGGCGGGGGAGCGGAGCTTTCGACCTGGCTCAAGGCGGGCACCGTCCTGGCGACGCAGGAGCTGGATACGGAAGATGCCTACGTGCTGACCTTGCAGGTTGCGCCGACTGCGACCCAAGAATCGATCCTCGAGGCCGAGGATGGCATGAAGGTCCGCGAGTGGTCGAACGCGGCGGGCTCTCTCTCCGTCGACTCCGTGTACGTCGAATCCTGGCGGGATCGGTACCGGTTGGTTCCCACCGTGCCTTCGGCCGGATATGAGTCAGAAGCCTCTCTTGTCGACCTGTTGAGCGAGAACGGTGCAATCTGTGCGGTGCCGCTCGACTGTCCCTACGATTCGACCTACCCGGACTGCCTGATCCTCGACGGGATTCCCTACCGGTTGCCCGAGGCACCGTCGGAAGTCTTGGCCATCGACCTCTTCGGCCGATGGACGACATTCTCGTCCGTTTGCTCGGTCAGTCTGAAGCATGCAGGGCAGCTGGTCGCCATCGACGGCGTTAACCGTCCACTCGTCTACGGCGAGATCGTGTCGTACGCCCCTGGCTACTCGAGCACGATTGGACGCGGCCTTCCCGGTTCGTTCCTCGCGATCAAGATCCGGGAGAATCGCGTGGTATCGGTGTACCAAGGCCCCTTCGTCCCCAACGATGCATCCGCCATCTTGGTCGTTGCCAGCGGAGACGCGACGGCGAAGCTGGCATCCATCCGATTGGGCGATTCGGCCCAGGTGGTCTGTCAGTTCCCTCAAGCCGAAGGAACGTACCGCCATGTGGTGTCCACCGGACCGATGATCATGAAGGATTCCTCGGTCGTTCTCGGTGATGACGCCCGCGTGGAGGTCTCTCATCTTGCTGGGGCCGTGATCCTGGCGTGTGACTGGCAAGGGGGACTGTATCTGCTGACGATTGCCGCGCACGTCGATGGGGATTCCGGGACGGATTCATGGGATCCGATTGGCATCTTGCGCGGCTTGCCGACCTCGATCAAAGACGCGGTGCTGTTGTCATCGTGTCCGAGCAATGCCTTGGCCTACGCTGGCGTCTCCAGCCCGTTCCAGCTCGGCGCCCAAGACCCTGTTCGGTTGGCTCTCAACCTGGTACCGACGACTCCATGAAGCGTTTGGCCCGAGATGTCATGCTGATGGCGGCGGCCACTGCCGTTTCACGCCTATTGGGGCTGTTTCGCGACGTGGCGATCGCCGACCACTTTGGGGCCGGCGCAGCATACGACGCGTTCCTCATCGCCTTCTTCGTCCCTCACTTTCTGAGGCAGTTGCTGGCGGAAGGGGCCCTGTCGACGGCGATGGTTCCCGTCTACACGCAGCTGCGGCAGTTTCCGGAGAACCCTGGAGACGCCGATGCGTTCGCGTCGAACCTGATCACGTGGCTACTTCTTCTATTTCCCGTTCTCGTGCTCGTTGGCGTCATCACGGCGCCCTGGTACGTGTCGTTCCTGGCGAGCGGCTTCGATTCGGCGAAGTTGGTCTTAACCGTTCAGCTGACGCGTATCGTCTTCCCGTTCATTGCCATTGTCGGACTGGCCGCGGTGGCGATGGGCATCCTGAATGCACGCCGCAGATTCTTCGCAGCCTCACTCGCTCCTGCATGGTTCAACGTGGGGATGCTCCTGGGGATCCTCGTGCTGGCCGGCCATACGAATCCGCCGATCCTCGGAGTCGGACTCGGTGTCCTCATCGGGGGAGCCGCCCAGCTCGGCGCTCAGATTCCGGCGCTTCTTCGCATCGGATTCCGGTTCCGGTTTCGCGTTCGCCCGATTCACCCCGGAATCCGTCAGATGCTCCGATTGATGGCGCCCGCCTTTCTCACATTGGCGGTGACGCAAGTCAATCTGATGGTGGACAACAAACTGGCCTCGTACCTGGGAAACGGAGGGATCTCATCCCTCCAGTACGCGATGCGTCTGTTCCAATTGCCGCTGGGCGTGCTGGCCGTGAGCGTTGCGACCGCCCTATTGCCACGCTTCTCGGAAGCCTGGGCCCACCATGACGAGTCGACCTACTACCGGTATCTCAACGAGGGTATCGTCTCCAGCGCCTTGGTCCTCCTGCCGGCGATGGTGGGGCTGTTCGTGATCGGGCCTGACGTCGTGCGTCTGTTGTTCCAGCATGGGTCGTTCACGGATGCGGACTCGCTGCGAACGGCGCATGTCTTGTTCTACTACCTGATCGGACTGGCCCCGTATGGCTGGGTCTACGTGCTGACGCGCGCCGCCTACGCGCAGGGCCGTCCGTTGTTCCCGGTGCTCGCATCGGTCCTGGGGGTAGCCGTCAACGTCACGCTGGATCTGCTGTTGGTGTGGACGATGAGGGCGCCTGGATTGGCGTTGGCGACGGCGGTCGCGGGCATCTGCAATGCCGTGCTGTTGGGGTTCGTCATCCTAAGGAAGCGCGGTCTTGCCGGAAGAACCGTTCGCCAGTTGGGATGGGTCGCAGTTGGATGCGCTGGGCTATTCGGAGTCGCGGCAGCAACCCATGCAGGGGTCGCCGGGCAGTCGAGATGGGCAGCCGTTCTGGTCCCCACGTTCGCCGGCGGCGTCTTCTACGCGGCATATGTCCGCCTCACCCCACTGTGGACCGCCGTGTCCATGCTGCGGGACGGCAAGCAATAGACCGCAGACCTCTTCTCGCTCGTGTTGGGACGGGTCGTGAGACACGTGCCGAACGGCTAGCCCGCGGCCGGAGCCGGGACCAGCTCTTCGAAGAGCGCGTCCAGTTCGGGTCCGGCGATCACTTCACGATCCAGCAGTTCTTTGGCCAAGCGATCGAGAACGGATCGGTTCTCCGTGAGGAGTTGTCTGGCTCGCTCGTAGGATCGTGAGATCAGCGAGCGAATCTCCGTGTCGACCAGCGATGAGAGTTCCTCGGAGTGCTCGTCACTCTTCACGATCTCCTCTCCGAGAAAGACGTCGACTCGCTCGCGGGCCAGGCTCATTGGGCCCAGATTCTGGTTCATGCCGTATTCGACGACCATCCGCTTGGCGAGGGCCGTCGCCTTCTTGAGATCGTCGTACGCGCCGGTCGTGATTTCGGAGAACACGACCTCCTCAGCGGCTCGTCCTCCGAACAGCGACACGAGGGTATCCTTGAGTTCATCTTCGGACACGATGTACTTGTCCTCCAGCGGCAGCTGCAACGTGAACCCCAGCGAGCCGTCGGCGCGCGGAATGATCGAGATCTTGTGCACCGGATTGGCATTGGGAAGAAGCCGTCCCAGGAGCGCGTGGCCGGATTCGTGATAGGCGATGCGTTCCCGGACCTGCGGACCGAGGACGATTCCCTTTCGCTGCACGCCGGCGAGCACGCGATCGGTCGCTTCCTCGAAGTCGACCATCTCGATGCTCTCCTTGTTGGAGCGAGCGGCAAGCAGGGCTGCCTCGTTGCACAAGTTGCGCAGGTCGGCGCCGACGAATCCGGGCGTTCGCCGGGCAAGAATCTCCGTGTCGACGGATTCGTCCACCGTCTTGTTGCGCAAGTGAACCTTGAGAATCTCCTCCCGTCCCTTCAAGTCCGGACGCGGAACCGTGATCCGACGATCGAACCGTCCGGGACGAAGAAGCGCTGCGTCCAGCACGTCGGGACGATTGGTGGCTGCGAGGAGGATGATGCCGCGATTGGGTTCGAATCCGTCCATCTCCGCGAGCAACTGGTTCAGCGTTTGCTCGCGCTCGTCGTGCCCCCCACCCAGTCCGGCTCCCCGCTTCCGCCCCACGGCATCGATCTCGTCGATGAAGATGATGCAAGGAGCGCTCGACTTCGCCTTCTCGAACATGTCGCGAACCCTGGCGGCGCCGACTCCGACGA
>CAZXQL010000005.1:0-10634 GCA_964643395.1 uncultured Thermotogae bacterium
CGATGGGGTACTCTCGCTATCTTCTCCTGGGAAGTCTCGTCGTCGCCCTCGCATTGGCCGTCCCCTCGTTCTTCCTCGTTCGGGTTCTCGTTCAGCGATACCGCGTCTCGTTCGCGACGTGTGTGTCCGGATGGCGGCTATCCCGTTGGCTGAAAGGAAGACGTGGTGTGGCGGCGGCGCGACGGCTGCTGGCAGGAGGCGCGGCCAAGTACGAACTCAAGCCCCCTCCCAAAGGCATCTTCCGCATCGTGCGCCGCGAGATGCTGATCGGGCTGCCTCTGCTGTATGCGCTGGCCTATCTGATGGCCGCCGTCATCGTGCCATTCTTCGCCGGGACGCTGGCAACCGAGACGGCCTCCTGGGTGCTAGGGTCGGAGGTTGCGGTCACGGACTCGCACTTCGACCTGTTCACCGGCGCGCTCACGCTGAGCGATCTCAGCGTGCAAGATCCCGATGCTCTGGATGAGAACCTGATCGTCATTCCCGAGGTCCGCGTCGATGCCGGCATGCTCGCTTTGGTCTCCAAGCGCGTCGTGTTCGACTCGATCAAGATCGCCGACGCCACCATGCACGTCAAACGCGAACCCGATGGAACCCTCAACATCGACAATCCGTCCTCGGGGTCGAACGCGGGCGACTACGTCGAGTGGGCGATGCAATACGCGAACAAGGTCGATTGGCTGGGACTCCTAAGGCATTTCGTCGATTATCTTGGGCAGTGGAACCCACTGGCTCCGCGTGAGAATCCTTACGCAGCGTACGCGGGAGGCCGTTCGTTCCCCGCGTTCCGGCCGCCATTCGCGATCCGGAAGCTCGAGATCGGGCGGTTGCTCATCACGCTCGAGGATCAGACGGCACAGAGCGACGAGGGACCGCTGCCTCCGGTGACGATGTTCGAGATCGAGGTCTCCAATCTTGCGTTCCCGGCACAGCTCCGGACCGAGCCGATTCGACTTGCTCTGCGCGGTCAATGGGGAGACGATCCCGAATCCGGGTTCGAGTTGTCGGCCACGTTCTCGGAGACGGAGGACGGGTCGGTCTCCGAGTACGAGTTCGCGCTGCGGCGACTGGATCTTCCTCGGCTGGCGCGGTTCTACGCGACGACCCTTCCTGTCCGGATCACGTCAGGGCTGGCGACCGTCTCCGGAACACTGCGAACCGACGCGCAATCTGCGAGCGGCGACGTCTCGGTGTTGTTGGAGTCGCTCGTGCTCGATCCCTCGACGGATCGACCGCTGTTCGGCTTGCCGTCGGAGACCTCCGCCCGTGTCATCGAAGGGATCAACCGGTACGCTGCCGAATTGCCCGTCGTATTTGGGGCATCGATTGACGGAACCGACGACGCTCCCAAGCTGGAATGGGAGGCGTCGCTGCTTGAAATCGCGCGCGAAGGACTGATGATGGCGGGGCAACGAGAACTGGATCGATTCATCGCAGACCTTGGGTCGCGGATCGCGGCGGCCGGCGGAGTCGCGGACACTCCGCTGGATCCGAGCTTTGCACCGATCCAACAGCAGGCGCAATCCGCGGCCCAGACGCTCATCGAGTCCGCCTCGGGCGGGCAGCTGCCGAATCTGCCGTTCATCGAGCCCTCCCCGGGAACCACGGGCAGCGACTCATCCGAGACGGGCAATCCGGCGGACCTGATCCCGCAACTGCTCGATCGCCTGATCAACCCTGCGAGCGGCGAGGATGCCGGGGACGGATCGACGAGCGGCAAGTGACACGCCGCCGCATGAATCGATCGTATGCGCATTTGGATCGAGCATCGGGAGCTTGTCTTGGCCATCCCTTGACTTCGGGCGACTCCAGGGTATACTGTTCTTCTTCCACTCGTCTTAGTATGAGTGTCCAGGTATCGGAATCGCTTTTCTGGCGAAGAATCGTCGACAGGTCTTGTTGAGAACTCGGGCGTTCGGGATCGAATCGTTCATCGTCGGCACGTAGAAGCCGCAAGCGTGGCTTCGTCATTCCACACATCAGTCCGTTCAGAGTGAACCGGAGGGCGTTGGGCCGCTACTCATAGGTAGCGCTCGGCGAGAGCTTGCCGGTGACATGCTCGTCGATCGTAGGTTGAAGTCGATCGATGCAGTCATCGTAGCGGAAAGCAAGGAGGATCCAATGGAAGACACGATCGCGTCGGTACGGAGGCCTTCCATTCGAGTCCCAATCGGGACAAGAGGCCGGGTGGCTGCAATCAATGATCCCCGCTAGGAGGGAGCATGATTCCTCTCTATCAGGCAGAAGAACTTGCGAGGCAACGCTACAGAAGCGCCTTGTCCAACACGCAATTGACGCAGGATTACGAGCGATCGATCCGCAAGAGCAAGGCCCGCCGGGTCCTGGAGCGGACGATCGAGGAAAGCATACGAAACGGTGCCAGCCTTGGTGAACTGAAGCGCGAGATGATCGCGGTTCTTCATCGAGTGGCTGAATAGCCAAGTTCAGCCTGGGGCCGGCGGAAGCCGGCCCCGCTCCTTCTTCCCCTCCGGCCGTTCTTGCCCGGACCTCCCCAGACCGGTATCCTAGCTCCCATCTATGGGTGCGAATGACATTAACGGGGGGGCGCGGAATCTCACCACCATCGGGAGAGCGAGCTTCCCCTGTCCAGTGAACAGGAGAGTGCAATGAGAGTCCTGGTGACCGGCCTGTTCGAAATGGCCGCGCTACACGCAATCCGTCGATTTGGGCAGATGGGGTACGAAGTTCACGTCGCGGAGGGGCATCGCATGGCGTTCTCCGCATTCTCGAAGCACGTCAAGAAACGCATTCGCGTCCCTAACATGCGCTACCATCCGGAAGAGTATACGCAACGCATTGTCGAGATCCTCGAGTCGGGAGGCTACGACTACTACTTCCCCTCCTACGAGGAGATCATCCTCATGAGCCACTATCGCGATCGCATCCTGGCCGTGACGAAGAGCGCGATCCCCGTGACGGATAAACTCATGCGGCTTCATGATAAGAAGCAGCTGGGGGAGCTAGCCCGCGAAATCGGAATCGACAGCCCCGAAACGTTCTGCCCCCAATCGTCCGATGAGGCGCGCGACTACATGAAGACGGTCAAGCTTCCCGTCGTGATCAAGATGCGCAAGGCATCGGGCGCTGCCGGCTTCCGTAAGATCTACGACCGCTCGCACTTCGAGAGGGAATACTTCGACGTCGTGAAGGTCAACAGCCTGCCCGAGAACCAACTTCCCATGATCCAGCAGCTGGTGGAGGGCCCGACGACATGCACGCTCCACCTGTGCAACCACGGAGAAGCGATCGGCGAGGTCATGTACCAGGGGCTTCGCACGATGCCCCGGTCGGGTGGGACGACCGTCTATCGACAGAGCCTGTCCGATCCGGCATCTCAGGAAGCGGCGGCCAAGATCATTCGGCACCTGGACTACACCGGGCTATGCGGATTCGACTTCATCCTGGACGAACACACGGGGCGCCCGTTTCTCGTGGACGGCAATTGCCGGATCACGCCTGCGGTCACCATGGCCTACTACGGGGGCTGCGACATGGTCGAAGGCTGGACGCGCGTCGTCAACGGGGAGGAAGTGCCCGTGATGCCGCCGACCCAAATCGGCGTGTGCACGAAGATGCAGTTCGCGGACTTCATCTGGCTGCTCGAGAGCTATCTGGGCAGTTTCAAGGATTGGAAGGGTGAGCACAGGCTGCGCAAGGAGTGGTGGGCGGAATCGGGGTACTTCTACGACATCCACAGCTTCAGCGACCCGATGCCGAACATCATGATCTGGGTGTACATCCTGACGAACTGCTACAAGCTGATCTTCACGAACTTCGACTCAGCGCAACTGTTCATCTTCCACAATCAGTACGTGGAGAAGTAGAAATCCGAACCTACTGAGAGTTGTCGGCGCCCCACCGGACGGTGGCGCCGCGATCGATGAGTTCCTCGATGTCCGTGCGCCCTTGCGTTCCGGGCTCCGTCTGGACGGGTGTACCCCGCACGTCGATCTCGTCGCCCGCGCCGAGTCCGGAGTTGGCCACCAGTGCGTCCAACGAGCGGATGCTCGTGTCGGACAATCCCAGAATCTCAAGGTTCGGCATGTCTCGAACGATCTCGATGTCCGAAATCGGATTGCGGTCGAGCCACAACTGGTTGAGCTTCGTCATGCCCGCGAGCGCCGAGATGTCGGTGATCTGGTTCCCCCACAGGCTCAGGCGCTGCAGAGCAACGAGCGGAGCCAATGGCGAGACATCCACGATGTCGTTGCTGTCCAGTCCCAGCCCCTCCAGCTGCGTCAATCCTGACAACGGAGTCAGGTCGGAGATTGCGTTGCCTCCCAGACTGAGCTTGATGAGATGCGGCTTGCCACGAACGAAATCGATCTGCTCGATGCCGGTATTGGGAAGGCCGAGCCATTCCAGTTCCGTCATCCCGACGATCGGGGACGTGTCCTCGATCGGACTCCCGCCGAGTCCCAGATCCTTCAGGCGAACGAGTCGGCGGAGCGGCGTAATATCGGGGATTCGGCTGTCCCACAGCCCTAGCCACTCCAGATGCGTTAGTTCCGATAAAGGCGAAACGTCAGTGACGAAGTTGAAGTCCAAATTGAGATGCACGAGTTCGGTCAATCCGGCGAGCGGGCGAAGGTCGGTGACGAGGTTGCTGGCGAGCACGATCGTTCGCAGGCTGTGCAGGTTCGCCAGCGGCGAGAGGTCGGCGATCTTGTTCTTGGAGAGATCGAGCGTTTCGAGATCTATACAGGCCTCCAATCCTTCGAGATGAACGATGTCCATGCCGGTGGCGGTGAGGCTCGTGAGACGGCTGAGGTCCGACTGCGTAAGCTGCCCGGTTTCGATGCCAAGCGCCGACCGGACGGCCGCCTCGAGTCGGGGATCCTCGAACGCAGGAGGACGCTGCCAGGCGGCGGCCAGAAGCAGAATCACGACGGACACCCAAACGATCGATTTCATGCGGCACCTCTCGGATGGAGTTCGAGAGAGTGTACCCCGGAACGGCGACCCGCGAAACGAAGCGTCTAGGGGGACGACTCGTCTCCTGCGAGAATGGTGAGATCCATTCGATCCGAGATCGTGCCGTCGGAAGAACCGATCAGCAGCCTGTACTCTCCTGCGGCGAGATTCGATGTGTCGATCGCGTACGAGTAGACGCCCGTATCCCGATCGAACGAGATGTGAGAGAATCGGACGAACTCGTCGGCATTGCGGTCGTGCACGCGCATCAGCGTGTAGCTGAGGACGGTACGCGTTTCCCCCACCGACATCGGCCCTGCCAGGATGAACGCGTGTGCGATGGGCTGCCCTTGTTCGTAGTTGTCAAGCTGCGGGAGAGGACTCGAGGAGACCTCGGCCCCGATCCCGGACTCCGCCGAGGCGCCTCCACCCGCATCTCGGTCCGCGTCTTGCGCCGGCGTGTCGTCGGCAGGCACGGCCATCGTGACGAGCGACGGCTGCTGGACCCAGAGCGCGTGCAATTCGAGTTGATCTCCGGGGGCGACGAGGCGGGGGATCACGCCCGCGGCCGGGAAGCGAAGCGACAGCTCGCTACCGGCATCTGCGAGCTGCAGCTCGATGCCCAGCTGCTCCATCGTGAACAACCGCGCGGTCAGAAAATCGTTCGGGAGCACGAGGATGCTGTCAGCCCCTCCGCCGACATGGATCTGCCAGCCGAACACACCGTCCTCGAATCGGTGGCTGTAGGCCGTGAGGACCCACACCGAGCTTCCGCTGTCTTCGGGACGGGCGTCGACGGCCGCTTGGACGGTGAGGGATTGCCCGTCGGCGGACCATGCGCAGCGCATCCACCCCCCGTCGAACGGGGTCTCATCTGCTCCTGCGACGCAGGACGCGATGACCACGAGAATACTGACCAGAGTGAGCGCACGCATGAGAGCCAACGGCCGATGGGCGGGCGGCTGATCCCGCCCGCCCATGGCGGACTGCAGGGAGACTAGTACTCAGCCACTTCCACCTGGAAGTGGCGTGAACGCCCGTCGTCCGTGCCCAAGTAGACATCGTAGATCCCCGGCTCGTACCCGGTGGTATCCAGCTCGTACGTATAGGCGGCCAGATCTCCGTCGTACGTCATCGTGCCGAAGGCGACGATCTCCATCGTCCCGTCCGGCAACGTGTGGCAGACGGAGTAGGAGACGACAGCATCCGTGATCGGCTCTCCGGTGATCGGATCCGCAAGCTCGAGTTCGAGCGGGATCGTGCATCCGATACAGAAGCTCGACATGCCGGTCGCAGCTCCGCCACCGCCGCCGAGGTAGGACCCTCCGCCTCCGCCTCCATCGGCGTACCCGACGAGGAGAGCAAGGAACCTATCATAGTCGCCGCCGCACTTCTTGAGAGCGTTGCGCACGTGCGACCAGCCGTACTCGTCGATGAGTTCCAACACGTCCGAGACCGAGAAGCCGAACGTATCGATCAGGTCGATGCCGAGGAGCGCACGGACCTTCTTGTTCAGCTCATCGATCAGGTAGGAGTAGTCGATCGCCTGGAGCGCGTTCAGATCGAAGTCGTCCATGTAGCCGATGATGGTGTCGGACGTGTCGGGCAAGAGCGGATGGATGGCGACGTAGCCGACCGTATCCGGTCCGTCCTCGCCCCAGTAGTTGAACGTGGCGTCCAGGGTGCCGTCTCCGTTATTGGTGACGATATCGAAGATGTCGTTCCAGTTGATGTGGACGGTGGATGCATCGATGCCCGCATTGACGGTCACTGGGCCATTGATCGTGAATCCTTGCCTGAGGCGGCCGAGCAGAACGTCCGCTGCGGCAATGGTGATCGCACCGTTGAGCGTCGTATGGTCGGCGGAACCGACCTCGCTGACAATGTTCACCCCATCCGTGATCGGTTCGTCTGCATCATACGTGCCGTGAAGAACCTCGATCGTGTCCGTCCCCGCCAAAGAGTTGGCCGCGTCGATGGCCGTCCCGAGATACCCACCGACCGGCGCAGGCCCGATGTCATCGACGATGAACAGCATCGGCGAGACGAGTTGCACGCCGGGCGCTCCGGCATCGCCATCCGGATCGATCCCCAGCCACGGGCTGAAGATGACGTTCGAACTGGCGGCGGACCCGGTCCCGTCCCCCTCACCCGACGGTCCGCTGGCTGAACCCCACCAGTTCAGCGTTGCGTCGACGATGGACGTTCCTGTGTTGAGCACTCCGTAGTCTGAGTTCCCGGACAGGTCGTTGTACTGAGCGACCGTCCCTGGGTTGTCGCCAACGACGTAGAGCCCGCGGATGTTGTTGGATAGGTCGTTGAGCGTGATCACTGCATTGTGGACGCCGCCGTCGGCGGGATCGCCGCCTTCCGGCAGGTTCCGCAGGTATACGGCGTAGTACCCGATTCCGCTGATGTCGTTGCTTGTGATCGTTACATCCGTGAACTTCGCCGTCGTCTGGCCGGGATATCCACCGTACACGGCGATTCCGTACCCCGGATCGGCATTCGTGATGACGTTGCCTTCGATCAGGTAGGCGTTGTCGCAGTCCAGGCCGCTGTACGTGAACAGGAACATCCCCGCTGGATAGCCGAAGTAACCCGCGACTTGCGAGAATTCGGAGTTGCTGATGGTTACGGATCCCGTGTCCCATCCCTCCAGCATCATGCCGTACTCGACATCGTCGACGATGTTGTTGTCGAAGACGAAGTTCCCGTGCGAGTGGTAGTCCCACCAGCCGTAGAGGTAGCTTCCGGTGATGCGGGAATCGCGGAACGTGAGCGTGACGCCTGCGGGGATGTGGTCGGTCGTGACGATGAACCAGCTATCGTCCTCATCCGGGATTCCTTGCAGGGTCAGGTCCGAGATCGTGACGTCGCCCGGCAACCCTGGGGAATTCCCGTCTACACTTACGACCGCATCTGTCCAATCCATGTCAGATGTGAACGGCGCGACTTGCAGAGTTGTCGTATCCATTCCCGCGCCCTGTATGGTCGCCGAACCTTCGACGATCAATCGGACATCGTAGGTTCCCGGACCGACATCGAAGACGCCGTTTCCTACATGAACGACTCCATTGAGCCCCTCGATGTTGGAGATCGCTTCCGGGAGGGTGGCGAACGGAATGGCTCCGTATCCAAACCCGAAGTCATCGCCCGTTTCGTCAACCCACACGTCATCAAGATAGACCGTATGGATGCCCCAGAGCGCCTCTCCGGTCACCTCGTTGTTCTCACTGTCTCCATCGTAGTTCGCCCAACCGCCGGTTCCAAGTTCGAATCCAACCAGCCAGTCAGCAGCGCCTTGGATGTCATCGAGATAGCCGGCTCGGCCCAGTGCATTGAGTGCCAGGATGGCGTACGCGGTCTCCTGGACAGTCTCGTTCCCTTCGCCAGGATTGAGGTAGTTCGCGTTCCACGTGAAGCCGCCACCATCGATCTGATACCCAGTCAGAATGTCGCCAAGGTCAGCCAGGCATGTCGCTGCGGCATGTTCGCCGGCCGTTGGATCGAATTCATCGCCGACAGCCGCAAGAGCGTACAAGGCCCCAGCCAATCCAATGACGTCGTAGTATCCGCTGCTATCCAACTCGTTGATCTCGGCTTCGGTTCCGGCAACCCACGCTGTGGTGTCGGCACCGCATGCGGCTGCGCCGATGACTCCCATGCCGACGTCCCATGCTGCTAGGTTCGCAATTCCCTGACTGGCGCGAGACGTACGGACAAGGTTCACGTAGCCTGCGGTGTCGTACAGCGTGCCCGCACCGTTTCGATCGTAGGTTCCGGCCTCGAGTTGATCATAGAAGTGCGTCTTCACGTGATCCCGATATGTTGAACCGCCGAAAACGCTGTCCAAGATCGTCGCCAAATAGCCGTCAGACGGGGAGAAGTTGTTGGTCTTCGTCAGCAGGAGCGCCCCCGTGTCCTGAAGCGCCGACTTGTAGGCCGATTCCCCGCCATTCCAGTACGATCGTGCCAGGCCCATTCCGATGGGAGCAATCGTGTTGAGGGGACTCGAACTGCCTGGGTTTCCGTCATCAAGCGGCCAGTCCCACCCGCCGTCGTTGTTTTGCAGAGCTTCGAGTCTTGCTCCTCCGTCATGCATGGCATCGTCGTCCACATTGCAGACGCCAACTACGCCAAAACACAGGACGAGCACCGAAGCAACAACTAACACTCGATTCACAACGCACCTCCGAATTGGTTGCTGCAAGGGGAGCTTACGCGAGTCACGGCTGCGCATTGGATCGTCAGCGCGTGGGCAACTCGCTCCGGGCTGACCAACTGCATGTCGACGAGCAGTTCGCCGAGTAACGGCGTTGACGTTGCCTGCTTCTGCTTTGCCAATGCGGTGTTCAGTTGATCGTCCGTGAGCGCGCCAATGGAAACGAGAATGGCCCCAAGCGGGTACTCGTGACGTTGCACTCGCAGCGTCTTGCGAAGGACCTCGAGCCGTTCTCGATAGCGCAAGCGAACGGAACTCGGCAGAAACGCAGATGATTCGCGCGCCACCAAGGACCGGATTCTCTCGAACTCGACAGCAGCCTCCATGCTCCCCCAAGTCCACGTGTGCCTCGGCCCCGCGTTCGCGCAGAGAGAAAAATCACGCTCGGAATCGGCGTGATTCACTTGACAGACAACTACGCGCCCGGGCCACCGTACCTCCGTCCTCCGGCAGCCCAGCCAACCCTTCCGGGTCCCGTAGCTTTGTGCCCCCAGCTTCCGCCGGGTTTACCCTTTTCGGAGCGGCCGTCCAGCGATCCTTGTGCTCGACACGGCCGTAAGATACCATAGAACAGATATTGGTATATGTCAAGAGTGGTTTCAAAGGGCGGGAACGTGCGGAATATCGGTGAGGTGCATTAACGAACCGGTGGTTAATTAACAGGAGGTGAGCCCATTGAAGCCCCCAAAGCATTTGGTTTTGGACGAGGACGTCCATCGTGCACTGAAGAAGAAGAAACGAGAAACGGGCATTAACGTGAAGAACCTCGGGAACTGCGCGCTTCGGTCGGTGCTTGAACGCCCCCTCCTCGTCGACGCGATTGGCCGAAGACTTGTCGAATCGGGCCGGTTGGAGGAACAGGAGTTCGATGCTATCCGAGCGCAGGCGGCCCAAGAGGTTTGTGTGGCCGCGGAGAACGTGGCAACGATTGTGCATCCGACTGACCATGACACGCTGGCAACGGGGAGCTGGGAGATCAAGGAGATCTACCGAGCCCGCACGGGCTCCTACCAGATTCTCCATGCGTGGGTCAAGGACCATCGCATGCGCCCGATGGCGCTGCACAAGCACCAGGGCGTGGAGTTCTTCGTTATCCTCACGGGTGCCGTGGTGATCACGATCGACGTCGAGAGCCAGATCGTCACCGCACCGGAGGCGGTGACAATCCCCGAGCACGCAGTCCATTCGGTCACGCCGCTTGAACGGGAGACACGGATGGTGTGCGTCATCTCGCCACCCGAGCCAGGATATGTGGTTGAGTCTACGGCGTCATTGTAGGAGGCCTCTGCTCTCATGAATGAGAAGGGAGAGGAACGGCTCTCGTTTCGTTCCTCTCCCCTCGGGAGTCAAGGAGGCGTCTTGGTCGTTCTTACGCACCATCAGGGTATGCGCCGGCACGGCGCGCACGAAGCACGAGCGTCGGTAGGAGATGCGAAGTTCGTTCGCCTCGGGACGGTCGGCGGCGTAGATCAGC
>CAZXQL010000005.1:10644-15463 GCA_964643395.1 uncultured Thermotogae bacterium
AGGCGAGCTCGGCAGCGGCAAGACTCACCTCGCCAAGGGCATCTGCCGCGGTCTCGTGACGCCGTGCGACGCGCTAGTCTTCGGTCAAGATGTGTTCGTCGTACTCCGTCTCCAGCCTCGCCTTGTGGCGGCGCTCTTCCTTAGCGAGCGCTTCGAACAGCGACCTGGCCTCTCCATTCATCTCGGCCAGCTTCGAGTACAGCTTGGCAGACGTTTCTTCACGCTTCATGGCTACGATCATTGCCTCCTGAAGTGTGAGTCCCGGGGACGCCTCCACACCGACCAACCAGTCGGACAGGTTGAGTTCGGCGGCGTCAGAGCTGTCAGCGGCCGCCATTTCCTCCGGCGTGATGCGCGACAGCATTTCCTTGTGATCGTTCTCGGTCCCGGCCAATTCGGAGAACAGAGCCTGAACGCTCGGATCCTTGGCCTTCTGCGACCACTCTTTGTAGAACGCCTCAGCTTCCGCTTCCTTGGCAACGGCAAATTCGAGCGCCTTGCGCATCTGATCTCTCATGAACAGCCCCTCCTGATCGTTCTCGCGAATCGTGATGGTCGCCCAGTTTAGCCTCTCAGAACGTGTGCCGCGAGTGGCAGATTGCAAAGTGTCTTCCCCATGTCTATTCGGAGTCGGACAATGGGAGGTCGACGTGAAATCTCGTTCGTTGGTCGGGTACGGAGTCGACGGTCAGGCGTCCGCCATGATCGCGGACGATGCCGTAGCTGATGGACAGGCCGAGACCGGTCCCTTCATCGCGCGCCTTGGTGGTGAAGAATGGATCGAAGATCCTCTCGATGATCTGCTCGGGGATGCCGACTCCCGTATCCTCCACGGTCGTCCGCACCCAGGACTGTGAGCTCGACTGCACAACGCGAGACGAGATGCGCAGGACCTTCTCGCCGTCTTCATCCGGGGATCGTGCATTGAGCCCATCTCGTGCGTTCGAAATCAGGTTGATCATCACCTGCTGAATCTGCTGACTGCGGCATTGAACGGTCGGGAGAGTCTCCGGAATGTCGATGTCGATCCGAATGAGATCCTTGCGGAGCAGGGACCCGACGATCGACAGAGAGGCATCGACGATGTCGCGCATCCGGGCAGGACTGTGTTGTTCCGGATCCTGACGTGAGAACGACAACAGGTTCCGGACAATCCTCGCGACCCGATCTCCTTCGGTCTTGATTCCCTCAGCGAACTCCCGAAGGGAATCGTCGTTGACGCGGGTTCGGA
The DNA here is from genome assembly GCA_964643395.1 of uncultured Thermotogae bacterium. Taxonomy (GTDB): domain Bacteria; phylum Bipolaricaulota; class Bipolaricaulia; order UBA7950; family UBA9294; genus SPBW01. Next base: position 11,876 of record CAZXQL010000005.1, read on the forward strand.
TCAGTTCCGCATAGTTGATCATCCCCGTGAGCGGGTTGTTGATTTCATGAGCGACGCCGCTGGCAAGCGTTCCGATCGACTCCAGCTTCTGGCTCTGTCTGAGTCTCGCTTCCAGCTCTTTGCGATCCGAGATGTCTCGCACAATCGACAAGACGACGCTCTCACCGAGCAGCGTCACTTCCCGCAGGTTGACCTCTCCCCAGAACAAGTCACCGTTCTTCTTGCGGAGACGCCACTCGAAGATCTGCGGTCGGCCGCGCGCAGCGGCGTGGATGAGGCGTAGAGCCTCTTCGTCGGTGTACGGGGGGATTCCCGAACTGAACTCCTCCACACGCAGCTTGACGAACTCGGGGACCGAATAGCCGAACATCTCGACGGTCTTCTCGTTGGCGTCGAGGACGCGGCCGCTCGCGGCATCGTGAAGGAGGATGACATCGTTGGCTGCGTTGAAGATCGTGCGGTAGTTCTCTTCGGACTCCACCAGGGCGCGCTCGGCGGCCTTGCGCTCCGTGATGTCGATGGCGATCACGAACTCATACTCCCTGTTATGGAAGCTGAGATAGCGAGCGTTCAGCTCGACGGGGAAACGGCTTCCATCACTCCGCGTGAAGACCGTCTCCGACGTGGTCGGCTCGGAAACGCGTAGTTCGTCCCACAGGCGGGCACGATCACCCGTTGGGTAGTCCAATTGGATGTCCCACGCGAACCTCTCGAGCAATTCGTCTCGGGAGTACCCGAGCATGCCGCATGCGGCCTCGTTGACGAAGACGATTTGCCCGTCCGCACGGAGCCACAGAATGATGGCCTGGGTGGAGTCCATCGAGAACTGGGTCAGACGGAGAGACTCCTCCATGCGTTTCTGCTCGGAAGTATCCTGAACGGTGAAGATGCTGCCACGGTCGGGGGCGGCTGCATCGAGCCGGGAGAAGGCCAGATCGACATCGAGCGTATTGCCATCTTTGCGCTCCCATCGTGTCCCGAGACGGACGACGTCTTCACCGGCCTCGGGAGCTGTCGCTTCTGCGATAAGATCCAGGTCTTCGGAGCCTAACATCAGAATGGAAAACGGCCGACCGATGAGTTCTCCCGCACGGTACCCGGTCATGCTGCACACGCGTTCCGAGATCCACTGGAGTTCTCCGTTTCGAAGGAGTCCGATGCCGACGGGCGACGCTCTGAGAATGCCCTGCTGCGTGGCGACCGATTCCTGCAACCGCCGTTCGGCCACCTTCCTCTCGGTAACGTCCTCGAGCGTACCCTCATAGCAGATGATGCTGCCGCTCTCGTCACGAACGGCGGTGGCGTACTCGCGGACGTAGATCGTAGATCCGTCACGGCGCTTCCACGCTGACTCCAGCCCCGTGACGGAGCCTGTCGTTTCGACGAGCTTCTTGAAGTGCGATCGCGGAGTCTCCGAGCTGTAGCCTTCGTCATTGAGGTTCCTCGCCGCCAGTTCCTCGAACGAATCGAAGCCAAGCATGCGCAACAACGCGGTATTGGCTGCGAGAATGCGGCCGTCCGGCGTTGTCCGATAGATGCCCAACGCCGCATTCTCGAACAACGACCGATACTGCGCCTCGCTTTCCCGAAGCGCGATTTCCACCTTCTTGCGATCCGTGATGTCACTTGCGATGACCTGCACTCCGGTCACATGGCCCTGAGCGTCACGAAGGGCGGTGTAGCTCCGCAGGATGTAGCGGCGTTCGTTCTCGTCTCCGACCATGTCTTCATAGGTCCGGCTGTCTTGCGATCGGCTTGCCAACGTGATGCGGCGAAGAGCTTCCTCGGGTCTGGCGGAGTGATCCTTCGTGTTCTGTCCGATGAAATCCTCCGGCTCTCCGCCCATGCGACGAGCCGCCGTCCGGTTCACGGCGATCAGATCGCCGTCCACGGTGAAGTACCCGATTTCCACGGATGCGTTCTCGAAGAGCATTCGATGCCGTGCCTCGCTCTCCTCGAGAGCTTCCCGCTGAACGACACGGTCCGTAATGTCGATATTCGCGAACTGGTGGGCGACGATCTGTCCGTTCTCGTCTCGGATGGCGGTCGCCATCCCTTCACAGATGAATGTCGTGCGATCGGCTCGCTTGGCGACGAAGCTGCCGTGCCACATCCCCTCGATCCGCAGCGTCTCGAGGACGAGCGCGGATTCGTCGGGATCGTCGAAGCAGACTGCGATCGAGCGCCCGAGGACTTCGTCGTCGGAGGGAAATCGCCACAACCGTAAGAACGCTGCGTTCACGTGGGCCAGTGTTCCGTCCGCGTCCGTCGCGCAATTGGCGGTCAGTCCGGCCTCGAACACCTCGTTCTTGAGCAGGAGTTCCTGCTCGATGCGCTTCCGTTCGGTGATGTCTTCGAAGGACAACACGACGCGGCGGCCGGGAATCCTGAAGGCTCGAAGATGGAACGCTCGCATTTCGCCCTGTGGATGGAGGACGACCTCACGTTCGTATTCCCGCCCGTCCGATAGGATGGACAAGAGCCTGGGCTGAAGCTGTTTCACCATCGATGCGTCCCAGTGCGATGCGAACGGGCTTCCGATGTGCGAGGCAACGTCTACGCAGCTCTTGGACGCGGGATTGCCGGAAAGAAGGACCAGCTCGTTCGGTTCGCGGAATCCATAAATGAGGATGGCGGAGGGGATCGCGGAGACGATCTGATCGGCCGTCTCCATCGCCTTCTGGGCTTCCATCTGCTCCGTGATGTCGACGATGATGCCGCGCAGTCCGGCCGGCCGACCGTCGGAGCGGATAACCGAGGAGTGAATGATCGCAGGGAACGTCGAACCGTCGGGACGCAGAATCTCGTATTGAGCGCTGCTATCAGCGCCTCCCGCGAGGAGCGACGCGATGCGCTCGTGTGCACGACTACGGTCCGTGGGAGCGAGGACATCGAACACGGAGGCCCCGATCAATTCCCCTTGGGAGAATCCATGGCGCGTGAATGCGACTTGATTGGCGTACGTAATGCGTCCTTCCAGACTGCACTCGAACACGATTTCCGGGAGGGACTCCGCCAACTGGCGGAATCGACTCTCCGATTCCCGCAGCGCATGCGTGGCCTGCACCAGATCCGTGATCTCGGTTCCGATGATCAGGACGGCCTCCTCCCCGTCGGAGGTTCGGTACGGCCGCTCCCTCAACTCGAACACGCGCCCCTTCCGATCGGTCCACTCGCGTACGAGTTCCTCTTGCGATTCGAGGAGGTCGAGCGTCTGACAAGGGGCGCACGGCGTGTCGCAATCCCGGAAAATCTGATGGCACGTCCGGCCTTCGGGATCTCCGAAGTACTCACGAAACCGACCGGCGGCAAAGGGGATGGTATGATCCCGGGCCTGGATGTAGACGAAAGCGGGGATTGCATCCAGAATCGATATCAGGCTTCGGCGCTCTTCGTCGAGCGCCGAAGCCGCGTCCCTCTCAGGGATGACGTCCTGCTCGACCACGAGGATGCGTTCGGGTCGTCCGGCTGTGTCGCGCAGGGCGGAGGATGCGGCTTGGACCCAGACGACGTCGCCATCCTTGCGGATCAATCTCTTCCGACGGCGGAACGTTTCGACGGATCCCTGGAGCACCGAGTCCAGGCCCT
>CAZXQL010000005.1:15563-27438 GCA_964643395.1 uncultured Thermotogae bacterium
CTCTTCCGACGGCGGAACGTTTCGACGGATCCCTGGAGCACCGAGTCCAGGCCCTTCCGATCTGCACCCCGGTCCTCGGGGTGTGTGATCCCCGATAGGGTCAACTCGGGGACCTCGTCTTCCTCATAGCCTAGCAGACGGAGAAACGCCGGATTGGCCGATACGATGGCCTGGTCCTCCGGGGATGCGAGAGCGATCGCGAGCGGACCCCCATCGAAGACGGTGCGAAACGTCGCCTCGGACGTGCGAAGCGCGTCCCTCACCCGGGCTCGCTCGACGGCATCGGCGAGGGTCCGATGGAGAAGCCCGGGCGGGCTGTTCTTCTTGACGAGGTAGTCCTGCGCGCCGAGCTGAATGGCCTGCTCGGCCCGCTCCCGCTTCGCGGCATCCGCAAGAACAACGACTGGAATCGCGGGGAACTTCCGTACGATCGACCGCACGCCGTCCAATCCCTCACTGTCCGGCAGCGGCAAGCCCAACAAGACGACGTCGAACTCGGACCTCGCCAAGTAGGCCATCGCGCTGTCCAGTGTCGAGCAACTCCGAATCTCGATCGGCTGCTGAGAGATCCGATCTCGCAGTGACGCCTCCTCATGGGGATCCGCTTCGACCAGGAGAACCCGCAGCCTAGGCACCTAGTCTCCCCCTCTACGCGCTCGATACTGTGTCTTCTGTTCGTACATGGCGCGATCGGCGGCCACAATGAGATCGTTCAGCGACGGCGACTCTTTGGGGTCGAACGGAGCCACGCCGATCGAAAGCGAGAGCGGAAGGGGCATGTCGAGATCGGCCTCCTCGGACTTGAGCTGCGTGCGGAGACGCTCGATCAACGAGTCGATGCCCGGCGGATGGGCTTCGACTGCCAAGGCGACGAACTCGTCACCTCCCAATCGCCCAATGATGTCGGAATCCCGCAACGAGAGTCTGAACGCATTGGCGGCCGCTTGCAGCGCGTGGTCGCCTTGGACGTGACCGAGTGTATCGTTGATGTCCTTGAGATCGTCCATGTCGGCAAGAAGAAGGACCGACTCGCGGCCGTTGCGCTTGGCCAGGCGGAGGCTTTGGTCGGCGAGGAGCCGGAAACCGCGCCGATTGTACAGCCCTGTCAGGGGATCGCGTAGCGATCGCTCCTCCAGTTCGGCTCGGAACGCGTTGCGCAGCTCGGCGAACCGCAGCGAATGGATCAGTAGATTGCCCTCGAGCTGCCCCTTGACAAGGTAGTCCTGTGCGCCGCTGCGCACCGCCCGCTCGGCGGTCTCGCGATCCTCGTTGCCGGTGAGAACGAGGATCGGAATCTCAGGGGCATGCGCGCGCAGCCGGTGAAGTCCCTGCAATCCGCGGCTGTCCGGAAGCGACAGGTCCAGCAACACCAGGTCGATAAGATCGTCGTCGATCAGTCGCACACATTCACGGACGCGCTTGACGGCCGTGATGTCGCACGCGTAGTTCAAATTCCGCAGAAGTCTGGATAGGGTTCCGACATCGTCCGGGTTATCCTCGACCCACAGGATCCGTACGGGATTCCCCACGTGGGGCTGACTCATCCAACCTCCTCCCACCGTCGCTCGGAGAAGCCGCACGTATCGCTTCTCCCTGCCCATCGGATGGCCTCACCATCTTAGCACGACACGGATCGGCAATCCGAGGTATGGGCCAGCCCCCTGGCTTGCTTCGGCACGACAGGCCCTGCCGGGCCGGACGAATCGTGACGTCCGGCCCGGACTGGGCTACTGCTGGGATTCCACGATGAACTGGTAGCCGATCGAAATCGACGTATCGAAGTCGTCGGCGGACGTCGTCTGAATCAGCCGGATCCGGATCCAAGATCCGACGATGGTGGTCCGTCCCCCCGACAGCTCGTCGAACGCGATGAGCCGCGAGTCGGAGCCTCCCACGAACGTTGTCGTGAGCCACGGGATCTCTTGACCGGCGACACGGATCGTCAGTTCGACCTGCAATTCGTCACCGGGACGCAGCTGCGTCCCGTCGATCCACCCCGACAGGTCGAACGCCGGCGTGGTGACCACGACGTCATGGACATCGCTGGACGAGGCCGGCGCAAAGACATCCTCCGCATACACGTAGATCTTCTTCGTGACCATCAGAAGGTCATACATGGTCGTTTCCTCGGGCACCGGTTTCGGCGTCTCGATTGTCGGGATGTCCGGGGTCTCAACAATGGCAGGAACGTGGGGACCGCCGAGCTGCTGGATGATGCGCTCTAGCGTGTCCTTAACCGTAGCCATGTCGTCCTCGAGCGCCCGGATCTCCGGCTTGATCGCGTCTCGCTCGGTTTCGGGCGGGAAGACGCCGGTCTCGTGGCTCCCCGCGAAGCACTGGGCGTACGTGGTCCCCTCACAGACGGCGGGGATCATGTCCGAAAACGTACTGGGATCCCCATACAGGGCGTCACCCAGTTCCTGGCCGAACCGGTTCATCGCCCAGATGAAGCAGCACACCTTATCCTCGAGTACGGCGATTTCGGTCTGGTTGTCTCTAGCCACGTCGAGGGCCTCCGAGGCCGTCTCACCGACCTGCTCGACCTGTCCGGAAAGCTCATCCAGCGCCTGAGTTTGATCGGCCTCATCCTGTTCCAGTCTATCCAAGCGGCCGGTCACGCTGTCGCCGGAGATCCGCCGGAGAAGCCCCATCAACTCGGCCTCGGTTGCGTTGGGCGGGATCTCGATCCCAAACAGGCCGTAGATGATGCCGTCCAGCTTGCGCTCGATCTCGTACTGGAACATGAGCCCTGCGATCCCGAGCGTGTCTCCGCCGGAGCCCGTGAGCTTCTCGATGTCCTCCATGACCGACTGGAGAATGCTTCCGATGAGCGGAATGTGTCCGACCCAGATCTTGGCCTTGTCCCAAACCGTTTGTGCGGTCTCCATGCCCGATTCCTCGAACAGCGCCCGCAGCTTCGGATGGGTCGTCGGGTCTGAGGCCACCGCCGTGACGGCGTAGAGATACTCCGTCGTGCCTTCCGGCACGTAGGAGTCGAAGCAATCGAGGTACGACGGCGCCATGGTCAGCACTTGCTGCACCACCGCGTCAAGCTCGGTTGTGAGATCGGCGAGGATTTCCGCACCGGCGACAAGGACGGCTTGCTGCTTGGGATCGTCGGACTGGATGAGCGGAAGATCGGCGGCCGCTTGGACGGTCAATGCTCGCTGGGCGGTCACGAAGTCGAGGAACCGTTGCCCGCCCTGCGTCGGGAACGGCCCTGGGCAGAATCCGTCGGTTGAATCCTGTGATTCTGTCGATGCGCTGCATAGCGCCACTTGGCTCTGGATCTGCTGTAGGGCCGGAGCGAGCTGCGTTTGGACGAGCGAGGTCAGGCTATTGATCTGTGACGTCAGATTCCCGATTTCCGACGTGCACCCGCAACCTGTGTCGGCCGTAGCGGCCGTATCCGGCGGCGGCGTCACGGTGAGATCGGCCAGGGGCTGACTCGTTCCGCTCCCTCCTGAGCCCGACACGGTGACTGTCAGATTCTGTGAAAAGATACCGCACCGCAGCCGAATCCTCATACTGGCTTGGTACGCGGTTGCCGTCGTCGGGCGGAACTGAACCGTCCAACTGACACTGTCTCCTGCCGCGATTGGCATCGGCAATTCGATCCCGGAGACAAGAAACGCGCCCGACCCGGGAGCGTACTCCTCTCCGAATCCGACTGCCTCCAACGTACAGTCGAACGAGTTGGAGTTTCGCAGCGTGTAGGTTGCGGTTGCCGTCGTGCCGGGCAGAACCGTTCCGAGGTTGACGGATTCCTGCGCGACGCCGGCGACGGCGAATAGAACGAGGACGACGAGGAGAACCTGCATGTGCCTCATGCCTACCACCTCCTGAACACGCAGCCGACGTGTCCCGTCGGATTGCGCGACTCATCGTAGGATTGCATGGCTATGAAAGACAACTCAGACAAGGATGGCTTGCCCCTTGGGATGCATCGTTGGGTTGACCGGGATCCCAAATCGCACTAGTCTGTAGGCAGGAGTCTTGTTTCTGCGTCGCGTATCGTTGAAAGGGGGATCCGTGAACAAGAGAACGTTCGCTGCTTGCGGAATCGCGTTGGGAGTCCTGTTGATCGCGGTTGGGTGCGTCTACATCGGCAATATCCGTCCTGTCGCCTCGTTCACGGCGTCGCGGACGTCGGGGACGACTCCGCTGGATGTCGACTTCAACGCGGCCGGCTCGTACGACGCGGACGGTACGATCGCGACGTACGCGTGGGACTTCGGTGACGGGCAGACCGCTTCGCTCACGATCGAGACGATCTCGCATCAGTTCACGGTGCAGAGCACGTCCGAAGTGTTCCGCGTCGTCCTGACGGTTACCGACAACAAGGGCGCTGACGACCAAGCCGTCGTCGACATCACGGTCAATCCGACTCCGTAGGTCTCTTTCGACCGATCGCCGTTCGGTGATCCGATCCGCGGATCAGGGCCTGTGTTTGTCTAGCTTGCCACGTGCTTGCAGGAGTTGAATGAAGCGATCGCACATCAATGCCCTTATTGACGATACCCTTCACTGGATGGAGGGCCGCCAGTTTCACTTGCCCCCGTACGCCTATTGGCATCTGTCCGACTGGATGTCGAAGGGAGACCGCGTTCGCACGATCCTCGAACGCAAACTGGGCTGGGACGTGACCGAATTCGGACTGGACCGGTTCGATGAAGTCGGACTGATTCTGTTCACGCTGCGAAACGGTTCGCTGCAGGACCTCGCGCACGGTTCCGGGATGCTGTACGCGGAGAAAGCACTGGTCGTCGGTGTCGGGCAAGTCACCCCGATGCACTTCCACTGGTCGAAGACCGAGGACATCATCAACCGAGGCGGCGGACAGCTGGCGATCCGCCTGTACAACGCGACCGAGTCCGAGATGCGGGGGGATGACGACGTTACGTTCATCTCCGACGGTGTGGAGTACACGGAGCCGGCCGGATACGTCCTCCGGCTTGCGCCGGGTGCCAGCATCACGCTCCCGGCGAGGATGTATCACTCCTTCTGGGCGGAGGGCGAGGCCGTGCTGGCCGGCGAAGTCTCGACCGTCAATGACGATGAGAACGACAACCGTTTTCTCGAACCGGTCGGCCGGTTCCCGGCGATCGAAGAGGACGAGCCCGCACGGTACCTCCTCGTCTCGGACTACGCGACGTTGCTCGACTAGTCAGCCCATGCGTTGCACCACTCCTCGAAACGCTGCTGCATGACGCTTCCTTGAGTCAGTATGATTGCGTATGCTCGCACCCAAACCGGGGGCGGCGAGCGACCCGGAAGGAGACGAACCATGGATCACGCCGAAGCCAAGAACGGAAGCGAGCGGACGTGGGATGTTGTGATCGTAGGCGGCGGCCCGGCCGGGTCGACGGCTGCGTTGTACGCCGCCCGCGCCGGCTGGAGCACGGTCGTCGTCGACAAGTCGCTTACAGCTGGAGCCCTCGGCATGGCGAACAAGATCACGAACTACCCCGGCGTGGGCGATTCGGTCTCCGGAGCCCAGCTGGTCGAGCGGATCCGCGCTCAAGCCGTCGACGTCGGAGCCTCGTTCGTCACGGAGCGCATCACCGCGGCAACGCTGTCCGATGAGAGCAAGGTGCTTGCGTCCGGCGGCGGCACGTTCCGTGCCCGCGTCGTCATCATCTCCACCGGATCCATGGGGCGCAGCCCATCGATTCCCGGAGAGGCTCGCCTCGTCGGGCACGGCGTCTCCTATTGCGCGACGTGCGACGGCTTCTTCTTTGGCGATCGGGATGTCATCGTCGTCGGCAACAGCGACGAAGCGCTTGAAGAAGCATTGCACGTCGCTCGATTCGCCAGGCACGTCCTGGTTGCCTCTCCGACCCCGGCGCTTCGGGCAAACGACGAACTCGTGCAACAGGCACTTGCTCACGACCGGATCGAGATCCGCTCCTCATCTCACGTTCGCGAGATCGTCGGAGAGACGTCCGTCGAGGGCGCTGTGGTAGAGAGCGATAGAACGAAAGAGACGATCCCCATTTCCGGCGCATTCATCTATCTACAAGGCGGCAAACCGATCCTTGATTTCGCTGGGGGGCAACTTGCCACGACCGGCGACGGCTGCCTGCAGGTTGATGAAATGTTCCAGACGAGCGTCTCCGGAGTGTTCGCGGCGGGCGACGTCTTGTGTAAGCACGTCAAGCAAGCCGTGATTGCCGCGTCCGAGGGAGCGCAGGCCGCCATTGCCGCCGACCGGTTCCTGTGCGGACGCCCTTCGCTTCGGCCGGATTGGGCCTAGTCGTGCCGATCGTGCTCGAATAGACGGACGCTCCGACTGCGCGACCGACTGCGTCACGGAACGGGAGAGACGATTCGTGTCGTGCTCAGCCGCGACGGCGAACGACGAGAACCTCCGAGCGTACGCCGAATGCGGGCACGGTGTTCTCGTACTCGACATCCCAGCTGCCCGGACTGATGAGTGGCTCCAGCCGGATGGGACGACAGCCGCCGACGAGGGAAGGGCGCGCGCGAAAGACGGCGGACCAAAGACCGGACACGATCCTCGATCCAAAGGTTGTCCCGCACGTCAGACTGACCAGGCCGAGGATTCCTCCCGTGACCAACACGCGGCGCGCTTCGGTGAAGACGGATGGAATGTCCGCCTCAGAGAGAAGATCGAGAACGTAGGTGCAGACGACGCGATCGACGGACCGGTCCGACAGGGGGAAGCGAATGATGCCGTCCGTCCGGATCACGGATGCGCGGTCCGAATACGCGGCCAAGCGCTCCGCTGCCAGGCCGATCATGACGGGACTCACGTCGCAACCCAGGTACGTTGCTGTATCAGGTAGCCTCTCCGCCAACAGACGGGCCGCGTATCGGCCGGTTCCACATCCGAACTCGAAGACGCTGTTTGCACTCTCGAAGTCGGCGTGGTCGGCGAGATCGTCAAGCGCGAGATCCTCGTAGAACTTCTGGCTGTCGAGGCGCTTGCCCAGCCGGTCGTAGTACCTCTTCGCCTGAGCCGGGGTCAGGGCACGGAGATTCTTGGCCATTGCTCACGTCCGATCGACCGCCTCACACGAGAAGGCGTCTTCCGTTCACTCTACATCGAAGCCGCGGCGAGGGCGAACCAGGGAATGTGGAAGCCGGCGCGTTGACAAGGGCCGATGGGATGGTTGCTCCCGACCTGAGGTCTACTGCGCGGCACGTTCGACGGCCCCACGCAGTTCGGCGATCGCGCTTCGCACCTTCGCCGAGTCTGGAGCGAGCGATGTCTCCACGAGATCGAGGCCACGCTCGACAAACGCGGGCCCTCCACGGGTCAAGGCAATTCCGAGATCGGATTCGGTGCCGTGACGCACGATGGCATCGGACAGCAGGGCTCCGAATCCGTAGAACGGCCCGTTGGATCTCAATCCTTCATTGAGAATCCCGTCGGCCGATTCGTCGGCTCTCTCTGACTCATCGATCTCGCAGAGCCGTTCCAGAAGCCCCATACCCGCCGCCGCATCGTCGTGCCATGCGGGCAAGAGAATGGGCGCGGCTACGTAGGTCGCCGATCCTTCGAGCATGATGTAGCTCAGCGCTCGATACAGATGGCGGTTCCCCGAGACGGACGCTGGGAGGGAGGTAATCCGTTCGAATCCGATCTCATCGATTGCAGGGTCGGCGAACGCGATCTTCGTTTGGAGCCGATGGTACGTTTCGTGGACCAGGGTTGTCGTCAGCAGATCCCAGTCATCCTTGGCGTGTTCGATGTTCATTCCGCCGGACGTCTCCGTCGCCCAGCCGCGAATACCCCAGCCGACGGCGAACGAGAAGCGATCCTGGAACATCGTACCGGGAGGTGCGTATCGGCTGATCCGCGGCAGGACCCATGACGACAATCCGTGCTCGCCGGCAAGGACGTCGGTCAGCTGTCGGTACTCGGTGCGATGCGTGTAGAGGTCGCTCAAGTCGAACAGGTTGTGGGGATGAAGCCACTTCCACAGCTCGTCAACCGGGTCTCGCGACGCTGCGTGTGCGATGCACCAGGCCAAGCCCGCTTCGTCGATCAGCGGCTCCGGCACATAGCCCAGTTCGCGACGGTGCGTCATCATCTCCTGAAACGATGACATCCGGGCGATGCGGAGGGCTTCGTCCGGCACAAGGCCGGACGACTCGAAGGCATCGAGCAGCGCTCGTATACCCGACACGTCGACGTCGAGCATCCAGCCGGTCGGGATCGATGCGGTGCTCGGGCGATCGTTGGACTCTCCGCTGAAGGCAAGCGGGTACTGAGGCATTGTCTCACGGATCGCATCGAGATTCGCTCTTCGGATCTCCGCAAGTCGAGCCGCGACGTCCAGCGAAGACTCCATGTCGTCGGGCACATCGAGGTCGTCGGGAATCTGATCCGGAAGCATGCCTAGAAATCCGGCTCCACGTTCGGCTTGCTGGGTTTCCAGGGTGCGCAGGTCATGAATTCGGCCCGAGGGCGTGATCCCGCATACGAGCTTCAGGACTTGCTCGGCATCGGCACCTGCAAGCTGACTGAATCTCGACCAGCGCTCTGCCCGCGGGCCGCTCTCCATCGCCCTTCGCAACGATGCAGCATCGGATCGGACGATGTCTTCTCGATTCAACCCCATCACCTCGCCTCAGATTCGTGCAACCGCACCTGGATTGCGCGGGAAGCTCAAGACGCCTGACCGGAACGCTTACTGGCCCTGCACGACCTTGGCTTGCAGTTCCCCGTTGACAAGCGTGACGGTGATTGTCGTTGTCCCCTCGGCGGTTACGACGACATCGTTCAAGACGACGGGCGGCATGCCTTCGAGATGCACAGTGTACGTGCCGGCCGGAAGCTGTCCCGGCCCGGAATCTCCGCGATGCCCTTGGTATACGACCTGTCCGCCTGCGTCAAGGATGGTATAGGGCAAAGGCACGGCATAGCTGAGTGCCGTCATCAGTCCTTGAGCGTCCGTCGCATCGATGTACTCTCCTCCGAGGATATCGGCGATTTGGATCAACTCATCTCGATCGGCAAGCGTTCCCCCGACGTCAAAACCGATGACATAGGGCGTGATCTGCTCGCCCGAAGCCGCCAGATCGCGGGCCGCCTGAATCGGATCTCCTCCACACGTGTCGATTCCATCGCTGACAAGCACGACGGTCTTGGGACGATCGATGCATCCGCAATCCTCGATCGACAGTTCAAGAACGTACGCAAGAGGCGTCGTGCCGACGGCGTGGATATCGCGAATCTTCGCTTCCAAGGTGGGAATATCGAGTGGATTGTCGAGCGGCGAGATGAGGTTGCTCTTCCCACACCCGGCGAAGGTTCGGAATCCCACATGAACGCCGTCCGGAAGCAGGTCGAGGATTCTGATCACGGCATTCTCGGCGATGTCGATCTTCTGTTGACCATCGATGAGCCGCGTCATGCTCCCGGTCGTGTCCATCAGGAAGAGGATGTCTTCGTCATACTCCTGATCGAACTGGAACACGAGGTCCCCGAGTGGCTGAAGGGTCGCTTGGCCGCCGACTTCGGCGACGACGGTCGCAGCCGGGCCCATGGCCCCGATCGCATCGATACAGGCGCCCGGGCAAGTCGCCCGACCCTCGTCTGCGGGGACGTCCGTCAAGCGGACGTATCGGAACTCCTCGTCCGGCTGGACGTACGGTCCGATGTCGAATCCGGCGGGACAGCCAGTGGTGGCCGTCCCCACCGAAATCCATGTGCTCCCATCGGCGCTGATCTCGACGGTCGTGGGCTGCTCCTTGGAGAAGAAGACGAACAAGTCGTCACCCGGGCCGTCGACCAGCACGTTGTCCGTGAACTCGACGACAAGGCTCGCCCGCTCGTCGACGGGGCTGACGCGGAACCCCAAGGCAACGGCATGATCCCCGCAGCTGTCGCAAGCCTGGCATGAGGCGCACCCGGAATCGGGCGGTCCCAAGGCTTCCTCCGGATCGCCGCATGCACTCGTCACACAACTCCCCGGCACGTACTCGACCACTCGATCGGCGAACGCCAGGCCGCCGAGCGGGAAGGTGATCCCCCCGTACGTCGACTGCGCAATTGCGAACCCACCTAGTGTCCCGACAAGCAGGAGACACATCGTGATCGATACCCAGGTCAGACTTCTCTGCCTTCCGACTTGCATTCGTCACCTCCGCCTTCGATGGATATCAGCTCTCATCCAGGCACGTCATACGCCACTCCGACCGTCACGGAGCCTTCGGCATGCAGCTGCCATCGGACTCCGGGATGAGCTGTCCTTCGTACGCCCAGTCCCATGCATCCACATGCAGCAGGTTACATCCCTCTCCTCCGAGCAAGCGGTCGGCGCCGGGGCCACCGTACAGTTCGTCGTTGCCGGATTCGCCCTCCATCGAGTCATTGCCGACGCCGCCGGCCAGTCGATCATCGCCGGATCCGCCGAGGATCAGATCGGCACCGGCTTCGCCGAAGAGAACGTCGTTCCCATCGAGTCCCTCCAGGATGTCGTTTCCATCCCCGCCGACCAATACATCGTCTCCGTCGAACCCGATGATCAGATCGTTGCCGCCGAATCCGAGAATCAAGTCGTTCCCCGGCGTTCCGTGCAGCAGATCATCGCCGTCCGTGCCGCGGATGACGTTGTCGATGTTGTAGCCTGCATACTCCTCTGGGATTCCGGATTGACCTTCGCCCGACACTGTTGCGGATCCAGACGCCTCGTAGAGGGCCTGCAGCAGGTCCGCGGCGGTCCCGACGCCGCAGTAGGTGCCTCCAGTGGCTGACGCGATCTCGTCCAGCGCGTCGCACTCGTCCGCGGGGATGTCGAGGCCGATGATCTCCAGAACGACGTTCGGCTCCATGGAAGCGATATCCTGCGCGACGGCCAATGGATCTCCCCCACACGTCTCGGCGCTGTCGGTGAGAAGGATGATGGTCGTCTCGTATGGAGTATCGCCGATCCCATCTGCCGCCGTTCGCAACGCCTCGGCGATCGGTGTCATCCCTTGCGCTACGAGTCCCCGGATTCCGTCTTGAACGATCTGATGGTCTGCGCCCGCAGCCTTCAGTGCGGGAAACAGAAGTTCGATGTCGTGGCAGCTCTCGGGCTTGATGGTATGATCGATGCGGTGGCCGAAGACGTAGAGCTTTGCGGAGGTTGCGGTGTCCACGGCGGGTAGAAGGATGATCAGCGCTCCCTTGGCGGCCTCGATTCTCGTTTCGTTCTCAAACGCCTTGTTCATGCTGTTCGACGCGTCGAGAATGAAGATCAGATTGGATTGCGCGTAGCATCCCATTGCCAACAAGATACAAATGGTGACGACAAGCCAGAAGATCCTTCGTGCGTTCATCGCGTTGCCTCCTTGGCAATTGTGAGAAGGACCCCCGTCCTGTCGCGAGGTGCTCGCAAGCGGAAACGTTTCGGCGAGCCACGTCGTCGATCACATAGTATAGCAGGCTGTCCGCTTTATGGCGTCATTGGTGGTGTGCGGCCTTCGGTCCCAGAAGGCGGGTGGGGAAGGGCGGAACTCTGAGACCGACTACGGTGACTCGTCAAGTTGCTGTGAGTCTGTCGGCACGGAATGCCGATAGACTCTGCACAGGCTGAGTTGCTTGTGAGCTTGTCGGGCAATCTCGTATCCGCACCTTAGGCATGTCGAAGGCCTCCCAAGGTGTTGCCGCCGGCTCCATGGCTTGCCCGTGCGCCGATCCCGTTCTTGAACGCGCTGAACGCGCTCCTCCTCGAAGCTCCTCGGCCCGAAGGCCGAGGAGCCGTTCGCAGTGAATTGCGTTAGCGATTCACAAACACCTTGCCGGTACCGTCGAAGGTGTTCGTTCCGTCCGTCGCCTTCATCATGTAGATGTATGCACCGTTTGCACAACCCGCTCCGTCCCAAGTGATCTCGGTGACGTCGGTCTGCGTGGTCTCCC
>CAZXQL010000006.1:0-27150 GCA_964643395.1 uncultured Thermotogae bacterium
ATACGCTTCCGCAGAGGCTACGCTGGAGCAGAGCCTTCGGTTCGATTTCGCTCCCAGACAGACGTACTACTACTTGGCGGTCGCACAGATGCAGCTCGGCGAGATCGATGAGGCTCGAGCGAATCTAGAGAGATGTATGACCCGGTTCTTGGATGAGATCGTCTACCTGATTGATGCCGAACTCCAAGGCAATAGTGGAAACTACGAAGAAGCTCAGGAGGCCGTCGATATCGTCCTCGCCGGACATCCACTCGAGACGATCGACGAGAGGGCCCGCTACATCGAGGCGGTGCTTGCGATCAAGCAACGCGAGAACGAGCGTGCTCTACAGCTACTCGAGGCACTGGCCCTCGACCACCCTGCCTACGAGCTCAGCTATATTGCGCTGGGGCAGCTGTACGCAGCTCAGGGATTGAATCTGACAGCTCGCAGGAACTACGAGACCGCTCTGAATGTCATCGACGAGAAGCTCCGCGTCGCCCAGGAGACGCTTGCATCCTCGTCGACGTCTACGGAGTATCAGCAGACGCAGATGGAGATCGACCGACTCACGAAGCAGCGCTCGTTTGTCGAGCAGCAGTTGTCCGATCTGGAATAGGATCGTGCGCCGAAGGACGATCGCTTCATCGCGCGACGCAGAGGGGGCCCATGGGATGACGAACAGGAGTGCTAGGTCGGACCACGGCGCATCGGAGCCGGCATCGCTCACACCGCTGGCACGGGTTCAACTCGGCGCGCTCGCACTCACGATCTTCGTCATTCCCCTTCTGATCTGGCCGGGATTGACAGACTACAATTACACCAAGACGATCGCGAGTCTGATCCTGATTTCCATCCTTCTCATCCTATGGGGATTGACCGCATGGCGGCGATCTTCGTGGACGATCCGGGTGCCGTGGCTGCTCGGTCCCTTGGCAGGACTCGCACTAGCGGGAGCCGTCTCGTCGATCCGTGCGGTCAATGGGCACGTCGTCATCCAAAGCGTGGTTCTTCTCGTCTACTTCGTGCTGCTTCTGTGGATGATCGCGGATGTCGTCCGCGACGCTCGCAGCGCGCGGTGGCTGCTCGTCTCGCTGCTTGCGTCGGGTGCGCTCGTTGCGCTGTACGGCATTCTGCAATACGTCGGCGCAGTCCCGGGCAGCCCTAACGGGACCGGTTTGAGTGCCGTGATCTCGTCCATGGGCAATCGCAACCATCTCGGAGGGTTCCTTCTCTACCTCCTGTACCCGTCAGTCATTGTGCTCATGGGCGTGCGCAAACAGTGGGCGAAGGCGTTGACGCTTGGGGCGATCGTACTTGCCTTCGTGACGATGCTGTCTCTGAACCAGTCGGGAACTCTGATCGCATTTGCCGTCGCCACGGTCGCACTTGTCGTCGGGAGCCTCATCTTCCGTCCCCGACGCCCGGTCCACGCCAACCGAGGGTGGCTGCTCGCCCTCGTTGTGACCGTGCTGGCCGGCGGAGGGGCTCTGCTCGTGCTGTCGCCCTTCATTGCACCGTCGGGGGGAACGCCTGTCACGAGCCTATCCAACGTGACAACGGGGCTGAGCGACCTTCTGGAGGCGCATTCGAGCCAGACTCGCGTGCTCGACTGGTGGATCGGGTTGGACATGTTCGAGGACAACCCGATGACCGGCGCCGGGCTCGGCAACTACAAGATCGACTTCATCGCTTCGAAGGCGAGCTTCCTGGCCACCCCGCGAGGACGGACGTACGACATCGACATCAGCCATGCATCGCAGGCGCACAACGAGTACGTGCAAGCAACCGCCGAGATGGGCATCTTCGGCGCACTCTTGCTTGCCGCCTCGCTGGGAACTCTGGCGGCATCGCTATGGGTCCGTTTGCGACGCGCCGACGAGAAGGAGCGGCTGGACTTGCTGCTTCTCTCAGCGGGTCTCATTGCTCTCTTGGTTCACGCCGCCGTCAGTTTTCCGGCACACGTGGTCGGATCGAGTCTCGAGTTGGTTCTGCTCTGCGGCCTCGCGCTTTCCCCGTCCTACGGGAACGCCATGACCTCGACGTGGAGGCTGCAAGGCTGGACGGCGCGAGGGCTCCACGTCGCCGTCAGCGTGGTCGCCCTCATCGTCGCCGGGTTCGCCGTCGCCGATGCCACCGCGAACTGGCTCATGGAGCGTGGGATCGCGCAGGTGAAAAGCGGCTTGTATGCAGACGGCGAGCAAACGCTCCAACGGAGTCTTGCGCTCGACTTCGCGCCGCGTCAGACGTACTACTACCTCGGCATCGCCCAGATCCAGCTTGGAGAACTGGAGGATGCCCAGAAGAGCCTGAGGAAATGCATGACGCGGTTCGTCGACGAGGCGGCCCTTCTGAACTACGCGAATCTTCTCGTCAACACGGGACAGTCTGAGCAGGCGCTCGCACCATTGAACCTGCTATTGGCCAGCCACCCTCGTCCGGAGATCGAGCCTCGCGCACGCTATCTTCACGCCATGGCCGTCAGCGAGACGGGGAATCCGGAAGCGGCCGCCGCCTCGATCGAGGCTCTCCTGATCGAGTATCCGGATTACGAAACACCCTATATCGGACTCGGGGCGGTGTATGAGAAGCTCGGAAGATACGACGATGCGCGTGCAGCGTACCGGAGGGGACAGGCATTGATCGAGCAACTTCTAGCCGAGGCGCGCGCATCCCAGGCGAGTGCGGCTACCGCGTCCGCTGAGGCGAAGGCCCGAACGAAGATCGAGAAGCTGATCTCCGAACGAGCCGTCCTCGAGGAACGCCTTCGGAACCTCCCTGTACCCTCGATTCCTTGAAAGCGCGGAACGGCGTTCCTATACTGACCCGTGATCCTCCATGGCCATTGACACCGTTCGACACGTCCTCGACCGCATGCTCGGGCAGACAAATGTCCAGCAGCTGCGGAAATATGAGAAGGAACTCCACGCCGTCAACGCACTCTCGGACGACATGGCGACGCTGTCCGACGAACAGCTGCAAGCCAAAGCCGCTGATCTGAGAGGACAGGCTCAGGACGGGGCGTCGCGGTCGTCGCTGCGAAACGAGGTCTATGCGCTTGTCCGGGAGGCTGCTACAAGGACGCTCGGGTTGCGGCCGTACGACGTGCAGATCCTGGGCGGATTCGCGCTCGATGACCGCAAGATCGCCGAAATGCAAACCGGCGAAGGCAAGACCCTCGTCGCAACGCTGCCGGCTACGCTCAACGCGCTCTACGGCAAGGTCCACGTGGTCACCGTCAACGACTACTTGGCCCGTCGTGACCGGGAGTGGATGGGCCCTGTCTATGAGTTCCTCGGACTGACGGTGGGACTCCTCCAGGACGGGATGTCTCCCCAAGAGCGCCAGCCTGCGTACCGGGCCGACATTACGTACGGAACGAACAACCAATTCGGATTCGATTACCTTCGCGACAACATGGTCCTTTCGTTCGAGAACAAGGTCCAGGGTCCGTTGGAGTTCGCCATCGTGGACGAAATCGACAATATCCTGATCGACGAAGCGCGCACGCCTTTGATCATCTCGGGATCGGCGTCCGATGCGCTCGACCGTTATCGGAAGTTCGCGAACCTGACGAAGCGCTTCCGTCGCGACGAGGACTTCGAGATGGACGAGGAATCCCATCGCTTGACGTTGACCGACGAGGGGATCAGCAAGGCCGAGAACGCCTTGTCCGTCGAGAATCTGTTTGCACCCGAGTACACGGAGACACTCCATCACATCGAGACGGCGCTTCGCGCGCGGCACTTCTACAAGAAAGAAGAGCAGTACATCGTCAAGGACGGCCGCGTCATGATCGTTGACGAATTCACCGGGCGACTGATGCCCGATCGCCGCTACTCCGACGGCCTTCATCAGGCGATCGAGGCCAAGGAAGGGCTGAAGGTTCAACGTGAGTCGCAGACGTTGGCCCAGATTACGCTGCAGCACTACTTCCAGCTGTACGACGGACTGAGCGGAATGACCGGTACCGCCAAGACGGAAGAGGACGAATTCAAGCAGATCTACGGGCTTCCCGTTCTCGTCATTCCAACCAACCGGCCGTTGAGCCGCGAGGCCAAGCCGGACAGGATCTTCCGCACGCAGAAGGCCAAGTTCGAGGCGATCGCCAACGAGATCGATGAAATGCACCAAGCCGAACGTCCCGTGTTGATCGGGACGAACTCGATCGAGAAATCCGAGCATCTGTCCGACCTCCTGAAGAAGCGCAAGCTCCCTCACCATGTGCTCAATGCCAAGTTCCACGAGCAGGAGGCGGAGATCGTCGCACAGGCCGGACAGCGAGCGGCGATCACCGTCGCCACCAACATGGCCGGCCGCGGCACGGACATCAAGCTCGGCGAAGGGATTGCAGATCTGGGCGGGTTGCACGTCATCGGATGCCAGCGACACGAGTCCCGCCGCATCGACAACCAATTGCTCGGACGAGCCGGACGCCAGGGGGATCCGGGGTCGTCGCAGTTCTACCTGTCGATGGAGGACGACCTGTTGCGCATCTTCGGTGGCGATCGGATCGGTCCTCTGATGGATCGCTTGGGTCTAGGGGAGGGCGAGGCGATCGAGCACGCCATGCTCACGGGGGCCATCCGCCGTGCGCAGAAACGCGTCGAGGGGCGCAACTTCGAGATCCGAAAACGGCTTCTCGAATTCGATCTCGTGCTCTCGAAGCAACGAGAGGCGATTTACGCGGTGCGCGATCGTTTCCTGTTGCCGCCTCGCGATCGAATCGAGGAGCTGGGCCCGGCACTCGAGAACGATCTCGACGAGTACTTGGAGCAGTTGCTCGACGAGATCGCGAACAACCTCGTGGCGCCGTACGCCGGTGTGTCCGCATCCGACGAAACGAACATCCACGGATTGGCTCAGGAGCTTTCGTTCTACGGAGCCATCGGCGAGGATGAGCTGGTCGGCTGTCCGGCACAGGCGTTGGTCGAAATCGCACGGGGGCACCTGGACAAGGCGATGGCCCGTCAGAAGGAACGGTTGGGCAAGCCGTTCTCTCTTCTGGCACGCTACATCATCCTGCACACGATCGACGAAGCGTGGCGCACCCACCTCTACACGCTCGACGATCTCAAGGGCGGCATTGGGTGGACGGCATTCGGAGGGACGGATCCGGTGGTCGCGTTCAAGCGCGAGTCGTTTACCCTGTTTCAAGAGATGCTGGCTCGCGCCGCGGAGACGACGTGCAAGTCGTTACTCAATCCTCGGTTGACGATTTCCGGACAGCCTGCTCCCGAGCAGCCGGAGAGCGATGTCCAGTATGTGCATCCTTCCAGCGCCGCGCCCAATGTATCCTCCAGCGCCGCGCCGAGAGGCGCGAAGCCTTCCGGCAGACACGTCGACAAGGAGCCCGGCCGCAACGATCCGTGCCCGTGTGGATCCGGCAAGAAGTACAAGAAATGCTGCGGCGCATAGCCGGTCCCACGCGAGGCGAACGGGAAACGCCTCCGGCCACACGTTGACTCTTTCGCTCGTTGGCACTAACATTAGCAGATCACTATGGAGAGTGCTAACGAGTCATGATGGAGCTTCCTGAACGCCAACGCCTGATCCTCAAGGAGATCGTCGATCGCTACATTCGCCTGCGAGAGCCGGTTTCGTCTCGCATGATCCTGGAGGACTACGGCCTGAAGGTCAGTTCGGCGACCGTGCGCAACGACATGAACGACTTGGAGGAGGCAGGATATATCGCCAAGCCGTATTCATCGTCCGGGCGCGTTCCCACGCGAGAAGGATACCGATTCTTCGTGGATTGGCTGCTGGATCTCTCCGAACTCACCCGCGAAGAGAGGGTGGAGATCATCGAAGCGTACGAACTCCAGCAGCTGGATGTCGAGCAGACGATGCGGCAGACGGCGTTTCTGTTGGGGAGCATGACCGGATGTGCCGGCTTCGTGATTCCACCGCGCCCGGCAGAAACGAAGCTCGAGCGCGTCGTGCTGTTCAAGGTCACCAGCCGTCTGGCCTTCCTTCTCATCGTGTCCGACATCGGCGTCGTGGAGCATGGATACGTCACGTTGGAGGAGGATCTGCACCCCAACGAGATGGCTCAGATCATGAGGCTCATCAACGAGAATCTTCGGGGAATCCATCTGGCCGACGTTCGGTCGTTGTCCCTCGAAGATGGGCCGGAGGGATGGTACGAGCGGCCGGTGCGTCAGGCGATGCTTGTCCTGGGCCGCCTCCTTCAGCATCGAATGCAACCGTCGGTCCAATTCGAGGGCTTGCTCAACCTCACCGAGACGCTGCAGGAGGTCGTACCGGAGCATGCGATGGACCACTTCTCGCACCTGAGCCGCGCCGTGCTGGACAAGGCCGCGTTCATCGAGGCCGTTGCCGAGGTGAGACGGCAGAAGAAGGGACTGGTCGCCAGCATCGGCGATTTCCCGCTTCGTGGAATGGAGTCGTTCAGCGTCATCAGCTGTGAATACAACCCCCATGCAGGGGTCCTGGGCGTCGTGGGCCCATTGTGGATGGACTACGGGCGAGCGTTGTCAACGGCAAGCTACATCGCCAATCGGCTCGAGTCGCTGTTGACACCGTCTCGCCTGCATACGGTGGAGGCATAGCATGTCAGCCAAAGAGAAGAAGCAGAAGCCCGAACAGATAGAGGATCTCGAGAACGCTCTCGACCCGCGGTCCGAGGGGAGTGCGGCGTCCACTCCCGAATCGGAGAACGAGTTGCGGGCGACGGTCGATCGACTTCAGCGTCTTCAGGCGGAGTTCGAGAACTACAAGAAGCGTGCGCTTCGAGAGGCATCCGCCCTGGAAGAGCGCGTCAGCGATCGCATCATCCTCGACTTCTTGCCGTTGTACGACAACCTCCAACGAGCGTTTCACAGCCTGTCTTCGAATGATGACGTCGAGACGTTCGTGGCAGGCGTCGAGCAGATCTTCGCGCAGTTCCAGCAACTGCTGGAGAGCAAGGGCGTGTCGAAGATCGAGGCCGTGCATCAACCGTTCGACCCGCAGCTGCACGAAGCCATGCTCGGCGTGCCGAGTTCCAGCGTAGACAAGAATGCAATCATTGAGGAATTCATGCCCGGATATTTGAGAGACGAGCGTGTCCTTCGGCCCAGCAAGGTATCTGTCAGTCAAGGACCGCAGCTCGATGAGGAGGAGCCCGAATGAGAGAGAAGATCATCGGCATCGATCTTGGAACGACGAATTCATGCGCCGCTGTTCTGGAGGGAGGGTCCCCGGAGGTCATCACGAACTCCGAGGGAGAACGGATCACTCCGTCGGTGGTCGCGTTTTCGGATACGGGAGAGCGGCTGGTGGGACGCCTCGCCAAACGGCAGGCGATCACCAACCCCCACAACACCGTCGCATCGATCAAACGTGAAATGGGGACCGATCATCGGGTCAAGATTTCGGCCGACGGGAAGCAGACGGAGTACTCGCCGGAGCAGATTTCGGCCATGATCCTGCAGAAACTGAAGGCCGACGCCGAGGCCCATCTCGGCGGCAAGGTCACCAAGGCCGTCATCACCGTCCCTGCCTATTTCAACGACTCGCAGCGCCAAGCGACCAAGGACGCCGGGAAGATCGCCGGGTTGGAGGTCATGCGCATCATCAACGAGCCCACCGCGGCGGCGTTGGCGTATGGGTTGGACAAGGAGCACGAGCAGACGATCCTCGTCTACGATTTGGGAGGCGGAACGTTCGATGTCTCGATCCTCGAGATCGGCGACGGGGTGTTCGACGTGCTTGCCACCGACGGAGACACGCGCCTTGGCGGGGACGATTTCGATCAACGGATTATGGATTGGCTGGTCGACGAATTCCGCAAGGACACCGGCATCGATCTCACGAAGGATGCCAGCGCCATGCAACGTCTCAAGGACGCCGCGGAATCCGCCAAGAAGGAGCTGTCGAGCCGGATGGAAACGACGGTCAATCTTCCGTACATCACGGCCGATGCATCCGGTCCCAAGCACATGGAAAAGAAGCTGTCACGGGCCAAGTTCGAGTCGATGATCGACGATCTTCTGCAACGCACGATCAACGTGGTGGATGCCACGTTGCGTGAGTCCGGCAAGGACGCATCCGGCATCGACCAAGTTGTTCTGGTCGGCGGATCGACGCGCATTCCGAAAGTCCAAGCGCTGATGTCCAGCCGCATTCCTGGGAAGATCAATCGAGAGATCAACCCCGACGAGGTCGTTGCCGCAGGTGCCGCGATCCAGGGCGGAATCCTCGCCGGCGAGGTGGACGAGATCGTCCTGCTCGATGTCACCCCACTTACGCTGTCGATCGAGACGCTGGGAGGCATCGCCACCCCGTTGATCGAGCGCAACACGACGATCCCGACCGAGAAGTCGAAGACGTTCACAACCGCCGAGGACAATCAGCCGGCCGTTCAAATCCACGTCGTCCAGGGAGAACGCAAGATGGTGGCCGACAACAAGTCGCTGGGGACCTTCCAGCTGACGGGGATCCCTCCGGCGCCTCGGGGCATTCCTCAGATCGACGTGATCTTCAACATCGATGCTGACGGCATTCTCCATGTCACCGCGAAGGACAAGGCGACCAGCAAGTCGGCGTCGATCACGATCCAGGACTCGTCGCGCCTCGATGAGACGGAGATCGAACGCATGCGCAAGGAAGCCGAGGAGCATGCCGACGAGGACAAGAAGAAAGCGGAACTGATCGAGATACGCAATCAAGCCGATCAGACGATCTATTCCGTCGAGAAGGCGATGTCCGACCTGGGAGAGAAGGTCGATTCGTCGAAGCGGGCCGAGATCGAGGATCAGATCCGCCAGTTGCGCGACAAGCTGTCGCAGGACGCGAGTCTCGAGGACCTAAAGCAAGCAATCGACGCGCTGGCTAAGGCATCCCAGGACGTTGCCCAGCAGGCGTATCAAGAGACACAGCAGGCATCCGGAGGGTCAGAGACGGGCAACGCTTCCTCGGATTCGAACTCGGATGACGACGACGGCGGCGAGTATATCGACGCGGAGTACGACGAGAAGGATTAGCCGGACGAAGGGGCAAGCGTGGCCAAGAAGGACTATTACGAATCGCTCGGCATCTCCCATGACGCCGACGAGTCCGAGATCAAGCGAGCGTATCGGCAGAAGGCCAAAGAGCTTCATCCGGACCGCAACCCGGAAAACCGGGCCAAGGCCGAAGAGGAGTTCAAGCGCATTGCCGAGGCGTACGAGGTCCTATCGGATCCTCAGAAACGCGCGCAGTACGACCGGTACGGCCATGCCGGCCCCAACCAAGGATTCACGTTCGGCGACTCGGATTTCCACCGTGCGCGCGAGGCGTACCGCGAGTTCGGATTCGGCGGCTTCGACAACTTGTTCGATCTGTTCTTTCGTCAGGGGGAACAAGGCGGCGTCGGAACCCAGCCCCGCGTCTATCGGGGCGAAAGCATCGAGTACAAGCTGCGCGTCACGCTCGAGGACGCTGCGCACGGCACCCGGATGACGATCACCGTCCCTCGGATGGTCCATTGCGAGACTTGTTCAGGCAGCGGCATGGAGCCCGGCACGTCCAAGCGAACCTGCGGGACGTGCCACGGCCGCGGACAGATCGAGTACCGGCAGCAAAGCCTGTTGGGAAGCTTCATCAATGTGAGAGCGTGTCCGGATTGTCATGGTTCCGGGGAGATCATCGAAAGCCCTTGTCACAAATGCCACGGAACCGGTCGAGTGAAGGAGAAGAGCAAGATCTCGATCTCCGTGCCCGAGGGCGTGGACAACGGGTCCCGGTTGCGGTTGAAGGGACAGGGAAACGCCGGCATCGAGGGGGGGCCGAACGGTGACCTGTTCATCGTCATCGAGCTGATCGAGCATCCCTCTCTGGTGCGCAACGGCCGGGATATCCACTCCCAAGTCGCGATCAAGTACCCCGAAGCGGCATTGGGAACCAAGATCCAAGTGGAGACGCTATGGGGTTCCGAGCCTCTCACGATCCCCGCCGGGACTCAGCCGGGAGCCACGTTCCGCCTGAAAGGAAAGGGAATCAAGAACATCCACCGTGGGGCCGGCCGAGGCGACCATCTCGTGAACGTGACGATTGACGTGCCCAAGAAGCTGTCGGCGAAACAACGAAAGGCGCTGGAAGCCTACGCCGCCCTACTCGACTCGTGAGAGCTGGAATTCTCCCGCTCGGATCAGATCCTCGAGGATCCCCTTCATCCGCGTCAGCGCCTTGTGGCGATGACTGATGCGGTTCTTCTCTTCCAGGGACAACTCGGCCAACGTGCGCGCCATGCCATCGGGGATGAACAGGGGATCGTAGCCGAATCCCCCGTGTCCGGCCGGCGCGTAGGCAATCGTCCCGGGGAAGGTTCCGCTGCACACGAAGATCTGCCCGTCAGCCAGGCACAAGGCTGCAACGGTGACGAATCGTGCTCGCCGATCGGTGATCCCTTCGAGCCGCTGCAGCAGCTGGGCGTTGTTCCTGACGGGATCGGTCGGTTCGCCGGCGAATCGAGCAGACCGCACCCCCGGTTCCCCGTCGAGAGCCATCACTTCCAGCCCCGCATCTTCGGAGAGGGTGGCCATTCCCGTTTCTGCGCGAATGGATGTCGCCTTGGCCACCGCGTTCTCGAGGAACGTCACCCCGTTTTCGGGAACACCCGAGAAGGACACATCGGCAAAAGTAAGGAGCTCCAGGCCGACGACGCCGGCTAGGAGCCCCTTCGCTTCTCGGATCTTCCCCTCGTTTCGAGTGCCGAGGAGAAGCGTGGTCATTCGGATCGGATCGGCTGCAAGTTCAGCGAGTCCGCGAAGTGACACGTGACGAAGTGCAGCTCGCCGAGTTCACGGTACTCGGGCTCCTTCTCCTTGCAAATGTCTTGCGCGTAGTGGCACCGCGGATGGAAGTAGCATCCCGGAGGCGGGGCCACAGGGCTTGGCACGTCTCCCTCCAGCAGGATCCGCTCGACGTTCCAATCCGGATCCGGCACAGGAACCGCCGACATCAACGCCTCGGTATACGGATGCTTGGGCGTTGAGAACAGCGCTGTCGTCGTGGCGAGTTCCGCAATCTTGCCCAGGTACATCACCGCAACGCGGTCGGAAATGTGTTTGACGACCGAGAGATCGTGCGCGATGAACAAGTATGTCAGTCCGAACTCCCCCTGGAGGTCTTCCAGCAGGTTCAGAACTTGGGCTTGGATCGATACGTCCAGCGCGGAGACCGGTTCGTCGCAGACAATCAGCTGCGGATCCAATGCGAGCGCCCGGGCCACGCCGATGCGCTGCCGCTGTCCTCCTGAGAATTCGTGCGGATATCGCTTCATGTGATCGGGTTTGAGGCCGACTGCGGCAAGCAACGCCTTCACGCGATCTTCGCGTTCCGCGCCGCGAGCGAGGCCGTGCACGAGCAGCGGCTCACCCACGATCGCGCCGACCGTCATGCGGGGGTTCAGTGAGGAATAGGGATCCTGGAAGATGATCTGCATCTCCCGGCGCAGCATCTTCAGCGTTTTCCGGTGGGCCTTGACGATGTCGACTTCCTTGTAGTCCTCGCCGTGGCTTGCCAGTTTCTTGCTACGGAAGTGAATCTGTCCGCCGGTGGGCTCGATCAGCCGGAGGATCGTTCGGCCCGTCGTCGTCTTGCCGCATCCGCTTTCTCCGACCAAACCGAGAGTTTCCCCTTCCCGGATGAACATGTCGATCCCGTCGACGGCCTTGACATGCGCAACGGTTCGACGAAAGACACCCCGTCGGACGGGGAAGAACTTCCTCAGTCCCTTGACATCGAGCAAGATGTTATCGGAAGGCAAACGTGATCACCTCTTCTGTCATTCGTAGAGCCAGCAGGCCGCGGTATGACCTGGAGCCACTTCCTTGAGATCCGGCATTGTCGCTTTGCAGATCTCCATCGCATGCGGACAGCGCGGTTCGAAACCACATCCCGGTGGAACCTCAAACGGGTCGGGCACGACGCCCTTGATGGGTTCCAGCCGTTCCTTGACGCTGGCTAGGGACGGAATCGAATGCATCAGCCCTTGCGTGTAGGGGTGCTTCGCATTGTGGAACACCTCTCGCACATTCGAGGCTTCGACGATTCGCCCCAGATACATAACCACGACGTCGTCCGCCATGCCGGCGATGACTCCCAGATCGTGGGTGATGAATTGGATCGACGCTTGGAATTCCGCGCGAAGTGCGTTCATGAGTTCGAGCACTTGCGCTTGAATCGTCACGTCGAGAGCCGTGGTCGGCTCGTCGGCAATCAAGAGGGAAGGATTGCAGGACATCGCCATGGCGATCATGGCGCGTTGCCGCATTCCTCCTGACAGTTGGTGCGGATACTCATCCACGCGCTGTTCGGGCAGCGGAATCCCGACGGCACGCAGCATATCGATCGCCTTCTTCTTGGCGTGCTTCTTGTCGAGCTTCTGGTGGAGAATGATGGCTTCCATGATTTGGTTCCCGATCGTGTAGACCGGGTTCAAGGATGTCATCGGCTCCTGGAAGATCATTGCGATCTCGTTCCCACGGATCGATCGCATCTCTCGTCCTTTGGGATTGTACTTGGTGAGGTCCATCACCTTGCCGTCACGATAGAAGAGGATTTCACCGTCCTCGATCTTGCCAGGAGGGATTTGCACCAGGCCCATGATCGACAGAGCCGTCACGGATTTACCACATCCACTCTCTCCGACGACTCCGAGTGTCTTCTCCTGATCGATGACGTAATCCACTCCATCAACTGCCCGGACGATTCCATCTTCCGTGTAGAAGTACGTCTTGAGACCTCTAACCTCGATTAGCGGCACCGGACCAACCTCCTCGTCACAACACTAAAGGATTGAAAGCACGACTCCCAACAGCATAAAGATCGTGGCCAGCACTACCGTGAGAGTACGTTTGGGATCTCTTGTCTCGTCACGTCCGAAGACCGTGCTCGACATTCCCGCTCCGAAGGCTCCTCCTAGCCCCGAGTGTTCGCTCATCTGTAGGAGGACGATGGCCATGAGGGCGAAGCAGTCCAGAAAGAAAACGATCTCAAGAATACGTTGCACAATCTCCATCTGTCGCTGGTCCTTTCCGTGAATCCTCTAGAGGTATCTGGAGTCGGAGACGATTATAGCACAAATAGATTGGGTCCTCAACACCCTAACTGAACGGGGGTTGCGCCACTTTAGGGGTTGTCGTAAGCTGTCAAAACCGCAATGTGAAAGGCGGGTTCAATCACTGTGCGCAAGTACATCTTCGTCACCGGAGGCGTTCTGTCGGGCCTGGGCAAGGGCGTCATCTCTTCGACGATCGGCCTTTTGTTCAAACTCCAAGGCTACTCCGTCAGTCCACAGAAGATCGATCCGTACGTCAATGTGGATGCCGGGACCATGAATCCATACGAGCACGGCGAGGTCTTCGTCACCCGCGACGGAAAAGAGACCGATCTCGATATCGGCAACTACGAGCGATTCTTGGACGAGGAGCTGACGGCATCCCACTACATCACGACCGGGCAGGTCTACTGGAATGTGATCCGCAAGGAGCGAAGCGGCCAGTACTTGGGGCAGACGATTCAAATCATTCCTCACGTGACCGATGAGATCAAACGACTGATTCGGTTACCGCTGGAGGAGAGCGGCGCCGAGATCGGCGTGATCGAAGTCGGAGGAACGGTCGGCGACATCGAGAGCCTCCCGTTTCTCGAGGCGCTGCGGCAGTTGAAGGACGAGCTGCCTCCCGAAGATACCTTCTTCGTTCATGTGACCCTGCTCCCCCGGCTGACGACGTCCGATGAACTCAAGACCAAACCGACTCAGCATTCAGTCAAGGAATTGCGTGCCATCGGAATTCAGCCGAACGCCATCGTCGCGCGATGCGACCAGCCTCTCCCCGAGTCGGTCAAGCGAAAGATCGCGCTGTTCTGCGACGTTCCTCTGGAAAACGTCATCGAGGATCCCGATCTTCCTTCGATCTATCACGCCCCGCTCGTGATGTTCGAACACGGACTCCACGACCGAATTGCGGATGGACTGAGCCTCGAGCGGCGCGAGACGCCCCTTGATGAATGGAGATCGTTGATCCAGCGAATCGAGGGGCCCACGAATCGCGTGCGCGTAGGCATCGTCGGGAAGTACGTTGAGCTTCGAGATTCCTACATCAGCATCGCCGAGGCGTTGCGCCACGCCGGGGCATGGGAAGATATCTGTGCGGACATCGAATGGATTTCGGCCGAGGATCTCGCATCGGGATCGATCGATGCCCGCTTGCAAGGCCTTGACGGCATTCTGATTCCGGGAGGGTTCGGCCACCGCGGGGTCGAGGGGAAGCTGGAGGCCGTGGAGTTCGCGCGCACGCATGGCGTTCCGTACTTCGGTCTCTGCCTCGGACTGCAGTGCGCCGTCATCGAATTCGCCCGCAACGTGTTAGGATGGTCGGAAGCCAACACGACTGAGAACGATCCCGATACCCCGTATCCGGTCATCGGGTTGCTCGAAGAGCAGACTCGAGTGACACAGAAAGGCGGAACGATGAGGCTGGGCGTCTACGAATCCTCGCTTGCCCCCGACAGCATCAGCCTACGATGCTACGGCCGAGATACGATCGTCGAGCGACACCGGCACCGCTACGAATTCAATCCGGTGTACCGCGAGCCCCTCGAAGCAGCCGGACTTCGAGTCACCGGGACGTCGGCAGCCGGTCAGTTGGTCGAAATCGTCGAGTTGACCGGGCACCCGTGGTTCGTTGCCGTGCAGTTCCATCCTGAGTTCACGTCGCATTTCCTCTCCCCGCACCCGCTGTTCCGCGGATTCCTTCGATCATGTCTCGAACGGCAATCTTCGTCGTCGGCGTAGTCCTCGTGGTCCTCGCGGGGATCGTGGTTCTGCTGGTTCGAGGCCCTGCGCCCGCCCGCGACGAATCTCTGCAAGCGAGTGGGGTCGCCTTCACCGGGTATGCGCAAGATGGGACGGAGGCGTGGTCGGTCCGGGCCGAGAGTGGGTCTCTTGACGTGGATGTCGGTCACTTGCAGGCCGTCGACCTCACGTTCTACGAGAGCGGCGAACCGCAAATCACGGTGCACGGCGATCAGCTGCAACGGAACTCGAGCGGGAGTACCCTTTCCGGGAACGTTCGCGTCACGCAGGGAAGCGACCTATCGCTGGAGACGGACACGCTTCTCTGGGACGAACGAAACGATGTGCTCGAATCCGGACCGGTCACGTTGGAGACGCAGAACGCGTCGATCTCGGCCGGGGCGTTTCACCACGACCTGGATACCGGGTTGACGATGCTGACCCGAGGAATCGACGCCCGAGTCGACTCCAACGGAGATACGTACACGATCGTTTCGGATTCGGCCGAAGCCACGTCGGAGCAGATCGTGCTGCTGGGCGACGTATCGGTCGAGAGCTCGACCGGCGACCTATATCGATGCGGTCGAATCGAGTCTGAGATGACCGGATCGGCGCTTCATCTATCGGAGGACGTGTCCGGGACGTGGGAAGGGAGCGCGTTCACGGCCGCAAGCGTCGAGATGGACGAGAGCGGGATCCGAATGCAGGGAGACGTAACGATCGACCTCGAACTTCTCGGCATGGAGGCAGCGTCATGACACTCGAAGCCAAACGCTTGACGAAGTCGTACCGCGGCCGGACCGTTGTGGATGGTCTGTCCCTATCCGTCCGTCGTGGGCAGATCGTGGGGCTCCTCGGTCCCAACGGGGCCGGCAAGACGACCACGTTCTATATGATGATCGGGTTCATCTCAGCGGAAGCCGGCCAGGTGTTGTTCGACGGTGCGGATATCTCGCAACTTCCGTTCTTCCAACGCGCCCGGCTGGGGATCGGCTACCTTCCGCAGGAGCCTTCGGTGTTCGCGCGTGCGACCGTCGAAGAGAACATGAACCTCGCGATGGAGTGGCACGCCGATCGCACGTCGGACCCCCACCTACGCGATCGATTGCTTGACGAGTTCGGATTGCTCGGCTTGAGAGCGCAGCTTGCGTGGACGCTGTCGTCGGGAGAGCGTCGTCGGTTGGAGATCGCGCGAACACTCGCGACAACGCCTAGTCATGTCTTGCTCGACGAGCCTTTCTCGGGGATCGATCCGATCTCGATTGCCGATCTGCAGGCCGAGATCGTCGCGTTGCGCGAACGCAACATCGGCGTCGTCATCACCGACCACAACGTTCGGGACACCCTTTCGATTACGGATTCGGCCGTGCTCATCGATCGGGGTCGGCGAATCGCCGAAGGAACGCCCGACGAGATCGTCGCCGACCCCGAGGTTCGTCGCGTCTACTTGGGAGAGGGCTTCCGTCCCTAGAGCATCCCTGCGTCTCGTTTGTACAGCTTGCGCTTCCAGATGAAGAGTCCAAACGCGATCACGAAGACGATGCTGATCGCGTGCGCAGCCCGGAATGTGCCGACGGTGTGAACGTAGGACGTTCCGTCGGACAACGTGACAGTGACCGTTCTCAGTTTGCCCCACCACAGGCTGTCGGCACGCGTGAAGCTGACGATCGATCGCGCGATCGCATACAGGATGAAGTACATGGACGTCGTGAATCCGTCGCGAAAGCCCTTCTTACGAATGCCCCAGAGGAACGCGAAGATGCCCAGGTTGAGGATCATCTCGTAGATCATCGAAGGGTGCGTCGCGAATCCCGGGAAGGCCATTCCCGCCGGGGAGTCAGCCGGGAAGTGAATTCCCCAGGGCAACGTCGTGGGGAGCCCGAACGCGTCCCCATTGGTGAGATTGCCGATGCGCCCGATCGCTTGACCCAAGATCAGGCTCGGGGCCAACGCATCCGCCAACGCCCAGAATCGGATCTTCTTGTGGCGTGCGAACAGGTAGACGACCAGAATACCGGCGATCACCCCGCCGTGAATGGCCAGTCCACCCTGCCACAGCTTGAGGATATCCAGCGGTCGTGATCCGTAGTAGTCCCAATGAAAGGCGACGTAGTAGATGCGCGCACCGATGATGGCCGCGGGCACGGTCCAAAGCATCAGATCCAACAGGCCATCCGTCGAGAGCCCCAATCGTTTGCGGCGGACCTCCGCCCGCACCAGGAAGAAACCCAGAGTGATCGCAATGACGTACATCAGGCCGTAATACCGAACGACGATCGGCCCAATCTGGAATAGAATCGGGTGCATGCATCCCCCTCCTTCACGGTATCATACGAAGTATATGACTCGTCCGACGTGGGTGGAAGCCCTATTGTCTTTGCTCTCGGGGTTCCTGGCAGCGTTTGCGATGCCGGGGTTCGGAGCGTTCCCGCTGATCTTCGTCGCCCTTGTCCCGTTACTTTTTGTGCTCGAAAGGCGCGGCGGTTTCTGGCCCGGATTCCTTTTCGGTCTCGCATTCTTCGGCCTCGATCTGCGATGGATCCTCACCCTGATGCGGTTCCATCCGATCGTCGTCGGCGGATACGTCCTCTTGATCGTCTACTTCGCCGCCGGATGCGGCATCTTGACCGCTCTCGTTGCCTGGAGAGGACGATCCCGTGCCTCGACGTGGCTCATCCTTGCTCCGGCGGCCTTCGTGTTGCTGGAGATCCTGCGGACACTGGGCCCTCTGGGCATGGGGTTCTCGGCACTGTATCTCTCCCTGTACCGCATTCCCTCGCTCATCCAGTCCGCTGCGTGGTTCGGCCCATGGCTCCTGTCCGGCGTGCTCGTCGCGATCAACGGGGCCATCTTCCTGGCCTTGCGGAGACGGTTTCTGCGCTACGCAGGCGTGGCGATCGGACTCGTGGTCGTTCTCGCCGCGTTCGCATGGATTCCCGACGCGACGCGCGATTCCGGCACGTTCGACGTGGCCGCGATCTCGTCCAAGGTCCCGCAGGAAGTCAAGCTGGATGCGCGGAACCTGAATGATCTCACCGACCGGTATCTCGCGTTGGGTGACCGCGCACTGGAAGGGGCCCCCGATGTCCTCGTGTTTCCGGAGTCCATCCTTCCTTCCTACATCTTGCAGAACGCGACGTTGACGTCGAAATTCGCTGATTTGGCTCGCCGCGGAGATGCCCGCCTGCTGCTGGGCACGGGCGTCTATCAGGATCGAGAGGTCACCAATACGGTCGCGTTGTTCTCCGCATCGGGCGACTTGGTCGGCACGTATGCCATGGTCCGTCCTGTCCCGTTTGGGGAGTACATTCCGGGAAGAGGGATCTTGGAGTGGCTGGGGCTGGGAGCCTGGGCCCGCTCGTTCCTGCCGATCGATTTGACTCGAGGAGACGCCTACGATCCCCTCGAGGAGTTCGGGACGCCGATCTGCTTCGAGTCGACGTTCCCCGGTCCCTCACGGCAGTTCACGCGAAACGGCGCCCAGGTGCTGGTCACAGTGACCAATGATGCCTGGTTCGCCGAGAGTTCGGAGTTGGCGGCGCATTTCTCATGTGCAGTTTTTCGGGCCGTGGAGAACCGGAGGTTTGTCGTTCAGGCAGCCAATGGGGGGATTTCGGGGGTTGTCTCGTCGCGCGGGGACATCGTCGCTTCATTGAATGCAGAGGGCGTCGTTGCCGCACAGGTCGGCCTGCGAACGGGGACGTCTCTGTACACGCGCTGGGGGGATTGGCTCGTTCTGGGACTTGCCTGCGGACTGGTTGGAGGCCTTCTCATCCGGCGAACCGTGATGCGAACGTAGACTGTGGGGCAAGAGTCATCTTGCCCCACAGTGCGCTCTCGGAGGTCTAGCGTTTGGAGGTCGGAGATAGGTTATCGCCCGTGTCGGTCAGCGCCGTGATTGCGCCGGTGGCAAAGGTGACCTTGTAGATCTGGTAATCGCCGCCACCGTCTGCCTTGACGTAGCAGATTCCGCTCCCGTCTTCAAGCCAGTACGGGCAGAACTCGTCGTCGTCCGTCGTGATGGCCGTGTTGAGGACGCCGAGTCCGTCCACATAGTCCTCGAGGGACTCGGTTCCCGTTCCGTCGGCGTCCATGACGTAGATGTCGATCTCTCCCGTGGTGCGCTCGCGCGAGTAGGCGATTTTCGTTCCATCCGGAGACCAAGCGGGCTTGGAGATCCCCGCTCCCACCGGAAGGTTCAGCGCCGTCGTCGGGATCACAGGCAGAGCAGGAGAAGCATCTCCATCACGTCCCGGTCCGTCCTGAAGCTCGATCGCTGCGTTCACCGAATCGTCCCAGAGCCAGATGGAACTGCCTCCGTCCGCGGTCTTGTTGGACACGAACAGGATGTCGTCGTTCACCGGCGAGTAGGCTGGCGCGATCGCCCATGACGGCGATTGAGTCGTCAGCTGGGTCTGCGAGCCTCCGGCAGCCGTCATCGTGAAGATCTCCCACGATGTGGTCGATGTCCCATCTTCGGCGTTCGAGGCGTAGACAATGGCCGATCCGTCGGACGACCAACTCGGCTCAATCTGGTTGGACGCCGTCTGCGTCGTCAACTGATTCGCGCTGAGCCCCTCGACGGTCATCGTGTGGATGTTCCAACTGACATTGTCCTCGGCCGCATAGGCAATCTTGTCCCGCGTTCCGCGCAGAAGGTCCGGGAACATCTGATCGGACGCCGTGTTATGGACGGCTCCCTGATCCGATCCGTCCCCCTTCATGCGATAGATGTCGTAGTCGGAAACACGGTAGGTGGAGAACGTGATCATCACAGGACCGATCGTGACGACTCCATTGACCATCCCGATGCGTCCATCATTGTCGGTTACCGTGAGAAGAATCGTGTAGTCGCCGGCCACGTCGTATTCGTGTGTGATCACGTCGGCGACATCCGTGCCGGTGGCATGGGTCGATCCATCTCCGAAGTCCAGGTCATACGTGGCAATCGTTCCGTCAGGATCATTGGATCCACTGATGTCGAACGTGATTGTGACCGGGACCTCTTGATCTCCTGCAGCATCCGCCACCAATAGTGCAATCGGGGCCTGACCGAAGAAACCGCGGCATGCGGCCAACCCCATCGTCATCAGAATCACTAGGCAGATCACCGCTGCAAGTCTTCTCTTGGTCCGGCCCGCTTCGGCTCGTGTCGCGGACATCTCATCGACCTCCTTCAATGTGCCAGTCTCCAAACGCTTGGCAAGACCGTCGGACGGTCCAGCACAGTCTACCCTTGTCCCAAACCGCGTTTCGTGGACGATGGGCTATTGCCTTCGGGGGGTTCGTCCTGGAGGAAGGTGATGGATGTCATGTCCGAAACTCGCCGTAAGAAACCGTGTATATTGATCACACCGAGGAGGCCACGCTGACGTGTACCGTGTGCAAGATGAGGTGAGCTTGTTGAGAGCGTCGCTACAAGGTGATACAGGAGCCTGGGGTGAAATCATCGGCCGCTACAAGGACGCCGTCTTCGGACTGTGTCTCGGGTTCATGCGAAACCGCGCGGATGCCGAGGACATCAGCCATGACGCGTTCATCCGAGCCTATCTCAATCTGCGCCGCTACGACTTGGAGCGAAGATTCTCCACGTGGCTGTTCACCATTGCGGCCAATCTGTGCCGCAATGAGCTCCGTTACCGTCGGAACCATCCATCGACGGAGGAGCCCTCGCAGATCCGCGGAGGATCCGATCCGGCCAAGCTTGTGTCTGCGGAAGACCGGCAGGCTCGAGTGCGGGACGCGCTCGTCAAGCTGCCGTATAGCTATCGCGCGCCACTGGTTCTCCGGTTCTACAATGATCTCCCGTATCAGGAGATCTCCGAGATTCTTTCGATCCCGGAAGGGACTGTGAAGACGCGCATTCATCGAGGGAAAGCCATGCTTAAGGAATTGTTTGAGGAAGGAGCGTGATCCAGCATGAGAGACGATGAATTCGAGGGTTTGTTGCGGGACACGCTGCGGGCCGAGGTCGACGCATCGAAGGAGCAGCTGACCGGTCTTGAAGACCGGATCGTGATGCAACTCGGCGAGCGCCGACCGCGGTTACGATGGTTCCAATGGTTGGGGCAATTGCGTGCTCCGACGCGAGGAGCTCGCATGGGGCAGATCGCCGTGATCGGCGCGACGGCCGCCGTCTTCCTGTTCGTCGGGTGGACGTTGTCCGAGCACTTCGTTCCTGGGAATGAGACACCGAGACTCTCTCTGCAATCCGCGCAATTCGTGAACGGCATGCAAGAGGTCCAGTTCGTGCTTGCGGCACTGAACGCCGAAAATGTCTCCGTCGTTGGGGACTTCAACGCGTGGGAAGGGACACCCCTATCGGATCCGAACCAGGACGGGATCTGGACGGCAAGCATTCCACTCGCGCCGGGACGCTACGAATACGCCTTCGTCATCGACGGCCGATGGTGGGGGCAGGATCCGCTCGCGGACGACTACGTCACGAGTTTCGGGCAGTTCAGCTCGGTTCGATACATCAGCCGCGGAGGTGACGGCGCATGAACGTTCGAAGACTACGCATGCTTTGGATCCTCGCGATACCCCTTCTGGTAAGCGTATGCGTATCGGCGCAGATTCCTCTCGAGCAGTACGAGGAAGCGCTCTCTTCGATTCCTGTGTCCAATCCTGACGTCATCCTATCGGCGATCCAGCTCGGCATGACCCAGGATGACTTCCCCGGGGGCTCCTTGCTGCGTTTGGTCGATCGACTGGCTTCCTCCTCGGCCGCAGCGTACGAGAAGGAAGCCATTCTGACCGTTCTGTCCGACGCGCTGACCGATGGCCTTCCCATCGAGGGACTCGTCAACAAATCTCTCGAGGGTGTGGCGCGAGGCATCGCGTTGCCGGAGATCCAGCAGGATTTGTCCCAACGGCTCATTCTGCTGGCCGAAACACGGGACTTGTTCTATGCGAAGGGCATCTTCAGCGCTCCGCCGAACGCACCCCAGACCGTTCCCACAGCCATCCCCACACCCCGCTTCAATCAACTGCTCATCAATGTTTCCGAAACGATCGGAGACTTCCTCGAAGGTGGAGGGAGCCCATTCGATAGTCAAGCGATGTATCAAGAAGTCCACAATCGATTGACCCTTCTTCAAGGCGTGACGTTGTCTACGAGCGATGTCGAACTCGTTCTCGATCGCATCGACGCGTCAGACTTGACACAAATCGCGTTGGCGGCTGTAAGCTAGACTGACGCAACTTTCTTCGGTAAGGAATCAAGCAAAGGAGGCGAACATGAAAGGGAGAACAAGCCGACTGGGACTCGTAGCTTTGTTCTTGATCGCGTTCGCTGCATTCACGAGTATGGGTCAGGACAATGTCGCCCCATTGGGCATCTTCCCCTCTCCTCCTGAGAGCAGCGAACTTCAAGTGAGCATCTGGGTCGACCAGGGCGCCTACCAGGTAGGCGACACCATCGATATTCACTACAGCGTCAACCAACCGGCCTATATCTACATTTGGGACATCGAGCCGGACGGAACCGCCAACCGACTCTTCCCCTACGCGTCAGCCCCCACAGGCAATCTCGTGCAGGCGGGCGAGCACATCCTCGACCCTCCTCCAGGCAGCAACACCTGGCAGATTGCGCCTCCCGTGGGCACCGAGTATTTGCAGATCCTGGCGACCACAACGCCGGTAGATCCGTTTTCCTTCTTCTCGGGAGACCCACAGCAGTTCGAAGCGCAGGTCCAGGCTCAAATCCTGGGCGTCCTCCCGGCCAGCGAGACAAGCTGGAACTTCACGTCGTTTGAGATCGTGAACCAAGCTCCGGCGAACTACGGCACGCTGGTGATCAACTCGACGCCGTCGGGAGCATCCATTTACTTGGACGGCCAGTATGCGGGATACACGCCCCGCACGTTGTTCGCAACGCAGGGCTTCCATCAGCTGACCGTGAGCAAGCCGGGGTACACCAGCTACCAGATCGCGACGTTGGTGATCGGCGGGATCACGCGAACGATCAACGTCACGCTGAACTCGCTCTATCCGACGAACGCTCCGCCGACCGCCGATTTCTCGTACACACCGACCAACCCGCCCGTGGGAGCTTGGGTGCAGTTCGACGCATCCTCTTCCAGCGATTCGGACGGTTCGATCACCACGTATGCTTGGAACTTCGGGGATGGATCGACGGATTCCGGTGTCGCACGTTGGCACCGCTTCGATAATCCGGGCACCTACATCGTGACATTGACCGTCACGGACAATAACGGGGCCACCAACACCATGACTCAGGCCATCCAGGTCGGGTCGATCAATCAGGCTCCCGTCGCGGCGTTCGCCGCTACCCCGGTGCAACCGATGGTTAACGCGTGGGTCCAGTTCGATGCATCGGCATCCTCCGACGCCGATGGTTCGATCGTGAGCTACGCTTGGAACTTCGGCGACGGAACGACGGACTCCGGCAGCGTCATCTGGCATCGCTTCACGTCCTCGGGGACGTTCGTGGTGACGTTGACGGTCACCGACAACGACGGAGCTACGGACTCCACATCGACTGCGATCCAAGTCGGTTCGGCAAATCAGCCGCCCGTGGCGTCGTTTATCTACTCGCCGACCAATCCGCTCGTCAACGCGTGGATTCAGTTCAATGCCACAGGATCCACGGACTCGGATGGTACGATCGCAAGCTATGCTTGGAACTTCGGGGACGGAACTACCGACACCGGCAGCGTCGTCTGGCATCGCTTCTCGGCTGCCGGCACCTATCTCGTCACGATCACGGTGACGGACAATGACGGCGCTTCGAGCACAACGTCGCAGTCGGTCGTTGTGGGCGGTGCGGCCAACGCGGCACCAACGGCTGCCTTCTCGTACTTGCCTGCCGTGCCGATGATCAGCGAGTGGGTGCGGTTCGACGGTACATCGTCCACGGACTCGGATGGCACGATCAGTTCCTACCAGTGGTCGTTCGGCGATGGATCGGCTCCCGTGAGCGGACCGGTGGTCTATCATCAGTTCGCGAGCGCCGGATCGTATTCCGTGTCTCTCACCGTCACGGATAACGACGGGGCCACGGGAACGACGTCGCAATCCGTTTCCATCGGTACGGCCCAGCAGCCTCCGGTGGCCGTGTTCACGTTCAGTCCTGCATCGCCACTCGTCGGGCAGTCCGTGTCGTTCGACGCATCGTCGTCCTATGACCCGGACGGTGTCATCGTCAGCTATCGTTGGGATCTGGACGGCAATGGCACAGACGATGCCTTCACGCCGACCGTCAATGCAACCTACAACTCGTCCGGCGTCGCCATGGTGCGGCTGACCGTCACGGACAACGACGGTCTATCGTCCACGTCGACTCAACCCGTCGTCATCAGCACCTCGGGCGGCGGGGCTCCCGGCGAACCTGCGATGGGCTCGACCGCGGGCGTGTTCGTCTGGGGCACCGATTCATGGAACTTGACGGTCAACGCAGGAGCCGGGTGGACCACACCGCACAGCTACCGGCTTGAGTTGCGTTCTGACGAGAGTTTCCAGAACGTCAGCCAATCGTCGAGCGGCGGGGTCGTGCCGTTGGGCATCCTCCCCGAGCCGGTCGATAGCGGCAGGACGCTGGTGTTCGACGGTTCGATTCAGACAGGGCGTATCGACTACGTGCTTCGCGTCCCGAATTCGAGCAGCATGTGGATGAAGCTGCAGCTGGACGTTGACGGAGACGGCACGCTCGATACGTCGACGAGTTTCGTGTACCTGCGCAACTCGCTGGTTCACCCGCCGACATCGCCGTTCGTCGTCGGGTTGCCGAGTGGCAGTTCCGATGAGTTGACGCCCAGCATCAACTTCCGAGTTGGATCGGCCATTTCGTACACCGAAACGTCGCGGTTCGTCTTCTGGACGACCACGATTTCCGCGCTCGAAACTCCGTAGACGAGCAACAACGAGGGGACCGTCGATCCGGCGGTCCCCTTTTCTTGTCGGTCCCTCCGATCGAGAGGTAAGATAACCGCGCCATGGACAATCCTTACCTATCGATCGACTGGAGGCTCGACCATCCGGCGATTCAGCGCGATACCTTCTTCGGGAGGTTCTCGTTTTCGGCGTATGACGCCGTGTTCATCGACCCGTTGGAGATCACGTCCCGCTGGACCGGAGAGGTCGGGATCGGTCCTGACGGCGCACGACGCGTCGATCCGGAGCGGGATCGTGGACTGAGCAAGACGCTGGCGGCTTGGATGAGCAAGCGACGCGATGAAGCCGCCGACTTGCTCAAGCAGGCCGGCGGGATCGTCGTCTGCCGCCTGCGACCGCGCGGGGAGCCCCTCGAGATCTCGACATCGGAGGCGCCCGCCGAGCATCTTGACCGCTACAGCTGGTTGCCGAGCGTATCGCTCGTCGATCGCCATCACCAGCTGGTGTTCCCGTCCAACGGGCGATTCGTCCCGCGCCGCGGGCGCGACATCGTTGTGGAAGATACGACGAGCCCCTTCTCGGAGTACATCGACCGGTTTCGCGAGTTCTTCGTCTACGACGCGGTGTATCAGGATCTGCTCCAAACGCCGATCGAGCGGTTCGGTCAGGTGCTGGCCCGAAACAAGGTCGGGGACGTCCTGGCGTTGGAGATTCCGTTCGACGAGGGGCGCTTGATCCTGGTGCCTCCGACGGAAGGGGTTTCCCCCTCTTACGAGGCTTCCATCCTTCAGGAAGCGATCGCGGAGATGACGGAACGCCCATCCTATGCAGCCGCTCCGGATTGGCTGCCCGGATACCCTTTGCCCGGCGAAGACGCGCTCAACGACGAGTTGGTTCGGCTCGAGGAGCGCCATGCTGCCCTGAGCGGCAAGATCGCCGAGCTACGCTCGAAATGGGAAGAGACGACACGCTATAAGCGGATGCTCTATGCCAGGGGAAGATTCTCATTCCTACCCGCGGTCGCCGATGGATTCCGTGCTCTTGGATTCGATGTGCAGAGCGAAGACGGCGCATTGATGCTGCGCTGTGAAGAGGGAGACGCGCTCGTCGTGGCCGCCGCCGCCGAGGGCGCCAAGGTGGAAGTCACCGCCTATCGGCAGCTGCTCGGCGCCGTCGATCGCGCCGTGACTGACGGCGACGGACGCCTCAAGGGAATCCTGGTCGTCAGCGGATCGCGGGAACTCGACCCCAAGCGCCGAGCGACGCAATTCTCGGACGCGGTCTTGCGTGGCTGCACCGACCAGGGGTACTGCATTCTGTCCAGCTACCACCTGTTCAAGCTCGTCCAGGACGCTCTGGCCGCCAAGAGAGCGGATCATTCCGGCATCCGCCGCCGGTTGATCGAATGTGACGGCGAGTTCCGGGGCGTGGAGACGAAGTGAGCTTCGTCCTCCTCGCCGGCTTGTTGCTCATTCCCGCATCCACTTCCGGGTGCCAAGGTCTGGCCCACTGGATGCGGCTGCACGCTATCGGCCAACAGATTCGGGACCACGGTCCGCGTTCTCACGCCGTGAAGTCCGGTACCCCGACGATGGGGGGTCTGATCATTCTTGGGATGTGGACGGTTGCCGTCATCCCGCTGGGTTCTTTTCTGGGTTGGCCGGGCCACTCCGGCTTCGTGCTCGCCGCCGGATTGGGGTTCGGAGCGTTGGGATTCCTCGACGATATCCTGAGCCTACGGCGGAAGCATTCGACCGGCCTGACCGGGATTCAGAAGATCGTTCTCGGCAGCGCCGTATCGATCGCCCTATTCGTTGCGTTTCGGGGCCGGATTCTGGTTCCACAGCAGGTTCCCTTCACCCACGTCGGGATCGTCTTGCCCTGGGCGGGCGGCTTCTTCTTGAGCTGGATTCTGTTTCTCTCCTCCACCAACAGCGCCAATCTGACGGACGGACTCGACGGACTGGCTGGCGGCGTATCGGCACTCGTGCTGATAGGCCTCCTCGCCCTGTTCCCAACAACCGGGAATGCTCTCCTGATTCTTCCCCTCATCGGAAGCCTGTGTGGGTTCCTGTGGCTGAATGCTCATCCTGCTCGTTTGTTCATGGGCGACGTTGGCTCGTTCGGACTGGGTGGCGCAATCGGTGCGCTGGCGCTGGCCAATGGGGCCGCCTTCTTGCTCCCGATTCTGGCGGGTGTCTTCGCCCTCGAATCCGCATCGG
Source organism: uncultured Thermotogae bacterium (assembly GCA_964643395.1). GTDB lineage: Bacteria > Bipolaricaulota > Bipolaricaulia > UBA7950 > UBA9294 > SPBW01. Next base: position 26,842 of record CAZXQL010000006.1, read on the forward strand.
TGATTCTTCAAGTCTCCGTGCTTCGGTTGACGGGCCGCCGAGTTTTCCGGATGAGCCCGTTTCACCACCATTTCGAAGATACCCCGCATGGAGGGACGGCCCACTGGCTGCCGGCGTTTCGATGGCCGGAATCGAAGGTGACGACGCGGTTCTTGTTGTTGCAGGTGGGATTCCTCCTCCTCGCCGTGTTGGCAAGCCGAACGTACGGATAATCGGCGCCGCAGCAGGCACATAGGGGGATAAACGACGGATGGGTGTGCCGGAGGTGGGACTTGAACCCACACGAGGGGTGAACCTCACAGGATCCTG
>CAZXQL010000007.1:0-26243 GCA_964643395.1 uncultured Thermotogae bacterium
GCCGGGGACGAATGCGAAGTCCCCCACCGAGACTCGGCGGCTTCCGCCCGCGAATCGCACCTCGCCTTGGCCGGCGAGAACGTAGACCTCATGCTCCCACGGGTGGGTATGGTAGGGACTGCAGCCCCCGGATCCGACGGTGAACTTGCGCATCGCAAAGCGTGGGGCGCTATCGGCGGGTCCGATGAGAACCCGTTTCTCGACATGCTTGGCCTGCTGTCCATCGTTGTACACGCGTGGCTTCACGTCCCCGCTTCGTCCGATCGAAATCATGGTTCTCCTTTCCTGTTCCTCGTGCTAGGCGGCCGCAAGAATGAGGGGGACGAGCATCTCGTCCTCGGTCAGTCCTCCGTGCATGCCCCGCAACAGGGCGGCGTCCGGGTAGTCCTGGAACGTGCCGGCCGTGCCGGTCGACAGCAGTGCCAAATCGCCGATGCGATACGGGATCTGGGGATGAGGCGAGGCGGTCCCCAGCAATCCGGATTCGAGCAGTTCATCCGCCATGACGCAGATCAGTCCATCGTCGCGCGGCTCCGCGAACGCGCTTTGAACGATCTCCTTGCCGCCGTCGCGCGTGAACAGATAGGAAGCACGGGGCTCTCCGACCGGCGGCATCAGCAAGGCTCGGCCGGCATCGAACTCGCTGTCCAGCAGCACGTAGTCCCCCGGGGCCATCGGCACGAAGCCATGATCGGCGGTCACGATGACGAGCGTATCGGACACCTGCCCGATCAGTCCGTGTCGCAAGGCGTCGTCGATGGCGCGAAATTCGTCCCGGTACGACTCGGTGTCCGGTCCTTGGACATGCGCGACCGAGTCAAGCCCCGGCCAGTAGAGCGAGACGAACGTCTTGCCGTCGCTCTCCCGCAGGATCTCACGGGTTCGCACGAACATGTCCGGAAGGCTGACCGCGGCATGAGACTGGGTGCAGCCGCGGTAGAGCGCCTGCGACAAGCCGCTGTTGGCGATGTATCCAGGCAGGACGGCGTGTGCGGCGATTCCGCAGGCGGCCATCCGTGCGTGGAACGTCGGTTGCGGAAACAGGGCCTCCGGATCGAGTCCGATAGCGAATGCGCTGTCAGGCCGCGAGTTTCCGACCGTTGTGAATCGGATCATGTTGGTGATGCTGGCGGTTTCCCGCAAGTAGAGGCGGTACCCGATCATCCCATGCTCCAGCGGCGCGACTCCCGTGCTCAGCGATGTCAATGCGGCGACGGTCGTCGACGGGTACACCGATGTCAGCGGCAGGTGGCGCCCGGTCCGGCCGAGCGTTGCCAGCGCCGAGTCGGGGAACTCCGCAAACAGCTCTTGCGCCTTACGATATCCGAAGCCGTCGAGCACGAGCAGGACGATGCGCTCGTAGTCCATGTAGGGCTCCGCAAGCCGGGCCAGAAGGCCGTCCTCCGTGTCCTCCCCAAAAACTGCCGCAACAAGAGACGGAATGGAGGAAATGCAGTACCCCGAGTAGTCCGGGAAGACGACGCTACGGCCGCGCCGTAGCGGATTCTCGCGGTTCAGCAGACGATGTTCGATCGACGTGTCCATATCGAAGGATTATACGGCGCACGACGCGGTGGCGACACCGACGGCGCCGATGCGCTGCGATTCGGAGCGGGGGATCGTACGAATCTACTCGGGAGGCGGAGCCTCCTCCACCATCTCCGACGGATCGACCGCGCGGGTCAGGATGTCCAACAGCTGGGACAAGAGGTCGTCCGGCCAACTTCCCGGCTCCCACGGAAGGAGTCCGGCGACGGACTCCTCGGCTCGGGCGTCGAGATCGGGACCGTTCGAATCCTGGGATTCGTCATTGGGATCGACAGGCGGCGCCGGCGTCAGGGCTCCGGACAGATGGAAGGTGCCGTCTCCGGCCAGCTCCATCGACAGCGGATCTTCGGGAACGACGAACATTCCGGATGCCGACCCTTCGGCGCTCCCCTGAGCGTAGTACTGCCGGTCGCCCAAGAAGACGGTCGCGAAGAAGTCCCCCGTCCCGGATCCTGACGACCCGGACGTGTCTGCGGACAAGCCGGCGAGAGTGAGGCCTCCCTGAACGGACAACGCATCCCCGGTGCCCGTCTCTCCGCGGGCGGCGAACGTCGCCCACGCCTCGACGTCCATCGTGGACGTGTCCCCGGATCCGGCGCCCTTTGCCCATCCGGACGCCGTGAATGGGATGGAGGTACCATCTAGGACGAGTTCGCCGGAGAGGGAGAATGTCCCATCGAACGTTGCGGTGACCGCCGTACCCGAGAACCAAAGCACAACATTCCCCGAGGCCGTTCCTTGCCCTTCCAAGGCCTCGGCGAAGACTGTCATGCATCCCAGCCCGAGAACGACAACCGCGATGGCCGCTACCTTCATTGCCAGTCCTCCCGATGCAGCGTAGTCATGCTGCCCCATGATCTTACCTGAACTCGGCGCCTGTCAGTAGCGGGCGGAGTGCGCCGAAGGACACAGCTCCCATGCCGACGTGCGCCATGACCGGTCGTTTGCGGACACACGCCCTTTGCAAACTCACGGTCATGAGCGTCGATTAGAGTAATCGTCATTACGTTCGTTGGCAGAGCTCCGGGTGGTGCGCAGCGAACGGAAACGATCGTGTCACCTCCTTGTGGAAGGCGGCGGGAGTGTCCAGTGTCCGCTAGCACGACGCGAATGAGGTCGAGGGCAATCACCTCAAATTCGCCTCTTCCGCCGCTCCCTTTCCAGCTTCTCGTCGCTTGAATGCCAATCAGTCTTCGGTGAGAATGAGGCGCCTTCGGGCCCGATGCAAAGGCTACGAGCATGAAGAAGAGCAGTCCGAAACCAACTTCGGGGGGATGATGTCCGGGGAAAGCTCGGCCGGAGAGTCGATACCGAATCTGACGCAGCTGCAAGCGACGTACCCCGGGAAGTTTGTACTTCCTGAACGGGCCTTTACGGCGATCCATCGTGGCGATCGGATCTTCATCGGAACCGGATGCGGTTATCCGCAGTACCTGATCGACCAGCTCGTCGCGTACACGCAAGCCCACCCCAAGGCGTTCTTCGATGCCGAGGTCCTTCACGTGTGGACACTGGGAGTCAATCCGTATCTCCAAGACGACGTGAAGCGCAACTTCCGGCTGAACTCGTTCTTCGTCAGCGGACCGACGCGCGACTCGGTCAACCGGGGGGAGGCCGATTACACGTCGATCTTCCTATCTCAAGTTCCTGACCTCCTCATGCGCGGCGTGATTCCGATCGATGTTGCTCTGGTGCAAACGTCCATACCGGACGAACACGGGTATGTCAGCCTAGGAGTCAGCGTCGACATCGTTCGAACGGCGGTGGATCAAGCGCGAACGGTCATTTGCCAGATCAACCCGTTCATGCCGAGGACGCACGGGGACAGCTTCCTCCACTTGTCGGACATCGATTTCGCGATCGCGTTCCGCGAGCCGCTTCTGGAATTCTCGTCCAGTCCTCCCGATGATGTGGCAGACCGGATTGGCGAGTACGTGGCCCGACTCGTGGAAGACGGCGATACGATTCAAGTGGGATACGGCCGGATTCCGGATGCGATTCTCGCCCGGCTTGCCGACAAGGAACACTTGGGTGTCCACACTGAGCTGCTCAGTGACGGTCTCGTCCGCCTGATGCAGGCCGGCGTGGTCGACAACACGCGCAAGTCGCTCGATCGCCACAAGACGGTGGCGTCGTTCTGCATGGGATCGCGGTCGACGTACGAGTTTCTCGACGACAACCCGGCGGTGACGTTCCGTTCCGTCGACTACACCAACAATCCATCGATCATCAGCCGGATCGAGCGGATGACGGCGATCAACTCCGCGTTGCAGATCGACTTGACCGGGCAAGCCACGGCGGAGTCGCTCGACGGCGCCGTCTACAGTGGCGTGGGAGGACAACCGGACTTCATGCGGGGAGCCGTGCTGGCGCCCGAGGGAAAATCGATTCTCGTTCTCCCGTCGACGGCGCGAGAGGGAACGGTCTCTCGCATCGTTCCCGAGCTGAGCCCGGGAGCGGGCGTCACGCTGACGCGAAGCGACGTTCACTACGTCGTGACCGAGTACGGGATTGCCTATCTGCACGGGAAGAACCTGCGCGAACGGGCGATGGAGCTGATCCGGATCGCTCATCCATCGTTCCGATCACAGCTCTTACGGGACGCCAAGGCGAAGCACCTGATCTACGCCGATCAGGCGTTCGTGCCTGGGAGCCGGGGCGAGTATCCTGAGGAGCTGGAGACGTACCGAACGACGCGATCCGGGTTGGAGATCCTGCTGCGTCCGGTTAGGATCTCCGACGAGCCGCTGCTGAAGGACTTCTTCTACGCCCTTTCCGACCAGTCGGTGTATCGGCGGTTCATCTCGGCCCGAAAGGACATGCCGCACGAGCGGCTTCAGGAGTTCGTCGTCATCGACTACGCGAGCGAAATGATCCTGCTTGCCGTGGCGCAGATCGGAGAGGTCGAAGCGGTCGTCGGCGTGGCGCAGTACGGGATCGAGCCGGACGCGCATACCGCGGAAGTGGCACTGGTCGTCCGGGACGACTTCCAGAATCAAGGAGTCGGGACCGAACTGCTGACGTATGTCACGCTGCTCGCCAAGAGAAAAGGTCTCTTGGGATTCCGGGCTGAGGTGCTGGTGGAGAACCAAGCCATGATGCACCTGTTCGAAGCGGCCGGATTCTCGATCGAAAAGAAACGAGGTGCAGGAGTCTATGAACTCCGAATGCTGTTCTGAGGATCAAGGCGGAATCGCAGCCGAGATGAGAAGCCTCTTCCAGCCTCGCACGGTCGCCGTCTTCGGGGCATCCACCAACCCGGACAAGATCGGCTACCGCATCGTGGAGAACCTCGTGAAGGGCGGCTATCAGGGTGTCATCTACCCGATCAACCCGCACGGAGGGGAGGTTCTCGGCCTTCCCGTCTTGCGATCGTTGGCCGAGATTTCGGACGACGTCGACGTTGCGGTCATGGCCATCCCCGCCCGGTTCGTCTATGACGCAGTCGTCGAGTGTGGAAACAGGAACGTCAAACATCTGGTTGTGATCAGCTCGGGCTTCTCGGAAGTCGGCAATATCGATGAGGAACAGCGCATCGTCAAGGTCGCGCACGAACACGGCATGCGCGTTCTGGGACCCAACGTGTTCGGCGTCTTCTCCGACGTCAATCACATGAATGCGACGTTCGGACCGAGCGGCATCCTTCCGGGCCGCGTGGCCATCGTCACGCAGAGCGGCGCGTTGGGCATCGCGATGATCGGAAAGACGGCGGCCGAATCGCTCGGCCTGTCCGCCGTCGTTTCGGTCGGCAACAAAGCGGACGTCGATGAAGCGGACTTGCTCGAATACCTAGGACGAGACGAGAGAACGCGAGTGATCCTGCTCTACATCGAAGGCGTGAAACAAGGGGACCGCTTGGCGAAGACGCTTCGCTGGGTTACACGCGAGAAGCATGTCGTCGTGATCAAATCGGGGCGCTCGAAACGCGGTGCGATGGCCGCGGCCTCGCACACCGGATCGCTTGCCGGAGCCGACGACGTGTTCGATGCCGTGATGAAGCAGTGCGGCGCGTTGCGCGCCGAGAGCATCCAGGACGCATTCGACTGGGTGCAGTATCTGGCATCGGCGCCGTTCCCTCAGGGAAAGGACGCCGTGATCGTCACCAACGGCGGCGGCATCGGCGTCATGGCGACCGACGCCTGCGAGAAGTTCGACGTCGCGCTTTATGATGATCAGCAGGTGCTCCAGGCTGCGTACTCGGACGTCATGCCGGACTTCGGCTCCTCGAAGAACCCGGTCGATTTGACCGGGCAAGCCACCGCCGACGACTACCGGCGCGCACTGCAAGCGTCGCTGGAAGAGGATCGGATCCACTCGGTGATTGCCCTCTACTGCGAGACCGCTGTCTTCGATACCGATCAGTTCGGGCAGCTGCTTCGCGATAGCTACGCGGAGTTCCGCGAGCGAAAGCCGATCGTGTTCACGCTGTTCGGGGGGGCGAAGATCGAGGCGCTGGTTCGTGAGTTGAGAAAGGACGGTATCCCCGTATTCGCCAACGTCTACGAGTCGGTCTCGTGTCTCGGCGCCCTGTATCGTTCGTGGCGCAATCATCAGGGGACGCGCGAGCCGGTTTCCCCGGAGCCGCTCCCGCTTGATCGCATCGAGGCCGTATTGCAGGAAGCGGGACAGGAGCGCCGCGGTTTCTTGCTCGCTCACGAAGCGGCATCCGTGGCGACGGCGCTGGGGCTTGACGTGCCGCAATCGGTCGTTGCCCGCAATCTCGACGAGGCCGTCCGCTCTGCGGAGAAGATCGGCTATCCCGTCGTTCTGAAGGTCGTCTCCAAGGACATCATCCACAAGAGCGACGCGGGCGGCGTCGCGTTGGATCTACAGACCAGCGACGAGGTGATCGACGCGTATCAGGCGATCCTTCGGTCGTGTAGAGCTTACAAACGCGATGCCAAGATCGAAGGCATCGAGGTTGTGGAAATGGTTCGCCCCGGCGTCGAGACGATCATCGGTGCCCGTCAGGACCGCTCGTTCGGTCCGACAGTGATGGTCGGACTCGGAGGCATCTATGTTGAAGTCATGAAGGATGTCGCGTTTCGTGCGGCGCCGGTGGATCGGCATACGGCGCTCGAGATGATCGCCGATCTGCGGTCGTTCCCGTTGCTCCTCGGAGTTCGAGGGGAGAAGCGCAAGGACATCGAGGCGGTGGCGGACGTCATCGTCAAGCTGAGTCACTTGGTGGACCAATGTCGGCAGATCACGGACATCGAGATCAACCCGCTCGTCGCCTACGATCTCGGGGAGGGAGCGAAGGCCGTGGACGTACGTATCTTGTTTCAAAGCCCTGGGGAGGTGAGGTAGTGTGAAATCGCTCATCGTGGCCTCGACGCGCGATGGCGCGGGAAAGACGAGCACGATCATTGCATTGGCACGCATCCTGGGCAAGCGGTTCGGGTACCTCAAGCCGCTTGGAGATCGATTTCTCTATCGCAAGAAGCGCCTCTGGGACTATGATGCATCGCTTCTGACGCAGCTGTTCAGCCTCGGGGAAGAGCCCGAGACGATCAGCATCGGATTTGACCACTCCAAGCTGCGGTACATGTACGACCGGGCGGCCATCTTCGAGGAGTTCGGCCGCATTGTGAATCAGGTGGGCTCAGGACGGGAGGCCGTGTTCATCGAGTGCGGGAAAGACCTCGCCTACGGCGCCTCCGTGTACCTCGACCCGCTGACGATCTCCCAGGAAACCGGCGCCCCGGTCCTGATCCTGGCGAGCGGGGACGAGAACGACATCGCAGACGACCTGGCGTTCATTCATCGCTTCGTCGGAAGCGACGAAGCGAACGTCGCGGGCGTGATCATCAACAAGGTCGTTCAGATGGAAGACTTCCGGCAGGTTCACCTGCCGGAGATCGAGAAGCTCGGCGTCAACGTGCTGGGCATCCTGCCGTACCGGGCCGAGTTCTCCACCCTTTCCCTTGCCACCGTGGCCGACAAGCTGTTTGCCAAGGTCCTCGCAGGGGAGAACGGACTGCACAACCGCGCAAAGACGATCCTGGTCGGTGCGATGTCGGTTGGTGCGGTGCTGGTGCATCCGCACATCAACGATCCGGACAAGCTCGTGATCACGAGTGGAGACCGTAGCGACATGATTCTGGCGATGATGGATACCGAAGGGACGGCGGGAATCGTGCTGACCAACGGGATCATTCCGCCAGCCAACATCGTCGCCAAGGCGAGCAGCCAGGATGTTCCGCTCCTCGTCGTTCCCGGCGACACGTACACGACAGCGCTGCAGATCGAGAAGATCAGACCCCTCTTGAGGGCGGAGGATGAGGAACACATCGCGGGCATGACCGCCCTCGTCTCCGATCACGTCGATATCGGAGGCGTCCGAGAACTCCTGTAGAGCAAATGAAAGCCGCACGTGTCTCATGACGAGCCACGTGCGGCGAATCCTTTGCTAGCTGCGAAAGCTAGCTCTTGTTTTCCTCTCGATCAAGGTACTGAAGGATGGCATCGACGACCAAGTAATTGATCGACCGGTCCCGTTTCTCGCCGAGCTTGATCAGCCGCTCGACTGGCTTCTCCTCCATCTTCCTCTGAGGAATATAGATCGAAAGCTTGTCCAGGATCTCTTTGCTGGCCATGGAGTTCACCCCCCTCCCGTCTAGTACGGTGTCAATCTGGGACGTTTGCGTCGCATCTCCCCAAGTCAAACTACAATTCGAGACTACCCGGGAAAGAAACGGATTCTATGGAGATGCCCGGTAAGAAGGATGCAAGAAACATGGAAGGAGGCATCCGCCCAGACTCCAACAGGGATTGCCCGATCTATGGAAATAATGCGCAAGAAAAGTGCAAGAAAGCTGGATACACGCATGCTCTGCGAATCAGTCGGACCTTTGCGCCGTCCTCACGGTACAATGTGTCATGGATTCATGGGAGGGTTGAATCATGCCGAGACGAGGTTCTTGGAAGGTTCTCTGGCTGTGCGGGCTGGCGGCGCTGTTCGTCGGCGGATGTACGTTGGCTCCGGGGACGGTGGCGGTTCTTCAGATCTCCCAGACGCACGGGACCGTTCCGCTCACCATCTCCTACGATGCGGGCGATTCGCACGCTGTCGATGGGGTGAGCACGTATCGCTGGACGTTCGGCGCCGAGGGGGATGTGTACGGAGCTGCGGGTTCGTACACGTTCAATCACGCGGGCGAGTACCAGATCACCCTTACTGTCCGTGGGGCGGACGGTTCGACGGACACGGACACGGTCACGGTGAATGTCGATCCGGCGTTCTGGGTTGCGGATGAGAATCTCGACGAGATCTACAAACTGGATGCGTCCGGACATGTGATTCTCACACTGGCCGCACCTGCCGAGCAGCCGCGGGGACTGGCTGTGGCGGAGCGCGAGGGAACGTGGTCGTTGTACGTTGCATGCATGGGAGGCGGATACCAACGGTTGTTCGAACTGGATCCGGAGACTGGGAACGTGTTGCAGCAGCATTCGGCGCCGGCCCAGAACCCGGGTGGTTTGACATACGCGCCGGTTGCGCCGTTTCGAGTCTGGCACGTGGACCGGCTGAGCCGGAAGATCTACGAGATCAACCCGTCGACCGAGCAGGTGCTGAATGCGTTCGGCGCCACCTACTTCCAATCTTCGCCGAATCTCGGCAGCGCTCCGTTCCTGCAAACGCCGCAGGGGATTGCCTGGAAGGCGGGTCCGAAAGCGGCGGGAGCCCTGTGGGTGCTCGAGGCGGAGACGCACCTTCTGTATGAACTGGAGATCGTGCCGGCGATTGACATCTTCTCCAGTACGCAGCTCTCCATGCGCCCAGATCCCATCGCGTTGTCGGACGACCTGTTCCCGATCTCCGGATTCGATTGGTACGACGGATTCCTGTGGGTCGTCGAACAAGATCGGCATCAAGTCGCGCAAGTCGATCCGCTCACCGGGGCCGGGACCGGTTTGGTCCTGAGCGCGTTCCCCGGAGCATCGGCGAACGGACTGGCGATTCAGCGATAGGCTCGGATTGAATCCGGCCGAAGGAGGCCGCAGCATGGCAGAACCGGCTCCCCGAGAGAGTGTCGTCAGAATCCTGCAGAACGGCTCCATCTACGGATCCTCGAACGCCGACACGGTCGTTCTGGATCGCGACCGGATCCTTGCCGTCGGCACGGCTGCCGAGGTTGCCGGAGCGTGGCCGGAATCGGCCGATGTCGAAGCCATCGATCTCGCGGGACGGTTCGTCCTCCCCGGATTCATCGATGCCCACATCCACCTGCTTCACACGGGTCTGGTCGAAAGCGGGTGGAGGGTCGATCTTGCGAACCGATCGCGTGCCGATACGCTCGAAATCCTGGCGCAAGCTGCGAAGGATCGGCAGGGCGAATGGGTGGTCGGGTACGGATGGGATGAGTCGCTCTGGCAAGACCGCCGATACCTCGAACGAGCCGAGCTGGATGCCGTCACGTCCGACTCGCCCGTTCTTGCCATTCGCCTGGACGGCCATTTACTGACTGCCAACAGCGCTGCTCTCGACCGGGTCCCCGGCACGGCTCCCCACGACCTCATCGAGTACGGACCGGGATGGCTGCGCGAGGGGGCCGTCGCCGAGATGCATCGAGTCGTGCACCCCGACCGCGCCGCAACGATCGAGGCGCTGAATGCCGCGGCGGGGCTGTGCCATCGTTTGGGAATCACGACCGTTCACACCATGACGTCACTCGACTTCTTCGAAGCGTTCCTGCCTCAGCGTCGCGAGCGACGCCTGCGCGTCATCTTCTGCCCGAACGTCGAATCCTTCGACAAGCTGACCTCGGTCGGATTGAGGACCGGGTTCGGCGATTCGTGGGTCCGATTCGGGGGGATCAAGGTGTTCGCCGACGGGTCGATCGGCGCGTCCAACGCGGCCGTATCGATCCCGTACCGAAGTGGCGGATTGGGACAGCTCAACCACGAGTCCGCTCAGCTGCGACGATGGGTCGAGTCCGCCGACCGAGCCGGCTGGCAGACGCTGATCCACGCCATCGGGGACCGCGCGATCGAGCAAGTGCTTCAGACGCATGAGTCGGCTCGGACCGACCGTTCTCTGCGACATCGCATCGAGCACTTCGAGCTTCCGCTGCCTGCACAGCTCGATCGCGTGAAGGCGGCCGGCATCCACCTGAGCATGCAACCCAACTTCACGGCGAACTGGTCGGGACCGGGAAGGATGTACGACGGGCGCCTCGGATCGGATCGGGATGAGGCGAGCAACCCGATCCTGTCCATTCATGAAGCAGGGATCCCGCTTGCCTTCGGCTCGGACGGCATGCCGCCGTCCCCCCTCTACGGACTGCACGGCGCGGTCAATGGTCCGTACGAGCGCCAGCGAGTGCCGGTTGAGGCGGCCCTGGACGCCTACACAGCAGGAGGGGCGCTGTTCGGGTTCGAGGAGAATGACAAGGGAAGTCTGATGCCCGGGAAGCTGGCGGACGTTGTCGTTCTGGACGAAGATCCAAGGTTGCGTCCGGACGATGTCCGAAACCGTCGCGTCGAGATGACATTCGTGGGCGGGGACCTCGTCTACGCGGCGTTGGCGCCGGACGGGACGCGTGAGGAGTGATCGAGCTGAAATGACGATCCGAAGAATTGGAGTGCTGACGAGTGGGGGCGATGCTCCCGGGATGAACGCGGCTATCCGCGCCGCCGTCCGTTGTGGAACGAAAGCTGGATTCACGATGTTCGGTATCGATCGTGGGTATGCAGGATTGCTCGACGGTACGGTGATTCCACTCGACAACCGGGCCGTGGGCGGCATCATCGAACGCGGCGGCACCATGCTGCACACGGCTCGTTCGATGGAGTTCATGAAATCGGAAGGGCAAGAGCGTGCGCTCGAGGCGATCCGAGAGCATCGTCTCGACGGGCTGATCGTGATCGGGGGGAATGGATCGCTTCGAGGGGCTCAATGGCTAAGCGAAAACGATGTTCGTGTCATTGGTGTTCCTGCATCCATCGACAACGATGTTCCGCTCTCGACCATGGCCATTGGCGTGGATACGGCGCTCAACACGGTCGTCGAGTGCCTCAACCGACTTCGCGACACGGCCATCGCTCACGAGCGAGCGTTCGTGGTGGAGGTGATGGGACGAGAGTCGGGATACATTGCCCTGATGGGAGGACTGGCCGGCGGCGCGGAGATCATCCTGCTTCCGGAAGTCCCTGTCTCTCTCGATGAGATCGCCGACGACGTCCAAGCTGGACTCGATCTCGGCAAGCGGCACTCGATCATCGTTGTGGCGGAAGGCTTCGCTCCACGTGACGCGAAACCGTATTCGGGGTCGGCAACCCGGCGGATCTGCGAGCGTCTGGAAAAACTGGGCCGCCTGGAGACACGCTTGACCATCCTCGGGCACCTGCAGCGGGGAGGATCGCCGACGGCGTTCGATCGCATTCTGGCCAATCGGTTCGGCGAAGCGTCGATCCAGGCGTTCGCCGACGGGACGACGGCCGCGATGCTGGTCTACGACGGCCACGCTGTCCAGGCCGTGCCGTATGCGACGCTGGACGAGCCCTGCACAAATGTCAACCCGAAAATCCTCGAACTGGCCAAAACGGTTGCCCAGTAGCCCGATCCCACGAGGGCGACGGCGATGAATGGGTTCGGACTATTCGAGACGCCGAGCGGCTACTCAACGGTCACGGTCTTGGCGAGGTTCCGCGGCTGATCGACGTCCGTGCCGCGCCACACGGCGGTGTGATAGGCCAGCAACTGCAACGGGACGGTGAATAGGATCGGACGCGAGATTCCCTCCACATCGGGGACCGAGATCACGGAATCGGCCAACCGAGTGATCGCCGAGTCGTCAGGCACGTCCGTGACGGCAATGACCTTGCCGCCGCGGGCCTTGACCTCCTCCATGTTCGACAGCACTTTCTCGAACGCAATGTGACGGGATAGCAGGAAGACGGCCGGCGTCTCCTCGTCGATCAGCGCAATGGGGCCGTGCTTCATCTCTCCGGCCGGGTAGCCCTCGGCGTGGATGTAGGAGATCTCCTTCAGCTTCAGCGCCCCCTCGAGGGCGATCGGGAACAGCTCGCCTCGAGCCAGGAACAGCACGTCCGTGGCATGATGAAGCTTCTCCGCGATTGCGCGGATCTCCGGCTCCTTCTGTAAGCTCTCGTCGATTCGACCGGGAAGCATCGCCAAGCGCCGGAATTCGGCGCGGATCTCAGCCTCCGGAAGCCGAGCCTGGCCGAGCTGGATCCCCAAGAGGCCCAGCGCTGCGATCTGAGCCGTGAACGTCTTGGTGGCGGCCACGCAGATCTCGATCCCGGCGCGCGTGTAGACCGATGCGTCCGCTTCGCGGTCGATCGTGGATTGCTCGTTGTTCACCAATGCGATCACTTGGGCTCCCGCGTCCTTGGCGCGTCGCAGGGCCATCAGCGTGTCAATCGTCTCCCCGGATTGAGAGACAGCGATGACGAGCGAACGGTTGGACAGGTGCGGCGTTCTCATGCGGAACTCGGATGCGATGATCGACTGGATCGGCACATCCAAGTAACGCTCCCACATGTACTCGGCGGTCAAACTGGCGTGGAACGCGGTCCCACACGAGACGAGGTAGATGTGGTCGAATGGGCGGATTGCGGCCTGGAGCATCGTAAGTCGGGACGATTCGGATGACACCTTCTCACGGACCGTTTCTCCGACTGAGCGATCCTGCTCGTGAATCTCCTTCAGCATGAAGTGCTTGTATCCGCCCTTCTGGATCGAAACCTGATCGGTGCGCACCTTGTGCGTGGGGCGCTGGACCTCATGGCCTTCGAAGTCGACGACGCGAACCGTCTGACGGGTCAGCTCGACGGCCTCATCGTCGGCAAGGAACAGCACCGACTCTGCCCTTCCGAGCAACGCAGGGATGTCCGATGCCACGAAGCTGGCGTCGTTGGATCGACCGACGACGAGCGGGCTTCCACGACGTGCGGCCACAATGCGGTCGGGCGTCTCTGCGCAAAGGACGGCCAGTGCGAACGCGCCCTCAGCCCGTCGGACCGCGGCCGTCACTGCGGCGAGCAGATCTCCGTCGAACGCTTGCTCGATCAGGTGAGCGAGAACCTCTGTGTCCGTCTCGGACCGGAATTCGTGTCCTTGGGCGATCAGCTCCTCGCGCAGTGCGGAATAGTTCTCGATGATGCCGTTGTGGACCAGCGCGATTCGTTCATGGCAATCGACGTGAGGATGAGCGTTCTCCTGAGTCGGCGCGCCGTGCGTGGCCCAACGCGTATGGCCGATTCCAACCACGGCGGTTGACGGGACGTTCTGGAGGGCTGCCGCGAGGTCGCGCACCTTGCCGACCTCGCGGAAGCGGACCAATTGGCCTCCCTCGATGGTTGCGATTCCGGCGGAATCATAGCCTCTGTACTCGAGACGGCTCAGCCCTTCCAGAAGCAAAGGGACGACGGGCTCCGTGCCGATGGTTCCAATGATTCCGCACATGAGGACCTCCTGGACTTCCCGGAAGTGTATCGGATGAACGAGACGCCGCCAATGACGGCGTCAATTGCCGATTCTGCCGATTGCAGCTATAATCCTGATGCCGACGGTGTCCTGCGTCGGCAAGGAGTTGCCCATGCGAGAGGTCGTCATCAAGGCACTGCTGGTCGATCCGTCCAATAACTCGCCCGTCGTCCTTCTGAAAGATCGAGCTTCTCGAAAGGCCCTCCCCATTTGGATTGGGGATTCCGAAGCCATTTCGATTGCGTTCGGACTCCAGAACGAGGAGTTTCCACGCCCGCTGACGCATGTCCTGATGAAGCAGATGATCGAGCATCTGAACGCGACGATCGACAAAGTGATCATCAAGGCGGTTCAGGACGGAACGTTCTTCGCTTCCATCTATGTCCGTAATTCCGATGGAGAAGTCACGGAATTCGATGCTCGTCCGTCCGACTCTCTTGCACTGTCCCTTCGCTCCGGCTGCCAGATCTTCGTGGACGACGAGGTCTTTCAGTCGGAAGCGATCGAGTCCCCGTTTGCGGAGGAAGACGAGTTTCAGGAATTCGTGGAAGAGGACCTGAACCTGGGAGAGTTTCGCAAATGGCGGGAGTGGACGGAGAAGAACGAAGCCTAGCCTCGGACGTTCTCCACGCCGGCTTCGGGCGGCGTCACCACGTCAGCCTCGGTAAGCCCTTGATCGATCGTCATCAGCTGAACCAAGAGCGTCGCGTCACGCTGCCCATGGTCGAACGTGACGACCTTCTGAATGAGATATGTCTCGCGGTCGATCCAGATCATCCGAACGAGATCGTCGGTGCTCGCGTCCCGGATCTCGAGAATGTAGCTTCCGGGAATGGAGTTCCCCGCTTCGGCATTCAGCGCCTGGGCCACCCCCAGGCTCAGTTCCGGTTGGCCCTCCGTGAACTCCGGACAGAACGAGAAACACAGAGAATAGGGAGGCGGCGACTCCAAGCCCGGAACCGAGAACGCATTGGCGACGGAGTCAGGACCGCTGCTGAACGACTCCGCTACCGAGACCGACGTTCCGAACGACAGCCCCGTGAATCCTGAGATGTCCTGCAGAATCCTGACCTTGGTCTTCCCAGCCACCCAGTCGTCCCGGACTTGACTGATGTCGAAGATCCCGAGTCCGATCGTGACCAACGGAACGCCGGGCCACCGTTTGGTCACGACGATGTCCTCGCTCGGAATGTAGTGGAACAGCTGGTCGCTCTGCACGGTGAACGTCTCATCCCGCACCGTCGAACTGAACTCGTCCTGAGCGGCGTCTTGCGGGGGCAAGTACCTCATGGAGAGGAGCGCCGGCGGCCCCTTGATGTATCTCACTTTCATTCTTAGGTTGTCGGCGGGGAGCGATTCCGTTGTGACCTGCAAGGTGACTTCCAGGTCTTGAATGTGGTCAAAGGCGTTCTCGGCCCGCCACATGAGCCCCTCGACCTCCGTCGGAGGATGCTTGTCGAGCAAGTACTGGTCGACAGCAGCGACGGTGACAATCAGTGCGACGAAGGCGCCGATCGCAAGAAGAAGAGAGGTTTGACTGTTCATTGCCGCGCATTATAATCGCCTTCTGAAGGGCGTTCAATAGCGTTTGCATGTCGGGAAGACGATCAGAATGGAGGCACGTGGTGGAACTTCGCAAGATACAAGATGCGGAAGTTGATGGAAAGACGGTGCTGGTCCGAGTCGACTACAACGTTCCGCTGGATGAAGGCAAGGTGGCTGACGATCGGCGCATCCAAGCGTCGCTGCCCACGATTCGGTGGCTGCTCGACCACGACGCAAAGGTCGTCTTGATTTCGCATCTGGGGCGTCCCGAGGGGCAGGTCGTGCAGGAACTCCGCCTCGATCCGGTGGCGGAATGTCTCTGCTCGCTTCTGGGGAAGGACGTCGCGAAACTGGACGATTGCATCGGGGCCGACGTGGAGGCGGCGGTCGCGAACGCTGCTCTCCAGAGCGTGGTGTTGCTCGAGAATGTGCGCTTCCATCGCGAGGAGACGACCAACGAGTCGGCGTTCACGAGCGAACTGGCAAAGCTGGGGGAGCTTTTCGTGAATGACGCCTTTGCGACCATGCACCGAGCGCACGCCTCGACGTTGGGGCTCGCAGATCGGTTGCCGAGCTACGCCGGCTTCCTAGTACAAGCCGAAATCGAGGCGCTTACACCCCTCCTCGAGTCTCCTGAACGTCCCTACGTTGCGGTCGTGGGAGGGAAGAAGGCGCAAAGTAAACTCGGCCCGCTGCACGGCCTGGCTTCGCGCGTCAATGAGATCATGATCGGCGGCGGCGTCGCCATGACGTTCCTCCACGCAATGGGCATCGAAGTGGGGGCGTCGGCCGTCGACGACAAGGTCCTCGGCGAAGTGGGAGAAATCCGCAAGACGGCCGAGGAGAACGTCACGCTCGTTCATCTGCCAATCGACGTCGTTGCATCCCGCGATCTGTCCGATGATGCGGAAACCGTGACGTGCGCCGTCGGGGAGATTCCGGACGGCTGGCACGCCTTTGACATCGGTCCCGAAACGATCAAGTTGTTCCGGGAACGCGTCCTGGCCGCACGTACGATCGTCTGGACCGGGCCGATGGGAGCGTACGAGTTCACTCCGTTTACCGAAGGCACGAAGCAACTCGGCGAAGCCGTCGCCGAATCGGATGCCTACAGCGTGATTGGCGGCGGAGAAACCGGCGAGGCGATGGAACGATTCGGCCTGGCGGACCGCGCCTCGTACATCTCGACCGGCGGCGGAGCGTGCTTGGCCCTGTTGCGCGGGAAGACGATGGCCGCCCTGGAGGCGCTGCGGGCTTGATTTTGTCTGGTCCCGCGGGGCGGTATAATGGGCAACGTGTTGCGGGCATAGCTCAGTGGTAGAGCATCAGCTTCCCAAGCTGAGGGTCGCGGGTTCGAATCCCGTTGCCCGCTTTCGTCTACGTCGAAAGCGCGTCACGTCGTGTGCCTCGTAAGAAGGAGCGGTATGCAGGACACGAATCCATCCACCGGTGAGTTGTCACTGGCTGCCCTTGAACGGCGTGCGAACACATGCACGCTGTGTCCCCTTTCCGAAACGCGAACGAACGTGGTGTTCGGAGAAGGAAGCGCGACAGCCGACGTGATGTTCATTGGGGAAGGACCTGGTGAAGTCGAGGACGATCTGGGGCGTCCGTTCGTCGGACCGGCGGGGCAGAAGCTGGACGAAGTCCTTGCGTCAGTCGGCATCCGCCGCGAGGATGTCTACATCGGCAACGTGGTCAAGTGCCGACCTCCCGGGAACCGCGTTCCCTCGCGCTCTGAGATGGAGGTGTGCTTCCCGTACCTCGAGTCTCAAATTGCCTTCATCAAGCCCGCGCTGATCGTGACGCTAGGGAACACGTCGACGCAATGGCTGATGCCCGAGATCCCCGGAATCACAAAGTCGCACGGGAGCTTCTTCTCTTGGCGCGGCGGAATCCTTCTGTTCCCGATGTTCCATCCGAGTTACCTGTTGCGAAACCCCTCGAGAGAAAAGGGCAGTCCGAAGTACCTGACATGGCTGGACATTCAGAAAGTGAGCAAGTGGATCGATGAGTTCCGACGCACTCAAGACGCATGACGAGCAGGCCGCGTTCGTCCAGGACGCCCTTGAGCGCGCCGATGAGCTCCGCCGGGAGAAAGACTACGCGTCGGCGATCTCGCTGTTGGTGGAGGCGCTGCGGTACGGCCTCGACAAGGCCAAGCTCTACTACCGACTCGGGAACGTCTACGTAGACGGAGGGGACCTCGCACGAGCGGAGTACGCGTACAATCGAGCCCTGGAGATCGATCCTCACTTCGTCAACGCCATGCACAATCTGGCCGTCGTCTATCGGCGCCAGAAGAAGATGTCTCTGTACGTCAAGACCTACAAGAAGTCCCAGCGCATGGCCATCCGGCGACCTCACAAGACGGACTTCGATCCGGCAGAGAAGAATCGGATTCGGCTGCTGAGCGGCAAGACGTTCTTGTGGCTGTTGAGCGGCGTCGCGTTGGTCCTGGTTGTCGTCTGGCTGCTGACACGCTAACGGTCTTCTATTCCCGTGAGGCCCGACGTTTGACGGCGTCTGGGCGATTTCGTATAGTCTGGACCGCGCTTATCGGAGATTCCGGAGGAGAGGACGCCGTTGCCAAAGAAAAGGATCTATGAGATTGCCCGTGAGCTGGATCTATCGAGCAAGGACCTGATTGCCAAGCTCGAGGAACTGGGAATGCCCGGGCTCAAGGCCTCCAATTCCGTTGACGAAGAGGAGTCGGCACTGATCGTCCACCTCATTGAGGAGCAAGGATCGGCTGGAGCCAAAGCGACCGCTTCACCCAAGCACGAAGCGCCGGAAACGGCTGCGCTAGCTCCGGAGGAGGCAACGGCCCCGGTACAGCGTCCCCGGAAGGAAGCGCACGCGAAGAAGGGCAATGTTCGTCCGCCCATCGTCTCAGTACTCGGGCACATCGATCACGGGAAGACGACTCTGTTGGATGCGATCCGGCAATCCCGCCTCGCCTCGAAAGAGGCGGGAGGGATCACGCAAGGAATCGCTGCCTATCAAGCGGAGCTTCATGGTCAGAAGATCACGTTCATCGACACGCCGGGGCACAAGGCGTTCACCGGGATGCGCGCTCGTGGCGCGCAGGTGACCGATATCGCCATTTTGGTCGTCGCCGCCGATGACGGTGTGATGGCGCAGACCGTGGAAGCGATCGACCATATCAAAGCCGCAGGCGTTCCGATGATCGTGGCCATCAACAAGGTCGACAAGTCGAACGCGGACATCAGCAAGGTCATCAACGACCTGGCGCAGCACGGACTGATGCCGGAGGCATGGGGCGGGGATACGATCACCGTCGAGGTCTCCGCGCTGCAGGGACAGAACATCGACGAGCTTCTGGAGATGATTCTCCTGGTGGCGGAGATGAGCGATCTGCGTGCCGATCCGGGGAACCCGGTCGAAGCGGTCATCATCGAATCCCACTTGGCCACGGGGCAGGGCCCGGTGGCCACCGCCGTCGTTCGAGACGGGACGTTAAGGACGAAGGATTGGGCCGTGGCAGGGGAGGCGCAGGGCCGGATCAAGGCTCTCTTGGACGGCAGCGGTAAGCGCGTCGACGCTGCGTTGCCCGGCGAAGCGGTCTCCGTCCTTGGGTTCTGCGATGTTCCGGAGGTGGGCACGCGAATCGAGATCGTCAAGAACCAAGGCGAGGCTCGGAAGCTGGCGGCGGAGAACAAGCGGAATCGGCAGCCACAGGCGTCGCCGCGCGTCCGAACGCTTGACGACCTGTTCTCCGATACGGAGGAGCCGGCGAAGCTGAAGCTCATCCTGAAAGCGGCATCCACCGGCGGATTGGAGGCGGCTCGACGCGAGATCATGGCCCTTGATGTCGAAGGTGTCGAAGTGGAGATCCTGCTATCCGGTGTGGGCGGGATCTCGGAATCGGACATCGTCTTGGCCTCGACGGTCGGGGAAGAATGCTTGGCTGTCGGATTCGGCGTGACCGCAGATGCCAAAGTCGTCAAACTGGCGGAGCACGAGGGAATCCCTCTGTTGCTCTATGACATCATCTACGACCTGGTCGACGAAATCGAGAGCGCATTGAAGCGGCGGCTCGGACCCGCCTATGAGGAAACCGCCCTCGGCATCGCGGAAGTGCGAGAGACGTTCAAGGCCCCGGCGGGCATGATCGCTGGCTGCTACGTTTCCGAAGGACGCATCGAGCGACGGGGTCGGCTTCGCGTGATCCGCGACGGTGCCGAGATCTTCGGCGGAGAGATCGCATCGCTGCGCCGATTCGAGGACGACGTCCGGGAGGTTCAAGAGGGGCGGGAGTGCGGCATCCGGATTCGCAACTTTGACGATGTCCAGATCGGTGACCGCCTGGAAGTGTTCGTGCTCGAAGAGGTCGAGCGTTGACCGTGGCATGAAGGCGGCACTTCTCACTCTCCGGTTCCGATTGCATGGAATCGACTCCATCAAGCAGAAACGTTCCATCGTGAAGCGCATTCTTGCCGACATCGATCAACAAGGCCCGTCGTTTGCCGTTTGTGAGTCCGACGACCAGGATAGCCTCCGCCATATGACAATCCGGGTTGCCCACGTGTCCAACGACTCCCGCTTCTCCGATGCCGCGCTCCGGAAGCTGCAGCTGAAGGTGGAGCGGGGATACGGCTTCGATCTCGAATGCTCGGACATGGAGATCCTATGACAGGACGAAGGCAGTTGGCGCGAATGCAAGAGGATATCCAGCGCGAGTTGGCCGCAATCGTTGAGTTCGAGAGCCGGGACCCGATCGTCCGTTCCGCGTTCCCGACCGTGATGGAGGTTCGGTTGTCGATCGATGCACGGCATGCCAAGGTCTACGTAGCAGCGGCGACCGACATCGACCCGGACGAGTTCCACCGTGCGCTCGTCCGCGATCAGGGATTCTACCGAAGCGAACTGGCGCGCAGATTGTCGATTCGACATACGCCCGAACTCCAGTTCATCGTCGACCACACCGTGGAACGCTCGCTTCACTTGGAACAGCTGCTTCGAGATGATGACGACCTCGCGACGGATTAGGTTCGCTGCCGCCCTCCCGTTTCGTGCACCGAGTATCGCGGTAGCCTCACTCTTGTACGCGTCGGCCGTGTATCTGTCATCGCTCCGAGCGGACTTCCTTGATGTGGGGAAACCATGGTGGGTCGTGACTGTCGGCTTCGTCGTTCTTCTCTCGCCGATCTACCACGCGTTCGTCATCCAAGTCGCCGCGGCGCGATTCGAGGGACGAACCTTCTCGATTCGCGATGTCCCGATGGAAATGTTCGGCGATCTGGTGGCCGGAGAGCTGATCGTCAACGCTGCCGTCGTGGCGGGTAGCGTCTTGTTTCTCTTGCCGGGCATCTACATCGGACTGCGATCCATCTACTACAAGCAGGCGATCATCTTGCACAAAGCGCGCTCGCTGTCCGGGGTTCGAGAGAGCTTCGCGTTGACCGTCTTGCCACGAGACACGCTGTGGATGCTCCTTCTTCTTGCCGGCGCATACTCCGTTCCACTGGCGACGGACTTCCTGCTGATGCCGGAGACGCCGACGTTGTGGATCCATGCTGTCGCGATCTTGGTCTCGGCGACCTTTCTTGCATGGGTGAACGCATACGTCACGGCGTCGTTCATGGATATCACAAAGCGCGTGTCGGAATCCCAACAGACTGCGAGCCCCGTGTAGCACGCCGAGCGCCGTTACGAAAGGAATGGTTCGATGAACACCGATCTATCGATCGCGAGATCCGTCGTCCCGACTCCGATCCAACAGGTTGCCGCTGAACTGGGAGTGCTCCCCGACGAACTCTGGGCCTACGGAACGACCAAGGCCAAGGTGCTGCACGCAGCATGGGAGCACCGCCGGGACGAAGCGGACGGGAAGTACATCGACGTCACGGCAATCACGCCGACCCCGCTGGGCGAGGGGAAGACGACGACCAGCATCGGTCTGGTCGAGGGGCTGGGTCGCCGGGGGGAGCGCGTCGCGGCGTGCATCCGGCAGCCGTCTCAGGGCCCGACGTTCGGCATCAAAGGTGGCGCGGCCGGAGGGGGACGTGCCCAAGTCATTCCGATGGAGGAACTCAATCTTCACCTGACCGGGGACATGCACGCGATCACGGCGGCGCACAACCTGATCGCGGCAGCACTCGATGCCCGTCTCATGCACGAGCGGGATTTCTCGGACGAGGGCTGGGCGGCGCGCGGCTTGAAGCGCCTGAATATCTCTTCGGAGACGATTTCGTGGAGGCGCGTGCTCGACGTCAACGACAGGGCCCTCCGCAACATCCGAATCGGGTTGGGGGCCAAGCATGACGGCGTACCGCGGGACTCGGGATTCGACATCACGGCGGCGTCGGAACTGATGGCGTGCCTTGCACTGGCCGACGACCTCGGCGATCTGCGCCGGCGGATCGGACGAATCGTACTGGGATCCGACAATCGGGGAACACCGGTCACGGCGGAAGACTTGGGCGTTGCGGGCGCCGCTGCCGTGCTGATGAAGGACACGATCCATCCCACGCTGCTTCAGACGCTCGAAGGGCAACCGGTGTTCGTGCACGCAGGCCCGTTCGCCAATATCGCGCACGGGAATTCGTCGATTATTTCCGATCGCATGGCGCTGAAGCTCGCCGACTACGTGGTGACCGAGTCCGGCTTCGGTGCCGACATCGGCCTCGAGAAGTTCTTCGACATCAAGTGCCGCGTCAGCGGTCTCGTCCCCAATGCCGTCGTTCTGGTCGCCACGGTTCGCTCCCTCAAGATGCACGGGGGAGGGCCAGCAGTCACCGCGGGCAAACCGCTTCCAGCAGAGTACACGACCGAGAATCTCGATCTCCTCGAAGCCGGTTGTGCGAACGTCATCCGGCATGTCGAGATCGCGAACACGTTCGGTGTGCCCGTTGTCGTGGCCATCAACAGGTTTCCCAGCGACACGGACGCCGAACTCGAAATCGTCCGCAAGGCAACAACCCGCTCGGGAGCTCACGCGGCCGTTGTGTCCGATGCCTGCGCCCGAGGCGGGGAAGGCGCGGCGGAATTGGCCGATGCCGTCATCGATGCTTGCTCGGCCGAGGCGGACTTCCGGTTTCTCTATCCGCCGACGCTGTCGCTGAGAGAGAAGATCGAGACGATCGCGACGCGGATCTACGGTGCGGACGGGATCGATCTGAGCGCGGAGGCCGAGGCGCAATTGCAGCGCTACGAGGCGCTCGGCTACGGCGAGTTCCCGATTTGCATGGCCAAGACCCCGCTCTCGATCTCGCATGATCCCTCATGGAAGGGAGTGCCGTCCGGATACGACCTTCCGATCCGTGAGGTTCGAGCCAGTGTCGGCGCCGGCTTCATCTACCCGTTGTGCGGAGCGATTCGAACGATGCCCGGACTCCCGGCACGGCCGGCGTTCATGAACGTCGACCTCGACGATGACGGACAGGTCGTGGGCTTGAGCTAGAGTGACGGCCGAATCCGGTTGTCGACCGCATTCGCGGACCTGTATAGTCATCGGGCCATGGCCGAGTTAACAAGAATCTGCACAGACACCGTCTTCGACGCGCATCCGTTCGCGAAGGAAATCCTGACCCGCTTGCAAGAAGCGGGGTTCGAGACGGTGCTTGTCGGCGGTGTCGTGCGGGACGGACTCCAGATGCAGCTTGGCCGGGACGTGCGGTTCCCTCCCCTGGATGTTGACATTGCGACCGCCGCATTGCCGCAGGAGATCCGCCGTCTGTTTCCCGATCGCGCCATCATCGGCGTCGGCGAGGAATTCGGCGTCCTGCTCATCGTCGCGCCGGACGGACATCACTACGAAGTGGCCTCATTTCGCGTCGAGTCCGAGTACGACGGGCGGTGGCCCAAGTCAGTCGATCTGGTTCGTGATCTGGATGCCGATCTCCGCCGTCGCGATCTGACGATCAACGGGCTGGCGGCGACCGCCGACGGCGACGTGATCGACCGGGTCGGAGGGGTGAGGGACCTGGTCGCGCGACGCGTGGCCACGATCGGCGATCCCTCCGTGCGGTTCGGAGAGGACTACCTGCGCATGATGCGTCTGGTGCGGTTCGCGTGCCGGATCGACGGGCAAATCGATCCGGCTGCAGCCCACGCGGTCCGCGACCATGCGGAGGCGATCCGGGGCATCTCGTGGGAGCGCATCGGTGACGAGCTCCTGCGGATCCTGGAGACGCCGTGCTCCGCCAAAGGCATCGAATGGATGTCCGATCTCGGACTCCTGATATGGATTCTCCCGGAACTCGAGAACTGCCGAGGAGTCCCTCAGCCCGAGGAATACCATCCCGAGGGAGATGTCTTCGTTCACACGATCGAGGCTCTGCGTGTCGCGGACCGCTTCGTCGTTGACCCGATCGTGAAGCTTGCGATCGCCCTTCATGACATCGGCAAACCGGCCGCGCTGGTGCGCAACGAGGGACGGAACATGGGCGGTCATTGCGCGATCGGCGCACGGATGGTCCACGAGGTCGGCCGCCGATTGCGATTGAGCAAACCGAGAATCCAGCGACTGAGTTACCTCGTCCGGCATCACATGCGGATCGCCGACTTCCCGCGGATGGGACGCGGCAAGCAAGTCCGATTCGTGAGCGACGGCGAAGTCCAGGATGCATCGCCGCTGCGCGCCCGGTTCCCGCTGTTCTTCGACCTGTTGCAGGTTCTGTTGGCCGACTGCGAGGCCAGTGCCCACCGTTCGTCAGGATGGGCGCCGATCCTCCAAGAGTCGATTCGCGTGATGGATCACATGGAGCGGATCTGCGGTCTGTCGCGCGCTCGCGAGATGATTGACGGACACGACCTGCGCGACCTCGGTCTCCGTCCGGGGCCGCGGTTGGGACGAATCCTCAACGACATCCATGATCGGATCCTCGGGGGACAAGTCGCAGACCGCGACGAAGCGTTGGCCCTGGCGCATTCCTTGATCGATGAAGGACTTCCCCCTCCCGAGTGAGAACTACGGGCGATGCAGAAGGGACACACGCCCTGTCGATCGAACTCCCGGTTTCATAGGCTCTTGCTGGGACCCGTCGAGGGGCGGGCACCGTGGGCATGTGGAAACGGGGGAGCGTAGATGGGTAAACCACTTCACATCAGTCGAGATCTCAACCTCAATCTGGAGGACCTAATCGGCCAGTGCGTGGCCATCCTGGGCATCCGCGGATCGGGGAAATCCAATACGGCCGGCGTCATCTTCGAGGAACTCCTTCAGAACAACTACCCCCTCTCGATCGTGGACATCGAAGGCGAGTATTTCGGCCTCAAGGAGAAGTACGAAGTCCTCGTCGTCGGGACCGGCGAAGGCGTGGAGATCGAGATTGACGCCCACTGCGCCGGAGAGATTGCGCAAGTCAGCATGGAACGGAACGTTCCCGTCGTTCTCGACCTCAGCGGGTTCCTCTCCGACGAGCGCACCGAGCTGCTCAAGGTGTACCTGTCGAGTCTATGGAATCTGGCGGGCACTCTCCGCAAGCCGTACATGATCGGTATCGAGGAAGCGCACGAGTTTATTCCACAGGGCGTGAAGAACGAGCTGAAGGAAATGATTGCCCGCATCGCATTGCGGGGACGCAAGCGCGGCCTTGGAGGCATCGTCGTTTCGCAGCGAAGTGCGAAGGTGGACAAGGACGTCCTCAGCCAAGCGGGAATGCTGTTCTTGCACCGAGTCGTCCATGAGGTGGACATGCGGGTGTACGGCGAATTGCTTCCCTGGCGCAAGAGCGAGGTCAAAGAGATCATCAGTTCGCTGGACACGGGAGACTGCATCTACGTCAACGGAGACTCGATCCTCCCGATCTACGTCCGTGAGCGATCGACCTTCCATGCAGGGTTCACGCCTTCTCTGGAGGTCGTCAAGTCGCCCGAGCTGAGGAGCGTGAGCGCGTCGATCATCGAAACGATCGAACGCGCGCGGACCTCCTCGGCGGCGGCTTCTCCCACCGAGCAACTGGAGAAGCGGATCGAACAGCTGGAGAAGATGATCGATGCGAAAGACGAGCGCATCGCCGAACTCGAGGATGTAGCGAGGACGCTCGGCTACATCAAGCTCGAGATCCCGGCGTTCCCGGATGAGGCTCCGCTCTCCGGGCGACTATCCGAGAGGGAAGAGCGCGTGTCGAGAAGCCTTCCCGTCATCGTGGCGGACGACTCGACCGTCGACATCACCGAGTCCGTTCGCGATGTGTCCCAAGCATCATTGGTGGACGACGGCTCCTCAGAGGCAGACCTGAACGACGCTGCCGGTGCGCTGCCTCCCGCCGTCCACCAACATATCGAGCGATTGGTGTCCCGCTTTGCTCGCGAGCAGATCCTCCATCGTCGGGTGCTGTCGTTCTTAATCAAGCATGCGCCGGGGGCCTACTCGGCGAACCAGATTGCGGCTTGGACGAACTGCCCCCAGGAACTCATCGACGACGATCCACCGCACGGGTTTCTCGATTCAGGACTGATCCAGCGAGAACGCAGAAGCTCGGGGACGTTGTATCGCAGTGCCCTGAGAGCCTACGTGAACCGTGAATTCAAGGTATTTCAACCTGATATTGGGGACATTGGGCTGCATTGTGTGGCGAGCACATTGCGGGATCGACTGGCAGCGATTGCCTAAGTTGGCACCAATAGCCGATTTCCTATTTGTTCCGTTGTAGCCTGGATTGACCGCTTTCTCCTTTTCTGATATAGTTTCCGGTAAGGAGGCGCGGATGAAGATCAAGATCGCCGG
>CAZXQL010000008.1:0-26190 GCA_964643395.1 uncultured Thermotogae bacterium
ACCCGGACCGGGTCGGCGGCCCGTCATCCGGACTTCAATCCTGAGAACACGCACGCGCGAGCGAGCTGAAACGGGATGCACACGTTCGTGAACCCTGCCTGTCCCAAAAGCTCTACCTCACGTTCCACGGTGAGTGGAAGATCGATGTGAAGTGCATGGACCTCCTCGATCGAGCGTCTGGAGAACGAAGCTAGGCGGCGGGCCGATTCCTCCTCCGATTCGACGTAGTCCGCATTGACGAAGACGCCGCCGGCACGGAGCGCGAACCAGATTCGCTCGTAAAGCCCTCGCTTCACCTCGGGCGTCCAGTGGTGCAGAGCCATCGACGAGATCACCGCGTCGTAGGAACTCTGTCCGAGGTCCGACTTCAGGAACGATTCGCGCCTCGACGTTACGCGCGGCGCCCACCAGGCGTCCTTCCGGGCGAGCTCCTCAAGCATGCGTGCGGAGACGTCGAGGGCCGTGACGCGAGCCCTTGGGAACCGTTCGAACAACGCGTCGAGTTCCAAACCGGTCCCGACACCCAGATCGAGTACCGACAAGTCATCTCGGTCGGCGGGCAAGGCTAGGGCGATCTCACGGTAGAATCGTCCGAACTCCTGCACGGTTTCCCGCATGTGCTGTTCGTAGCCGTCTGCGCGGACATCGAAGAAGTCCGACATTCGCTCCGGTTTCTCGATGTCTTGGGGCGGATACAGATTCATCCCATCACCTCATGCACCATGGTACGCGACCCATCGGGAGACGTCCTGCTGGCGGGTCACCCCCGGACAAGCTAGACTTGTCCTCGCGATTTTCGGGTTCGAGACGAGGTGACATGAGGACGTTTTCCATCGTTGCGGTGTGTTCCATCAACCTCGTGATCGGACTTCGGTATGTCTGGCTAATCCGTCGGGACAGGATCAGTCCGGCGCTGGCCATGTGGGTGTTCTTCACAATCGCTGTCATCGGGAGTCTGGGAACGTACCTATCGGACGGGCGGTATGGGCTGGCCGACAACATCCTCAATAGCGCCGACCTCATCCTTTGCAGTGGCATCGCCGTCGCGATCGCAATCTGGGGGAACCGCAGCACACGGTTCACTCGCTTCGATATGGGCTGCCTCGGTGCCGTGGTCGCTGTCCTCGTCGTCTGGGCGGCCACGCGGCAGTATGTGCTGGCCCACCTGGCCATCCAGCTCATCCTCGTGATTGCCTACTTCCCTGTCGTGAAGAGACTCTGGCGTTCGGATCGCAACACGGAGTCATTCACCATGTGGATCGGGCTCTTGCTGGCTGCCGTCTTCTCGCTGTTGTCCAGCAAGGGGGCCCTCGCGACCGTCTACGCCGTACGAGCCATCGTCTGCACGGCTGCGCTGCTCACGCTGATGATTCGGGTCGAGATGAGACGTCGCCGAGCGATCGCCTGATCCACCCGCTGCCAAGACGAGGTCCGTGTACGGTATTCCACCTTTCCGGTCTCGCGTCTCACGGACATCGCCTGTCGGGGGCCGTCTCTCTTGCAGCCCGTCGCTCGATGAGCACTGTGCGCGCCAAGCACAGGGCAAACACGAAGGCAAAATGGCACATGATGGAGGGGAGCGCGCCCTGCGCGGGGGCGACGAACTGGGTCACGATGAGTGCCGGCACGATGAAGCCGACCACCCCGCCGAGGACCCATCGTAGCTGCCTTCGTTGCGAGAGCGAATCGGAGCGGCCAATTCCCACGGCGGACATCACGACCATGCCAAACAGCCCCAGCCAGTAGGAATACGCGTAGATGCGGAAGCTGGTGAGTGGATTGGCGTACTTCGCATAAACGACGTTGCAGACCGAGGCGGAGACGAAGTCGCGATTCGCGGCGATCCAGGCAACCATCGCCACTGCGACGGCCAGCAGGACGTACGACGTGACGTAGAAAACGCGCGAAGGAGGCGACAGAAACGCGATGAGGAGAAGTCCGGCAGGTGGCAGCCACGTAACGACGATAAACGCGATCCGAGGAAGCGATCCAACGTCAGGGACTCGGGCGCAGATCGCAACCTCAACGATCTGGTACGCGGCAAGAAGGACAAGCACGACACTCGTTGTCCGGAGAATACGCCTACGCCCCAGTCCGTAGAGAGCCCAAGCCGCCAGGACGACCTCGATGGCGGCGGTTCCAACAGCAAGGGCCGGCGAGTAGGTCATCGGATGTCCTTTCCGGTGGCGGCAACGTTCCCGAGGACATCATACGAGGCGGACCCAGAGGCGGGCAATGGTTGCGAGTCGGGGGCCCTCTTCCCACGAGGGAGCATGTGAAAGGTACATCAAGAGGCGGGTCCAGGACGCCCCTCATGACTGCTCGCCCTGGACCCCGAAGGTGCTGTGCGTTGGTATCTTTCGTCTCTTCTGTGATGCGAACGGAGTCTATCCGTCGCGTTTGAACACGGTGTGAAAGGGGGATGGGAATTTGGTGTGAGGATGTGAGGGGAATCTACGCGTGCCGACGCAGATGACTCGCCACTACGCGCGCGTCAATTGCTCGGCGACCGTGAGAATCGCCTCTGGGGCCGGATCCGGAATCTCGAATGTACGGACCGGACGGTGGCCCGCCTCTAGTGCACGCCGATCGCCGTAGGCTTGAGACGTGATCAGCGACCCGAACGAGAAGGACGAGGATGAGTCATCCAGGGAGTCGGGGATGGGTACGACGGGCATGTGATCGGAGAGGAGTTGGAGGAACCGCCCGTTGCCTCGGTCGCCCTTGTGGAGCTGCCCCGTGGAATGAAGAAACCGTGGTCCGTAGCCAACCGTTACGGCAATCTTGTACCGATCGCGAAGCGCCGTCTGGAGATTCTCGAGCGACGCCGTCAAGTCCTCGGATTCCGGCAGGTACGCCTGCAGGCCGACGTAGTCTCCCGGAGCCAAGTCACTGAGGAACGATGCGATCGCTTGCGAAGAGATCGGCTTGAGATCAAGGGATGGAGTGGCGCCGGTGCGGCGTGACGTTTCAGCCGCATGCGCAGCGAATCGTTTGGCGGATTCCACGTTCGGCTGATTGAACGGATGAACGCCGAGCGCGTGGCATGCGATGGCGATTGCGTGTTCCCACAGATAGCAGTGCGCGCCGAGATCCTGCGGACCGCTCATCAGAAGCCGAACGACCGGCCATCCTTCGCCGACGATCCGTTCGGAAGTCCGGTCGAGCCGGGGGTCGGCATCGGGGCCGACCAGGATGAACAGCCGGTCGTCGCCGTACGAACGCATCTCTCCCAGCGACCTCTCCAGCACAGGGACGATCCCATGGCCTTCTTTTCCCGAGCTCTCGGCGATGAGTTGTTCGACCCAGTCTCCGAATGGCTCGAGCCCTTCGGACAGGAGAAGCGTCGCCTTGTCACGTCCGGCGAGTGCACAGGATCCGAGGAAAGCGCCAAGCGTGACAGCGGGATTCCGTTCGGACGCGGTCTCCGGCGAGCACTGGTGGGCGACCGTGCGAGCCGAGCCGAGAACCGCGTCCACGTCCATTCCCAACAAGGCGGCCGGGACGAGGCCGAACAAGGACAGTGCCGAATAGCGCCCCCCCACGTTGGGGTCGTTGAGAAAGACATCGCGAAACCGATCGCGGGCCGCCGTCTCGGCGAGCGGCGTGTGCGGATCGGTGATGGCAACGAATCGATCGCCGGCGGCGCCGTGCGGTACACGATCGGAGACACGTTGATGGAAGTATCGAAACAGCGACAACGTCTCTGTTGTCGTCCCGGATTTCGTTGCGACGAGGAATAGCGTCTTCTGCTCATTCGTCGCGTCGGAGACCTGCAGCACCGTCTGGGGATGCGTCGAGTCCAGCACGCGAAGCCGTGAGTATCCTTCCTTCGGTCCGACGATCTTGGCGAACATGTCCGGTGCCAGGCTGGATCCTCCCATGCCGAGGAGGACCGCGTTCGTGAATCGGTCCCTCTGCACGGAATCAACCCACGCGTGAAGCCGAGCTAACTCACGCGGCATCGTCTCCGGGAGCCGAATCCACGCAAGCCGATTGGTGATCTCGTCGGGGACATCTTCCCATACCGTGTAATCCCCTTGCCACATTCGGGCGACGATCCTCCCTTCGTCGATGTGCGCAACAATGTCTGCATACTCGGAGGGAGCGTTCTCGGCTCGCAGGATCATTCCGTCTCGTCCTCCCACTTGCGCTTGGGAAGCCGAGCCGCGGCGAACACGGCGGCGCCGCGCAACGGCGCATGGGGATCCTCGATCACACTCAGCGGGATGCGGCGAAGCAGCGTCGAGAATCGCCCCTTGGCGCAGAACCGGTCAACGAACAGGTCCGCCTGGAGCCATTGAGCAATATGCTTGGGGATTCCACCACCCAGAAACACCCCACCTGTGGCCAACGTCTTCAAGGCGAGATTGCTCGCTTCCGCAGCGAGGACGTCCACGAAGATGCGCACTGCGCGATCGCAGATCGGGCTCGTCCCCGATTGCGCCGCCGAGGTGATGATCGGGGCAATGTCGTCCGTCTCTGCGAGCTCCGCCTGGACGGACGGCGTCTCACGGTCATTGCCGGTCTCGACGAGCCAGCGGTAGATGTGGGCCAGACCGGAACCGGAGCACACGCGTTCGACGCTCACATGGCCGTAGGTGGCCCGCCAATCCCTCAGGAGTCGTTCCTGCTCCTCGTCGGAGGGAGCGAAGTCGGCGTGGCCTCCTTCAGTTGGGTGAGCGACGTACGAGGTATCGTTCCAGGTAAGGAAGGCCTCCCCAAGGCCGGTACCGGGGGCGATGACGGCGATCGTTCCTTCGTGCGCAGGCTCGCCCCGTTGTAGAACGAGGAGATCGGACTCACGGAGATGCGGGATCGACCACGCGACGGCTTCGAGGTCATTGATCAGCCGAACGGTTCGAAGGCCGAATGCCGACTCGAGGTCGTCTGCGCAGATGTGCCACGGCAGATTGGTCAGCTTGGAGCGGCCGTCGGCCACGGGCCCCGCGACGGCCAACACGGCGGTCTGCGGAACGAACCCGATCGTCGTTAGGTAGGCCTGGAGCGCCTCGTCGAACGTCTCGAATCGGCAACTGGCGAACGATGCGACCTTCTCGAGTGATACGCTGTTCCCTGTATGAGACGCCAGTGCAAACGCGGCGTTCGTGCCTCCGACGTCGACAACGAGAATCGGCACGTTGGATCTCCTAGTCCTCACGTTGTGACCAACCCGACGGGGCCGCGGCGGTCCCTAGATGACGGTCTGCTCCGTCTCCGGATCGAACACGTGCAACGTCTTCATGTTGGCCGACAGCCGGATCACGGAGTCCAGCTCGACATGCTTGTGCGGATCGAGGCTTGCAACGATCTGTGTTTCGTCCACATAGCCATAGACCAGCAGTGTATGTCCCAGCTGTTCGAGTACGGAGACGTGCAATTCCACACTGTTCTCGGTCTCCGAGACGGGGCCGTCCAGGTCCTCGGGGCGGATACCCACGGTGACGTGATCGGGGAAGCTGCCTGTGGAATCCCCGCGCGGCAACGCGAATCGGAACGAGCGCCCTTCCAAGACGATCTGGTCACCCTCTACGCTTGCCGATGCCGGGAAGAAGTTCATCGCGGGACTTCCGATGAACCCGGCCACGAACTGGTTGGCTGGGTGGTCGTAGGTCCCTTGAGGCGGCGCATACTGCTGGATGACACCGTCTTTCATGACCGCGATCCGATCCCCGAGCGTCATGGCCTCGACCTGGTCGTGGGTCACGTAAATCGTTGTCGTGCGTAGCTTGTTGTGAAGCTCTTCGAGTTCCGTGCGCATCTGCACCCTCAACTTGGCGTCCAGGTTCGACAACGGCTCGTCGAATAGGAAGACCTGTGGGTTGCGAACAATGGCACGCCCGACGGCGACCCTTTGCCGCTGGCCGCCCGATAGCTCTCGAGGTTTGCTCTTGAGCTTCTCCTCGATTCCCAATAGCGCGGCTGCCTCGTGAACGCGCTTCTGAATCTCAGCTTTGGGGGTCTTACGCAGCTTTAGCCCGAACGCCATGTTGTTGTAGACGTCCATGTGCGGGTATAGAGCGTAGTTCTGGAACACCATCGCGATGTTGCGATCCTTTGGCGGGACCCGATTGACGACTCGCTCGCCGATCTTGATCTCACCTTGCGTTGCGTCCTCCAACCCTGCGACCATGCGCAGCGTCGTCGTCTTCCCGCAGCCCGACGGCCCAACAAGAACGGTGAACTTGCCATCCTCGATGACCATGGATAGGTCATTCACCGCCGTGAATTCTCCGAACTGCTTCGTAATGCCGGTCAGAGTGACTTCAGCCATTCCGCCTCCTTCGCTCGTGCACGCGCGTTCGTCGCATAATCATCTGACAACGCCCAGAATACATGGGATCACCGAGTGAGACAACGCGGCTGACGACGCCCTGCAGACCCGTGAACGCGCAATCGACGATCAAAACCGCTTCGAGCGCCTAGACACATAGTTCACAGCACGAAATAACCATGAATGCCAGGCGCGGTTGCGGCACAATCCGCAATCCCGTCACTGGGAGATCGGGATCTCGACCTCGCGGAGGTACTTCGCGGCCTCCTCGGGCGGCATCGGATTGATGTAGAAGCCCGTTCCCCATTCGAATCCTGCGACGCGGGTGAGCCTCGGCATAACGGCGATCCGCCAGTGGTAGTCGTACGGCAACGTCGTCCAGTACCCGGGTTTGCCCGGGCGAGACACCGGATTCGGGGTCGTCTTCAAGACGAAGTTGTACGGCACGTTGCCGAGCAGGGCCTTGAGCCGTTGTGTCGTTCGGATCAACGTGCGAGCCAATCCGAGCTTCTGCTCGTCGTTCATGGTCGTGAAGTCGTGGGAGTGCTGCTTGGGATAGATGACGAGTTCGAACGGAAACCGGGCATCGTACGGCGCCCATGTGACGAATCCGTCGATGTCTTCTACAATTCGCTCTCCGCTCTTCATCTCGGCAATCATGACATCGCAGAACAGGCAACGCTCCTTGCGCTCGTAGTAGGTCTTGGCGATATTGAGCGAGTTTCTGACCTCCTGAGGCACGATCGGCGTCGCAATGATCTGCGAGTGCGGGTGCAGGAGAGAGGCGCCGGCTTCTTTGCCATGATTCTTGAACAGAATCACGTAGCGGAACCAGGAATTCTCCATCAGAGCTCGAAGCCGCAGGATGTACGCCTCGATGATGCGAACGACCTGCTCTTCTGGGAGATCGGGAATCTCGCTGGAGTGATCGGGCGTCTCGATGACGACCTCGTGGGCCCCAACGCCATGCATGCGGTCGAACATTCCATTGACCGGCTCTCGGCCCAATTCGTCATAGTTCTGAAGAGCGGGAAACTTGTTCGGAATGACACGAACGTGCCAACCGGTTCCATCCGATGTGGGGTATCGATAGATCTCCGGCGGCGTCTTGTCCTCGTTTCCGGCACAAAATGGACAATCGACAGGCACTTGATCACCGAGCTCGGTTCCCTTCTGCTCGAAGTCGGATGGACGTCGGCCGCGTTCGGGCGCCACGATGACCCATCGGTGACTGGTCGCTCCGCGTCGAAGTTCAGGCATGACCCTCCTTGGCAACTGCAATGGTCTCGAAGAGATTGTAACGAAAAACGCCTAGGGGAGCACATCCATCATTCTTTCGAGGCGTGAAATAAGTCTCACAATTCTCCGTGACAATCGTCTGCGGCGCGTGCGTTGACGGTGCGCTGCGAGGATTCGATACTTCGGGTGGAGGTGCGTCTTCCTATGCGCGTATTGTTCGTTTCGTCCGAAGTCGCCTCGTTGGCCAAGACCGGCGGACTGGCCGATGTTGCCTTGGCGTTGCCGAGAGCGCTGTCCGCGATGGGTGTCGAGATTGCAGTCGTGATGCCAAAATACCAAGCTGTCGAGGGCAAGGCCGACATGTCCGAGGTGGCCCGATTCAAGGTCCCGATTGCTGGAGAGGACAAGAAGTGCGTCGCGTTCCGCGGTGTGCTCCCCGATAGCAAAGTGCCTGTCTATTTCTTGGGACACGATCCGTACTTCGATCGGCCCGCGTTGTATGGAGAGGGGACGGAATACGAAGACGCATTGGAGCGGTTTTCGTTCTTCTCAAGAGCGGCGCTCGAGTTGTGCCGAGAGATCGACTGGATCCCCGATCTCGTTCACGCCAATGACTGGCATGCGGCCTTGATCCCTGCGTACCTCCGCGAGGGCGTGGTTCCTGAGGTCGGCGATCCACGAACGATGCTCACGATCCACAACCTGGGATACCAGGGGGACTTCCCATGGAGCCAGGCGCACGTCACGGGGCTCTCAGACGATGCGCTTGCCGCATACCACCGAGGGGACCGGATCAACCTTCTCAAGGGAGGAATCCTCGGCGCGGACCTGGTCAGTACGGTGTCGCCGACCTACGCGCGGGAGATCCTCGTCCAGGGCGCCGGCCTGGAGGGAGAGCTTCGGTCCCGTGAGTCCATGTTGTTCGGAGTCATCAACGGTGTGGACACGTCCGTCTGGAATCCGAAAGCCGACCTGCATCTATGGGCGCGCTATGACGCGACGGACCTGTCCGGAAAGGCTGAGAACAAGCTGCATCTGCAACAGGACCTGGGACTCGCCACCGACGCGTCCGCGCCGCTTCTGGCGTGTGTCAGCCGTCTGGCGGAGCAGAAGGGGTTCGACATCATTCAAGATGCATGCGATCGCATGATGAACCATGGCGTCCAGTTTGTGGTTCTGGGAACGGGAGACGCGAGCTATGAAACCTTCTTCTGCGAAGCACAGAACCGCTTCCCCGGCAAGGTGGCGGCCCGGATCACGTTCTCCGAGGAGTGGGCTCACCGCATCGAGGCGGCAGCCGATGTCTTTCTGATGCCGTCGCACTATGAACCGTGCGGGCTCAATCAGCAGTACTCGCTCCTCTACGGGACCGTTCCGCTGGTTCGCGCGACAGGCGGACTGAAGGACACCGTCGTGGAACTGGATGCGCAGCGCGACACAGGAAACGGCTTCTTGTTCGAAGACATCACGGCCGATGCGCTCTTGTCGGCTGTCGGGCGCGCCGTGGAGGTCTATCGGTCGGTGCCCGACGCGTGGAAGCGAATGATGGTGCGCGGGATGACTCAGGATCTGTCCTGGGAGTCCTCGGCCGCCAAGTATCTCGAGTTGTACCGGCGGCTCGTTCCCTAGCGAAGCTCACGGAACATGGCATACGACAAGGCGGGGATCGTCTGATCCCCGCGTGTCGCTTCACCGCTTCGGACATCGATCCAGTCGGATGCGGGGAGGGCGAACCGACGCTCGGTTTCGTGCTCAGCGTTGAGAGCGACGAGGAACCGCGTGTGCTCGTCCGCGCGTTCGAAGATGAGGAAGCGTCCCTCCGTGTGGAACAGCCGCACGGTGCCACGACGTAGCGCCGCCTCTTTCTTGCGGAGAGCAATGAGTCGTCGGACTTCGTCGCAGAGCGAGCGATCCCAGTGGGCCTCATCCCATGGGAAGCATCGACGGTTGTCGGGATCGTCCCCTCCCTGGAGACCGATCTCGTCCCCGTAGTAGACGGACGGTGCTCCCGGGAATGTCAGTTGGAACGCCAGTGCAAGACGCAAGCGATCGACGTCTCCCCCGCACAGCGTGACGAAGCGCGGCCGGTCGTGGCTGCTGATGAGCGTGAACGAGCCGTAGTTTGCCTCCTCGGGGTAGCTGTGCCAGTGCGCGTTCACGCTGTGCCAGAACGTGGCCGCGTCCCACGTCTCTTTGGCGAGGTACTCGGCGAGGATCTCCCATAGCTTGTAGTGCATCACGCCGTCGAGCGCGTGATGTCGAAACCACGGCGTGCCCAAGCCCATGACTTCGCCCAGCACGTAGGTCTGAGGAGAGGCGGATTTTGCAGTCCGATAGATGGCCCGGACGAAATCCGGGGGCAGATACTCAGTCGTGTCCAGCCGCCACCCGTCGATCCCATACGTCTCGATCCAGTGCCGTACAACGCCGAGCAGGTACTCGGCGACGGCCGGGTTGTCGTGATTCCACTCGGGCATCTTCTTGACCCCGGCCCATCGGGCGTAGTTCGGTTCAGGTTCGAGGGTCACGCGATCCCCACGGACCGTGAACCAGTTCCAGTAGGAGGACGCCGGGCCACGCTCGACGATGTCGCGGAAGAACGGGTGGCGATCACCGCAGTGGTTGAACACGCCGTCCAACACGATGCGCATGTCCTGGTCGTGCAGATTCTCGACCAGCGCACGAAACTCCTCGTTGGTGCCGAATGCCGGATCGATCGCGTAGTAGTCGATCGTGTCGTACTTGTGGTACGAATCGGCGTGGAAGATCGGCGTCAGGTACAGCGCGCTGATGCCGAGATCCGTCAGATAGGGGATCGCTTCACGGATTCCGGCCAGGTTTCCTCCACACGGTGTGCGGTCGCCCGGGCGACAGGGATCTGCGCCCCAATCGACCCCTCCTTGGCGGAAACGATCCGGGAAGATCTGGTAGAAGACGGAATCGGCGACCCAATTCGGAACGGTACGTGACATGGCTTGCAATCGTCCTCTCTAGTCGGGTTGAAGGTCAAGAATGGCGGTCTCATAGGGGGCCAACGAGGGCATCTCGGTCTCGAGACGGCCGTCCTCGCTGAGGAGAACTGGGAACACCTCCCCTGTGTGGAGAAGGTCCGTGGCTCGGTACGACCGAACCAGCACCATGGAGTCCTCAGGGAGCAGTGCGGACGGACGCGCCGGGTGGTCCGACAGGTTGTGGAGAATCCACAACAGCCTCCCATCCTGGATGCGAAGGTAGCTCAGGATCGAGAAGTGCCCCGCATCGACCAAGGTGAGATCTCCGGTTCGAAGCGCCGAGATCTCGTTGCGCAGCCCAATCAACTTGCGGTACGTTGACAGCAGCGAGTCGGGATCGTTCGTCTCCTCAGCGACGCTTCGGCCCGATCGCGAGAACGCCAATGACTCCCACGGTGTGCCGATCGTGAACCCCGCAGCCGCACCGTCGGACCACTGCATCGGCGTGCGGATGCGCTCGTCCGGCTTTGCTCCCGTCATCCCGATCTCCTCGCCGTAGTAGACGAACGGCGTTCCGGGCAGCGTCATCAGGATCGACGCCGCCAGTTTCGCCCTTCCCGCGTTTCCATTGAGCTGAGACATCACCCGGTCCTGGTCGTGATTGGTGAGAAACGGCGCGTACTGCCCGGCGGGATAGACAGTCAGGATCTCACGCAACGTGGACTCGAGTTCCGAAGGCTTGGCGTCCTGGACCGCATGGATGATCGCTTCGGCCGTCGAGAACTCAAAGCAGAGATCCATCTCGTTGTCCAGATAGGGAACGATCGTCCGCGGGGCATCCCAGACCTCTCCGATCAGCAGCGCATCGCTCTTCCATGCCTTGGATACGGCGCGGAACCCCTTCAGCCAGAAGTGCGTCGCCGCCGTATTCTCCTGCTGTTCGCCCTGTTCGATCAGATGACGCACGGCGTCGAGGCGAAAGCCATCCACCCCGACGTCGTCCAGCCAGAAGCGCGCGACGTCCAACATCTGGATCGATACGTTCGGATTGCGGTAGTTGAGGTCCGGCATCCCGTCCCAGAAGATGCCGTAGTAGTAGCCGGTCCGTCCGAAGTGCCAGACCTGCTGCCCCCACGGGCCGAGGTACGTCGGTCGCGTCTGCGACCAGATATACCAGTCGCGAAATGCGCTCTGCGGATCCCGAGACGCCTCGAACCATGGATGGCTGCTCGATGTGTGGTTCAGGACCAGATCGATGATCACGTGGATGCCTCGGGCGTGGGCTTCGGCGAGCAGCGCCCGGAAATCATCCATCGTCCCGTAGTCCGGGTCGATGGCGTAGTAGTCGGTGACGTCGTACCCGTGATAGCTCGGCGACTCGCAGATCGGCATCAGCCACAGTGCGGTGACGCCGAGGTCGTCCGTCGTTGCCGGGTCGTCGTCATTGAGGTAGTCGAGCTTCTCGGTCAGCCCCTGCAAGTCTCCTATGCCGTCCCCATCCGAGTCGTAGAAGCTGCGCACGAACACCTCGTAGAACACGGCGTCGTCCCACCACGTCTGAGCCGCAGCTTGGAGCGTCGGTAGGACGAGGGCGAGAAGAAGGAATAGGGGGAGGCTCAGACGCCTCCCCACTGTGCGTGCGTTGTCGATCATTCCTTCACGGCCCCCCTCGTGAGTCCGGAGACCAGGGATCGTTGCGAAAGAATGAACACGATCAAGAACGGCAGCATCGCGATCAGAGCACCCGCAGCGAACATCCCCCATCGTCGCCCGTACTGATCGGAGATCATGAGGTTCATGCCGACGGCCAGCGTGAACTGGTCGTTCGACCGCAGCAGAATGGAGGCCAAGATGAACTCGGAATAGGTGGAGATGAACGACAGGATGAAGATGGTGGCCAGGATCGGCCGCGCCAATGGAAGCACAATCTTGTAGAACGCTTGGAACGGCGTGGCTCCGTCCACACGGGCCGACTCCTCGAGCGACCGCGGGATGGTGTCGAAGTATCCCTTCATCAGCCACGTGTTGAATCCCATTGCGCCGCCGAGGTAGACGAAGATCAACGCCGTGTGCGTGTTGAGTCCGGCCCACGGGAAGATGTCGCCCAGCGACAACACGAGCAGGAAGATGGCCACCATGGCCAGCATCTGTGGGAACATCTGGATCAGAAGCAGGCTCAACAAGCCGACACGCCTTCCCTTGAACCGAAAGCGCGAGAACGAGTACGCGCCAAGCCCAGCCAGCACGACGGTCAGCGCGGCCGTGATGACGGTGACCTTGAGGCTGTTGAGCAGCCAGCGGACGAAGGCGTACTGCTCGCTGGTGAACAGCTCCCGGTAGTGAACGAGCGTGGGATGGGCCGGAATCAGCGTCTGCTGGCTCATGTTGTTGGTGGCATTGAACGATGCGGAGACGATCCACAGGACCGGGAAGATGGAGAAAGCGCACAGGACCAGAATCACGGCGTGCCGCCAGAGGTTGCCTACCCAGGTGTGTCGCTCATACATTCTTGCTCAACTCCTCGAGCGCTCCGGTCATGCGGAAGTTGATCGCACTAATCGTGGCGATGATGACGAAGATCATGACCGCGACGGCTGCGGCGAGTCCCAGCTGGTTCCCCCTCGCGCCCTCGAATGCGAGTCGGTACGTGTAGCTGATCAGAATGTCGGTCTGACCCGCCGGGGTCATCGCACCCGGAATCGCGGGACGCCCTTCGGTCAGAAGCCAGATCAGCGTGAAGTTGTTGAAGTTGAACGCAAAGGTACCGATGAGAAGCGGCGCCAGGGGGATGAGGAGAAGCGGCAAGGTGATCTTGCGGAACTGCTGACCCCACTTCGCGCCGTCCACGCGCGCCGCCTCGTACAGTGAAAACGGAATCGACTGAAGCGCGCCGAGGCTGATGATCATCATATACGGATATCCAAGCCACAGATTGACGAGCAGGATGGAGGCCTTGGCCAGCATCCCGTTCGCCAGCCAGGGTGTCTTTGAAACGTTGCCGAACAGGACGGCGGAGGTATTGAAGACGTGATGGGCGATGTAATTGATCGCATGGTCGATGCCGCCGGCCGCCGACACGATCATCTGGTTGATGATCCCGAAGTGCTGGTTCAGCATCCCGCGCCACACCAAGATCGTGATGAAGGCGGGCAGCGCATACGGGATGACCATGATCACGCGGTAGATCGTTCGGAAGCGCAAGTACGGATCGTTGAGCAGAATGGCAGTCCCCAGGCCGAGACTGAAGTTCAGTAGCGTCGTCAACAAGGCGAACGCGAATGTCCAAATGAAGACGCGCACGAACGGCCCGGAGACCTGCGGATTGCGGACCAGACTGATGTAGTTGCGCAATCCCACGGATACTCTGTACCCGGGGTAGATCTCGTCGCCATTGTTGGCGGTGAAGATGCCGTCGATGGCTGTGTAGACGATGCCCGTCTGCTGGTCGGTCATCGTCCCCGCGACCTCGTCGTAGACGTAGAGCGGAGCTTGCGTACGGAACGCGTGGAGGTCCTGCATGGCGATGATCGCGCCGTTGTACTCGATCCTGTAGGTTTCCAGAACGGAGAGCAAGGGCACGATCCGGGTGATCGACAGTCGTTCGTAACCCTCGAACCGATCCGGCTGGCCGTCGCCATCGGTGTCCGTCAGCCGCGGGTCGTCCCGGGAGATCGCCGAAGCTTCGCCCTGTGCGTAGAGGATCCACGTCTCTCCGCCTTGCAAGATCAAGGCGATGTCACCGGCTGGATCGCTGAACGCCAGGTACGAATACGTCACGGCATTGTCGGGTGTGTACGATCGATTCAGGAGTTGTCCCACCGCTTGATCCTTCGACACCATGTGACCGGTTCCCACATTCGTGAACGACGAGACGAACGTGTACCCGATGGGGTAGACCACCATCACGGTCAGGAAGATCAGTCCCGGGACCAGCCACCTCAGCGGGTAACGCTTGTTGGACAGGAAGATATACGCGATCAGCCCCGAGCCCACGAGCGGCATGATGGCCGGGACATACATCGCCTTCAGCAACAGGTCGATCGAAACGTAGACCGAAACGGCGGCAAGGATTCCGAGGAGGAAGATCTTCGCCAGGTGCTTCGCCACGTATCGCCAAATCATGATGAGGAAGGCGGGGCCGCCGGAGCGGCCCCGCGTGACAGACTACTCGCAGCCCAGCAGGGCGCGAATCTGTGCAGCTGCGTCCTGCATGGCCGTCGCGGGATCTTCCGTCTGGTTGACGATGAGCTCGAGCGCATCGGACCACGCAGACCAGACCGATCCCATCTCGGCGATCTTGGGCATCGGAACGGCCGTCGCGGCCGCGGCGGCGAATCCCTGGATGTCCGCGTTGCCGGCTAGGAAATCAAGCGCAGGCAAGTACGCCGGTGGGCGGTCGCCCTGGATGTACAGCCCGAGCATAACGTCCGTCGAGATCAGGTAGTCCTTGATGAACAGGTTCGCCAGAACCTTGTTCTCGCTATACGCGCTAATCATGAACCCCTGAACGCCGACGAACACACCGGGTGCGTTGCCGTTGATCGGCGGGATCGCCGTGACCGCATACGGAATACCCGCGGCCTTGATGTCGGCCAATGTCCACGGACCGCCGATCATCATGCCGAGATTACCGGCGTTGAATGCGCCAGTGACTTCCGCATACCCGGCACCGGCGACTTCGATGCCGTCCTTGACCATTTGGTCGAGGAGCTCGGCGCCGGCGATCGAACCGGCGTTGTCCAGTCCGAGATCGCACGGGTTGAGCACGCCGTCTGCGTCTTTGCCGAAGATGTACCCGCCGCCCGCGGAGAACAGAGCGAACGTGTGGTACGGATCGGGTTCCTGAATCAAGAAGCCGTACTTGCCGGCCTCGAGATCCGTCAACCCCTTGGCGACTGTCAACAAGTCCGCGAACGTGGCGGGTACGTCGGGCACGAGGTCCGTATTGCGGATCAGTGCGACGTTCTCAGTGGCGTACGGGACGCCGTAGAGGGTCGGCCCCCAAGAGAACGCGTCGATCGCAACCGGATCGAAGTCAGCGACCTGGTCAGGCGTCAGAATGATCGGCTCGATCAGGCCGTTCAGAATGAGTTCTCCGAGCCAGTCGTGAGCGCCAATCAGAATGTCGGGACCCTCGCCCGCCGGGCCGGCAGTCGCCAGCTGGCCACGAATGTCTCCGAATCCGACTTCCTGGACCACAACGTCGACGCCGTAGGCGTCCGTGAATTCCTTGGCCACGTTCTCCATGATCGGGGCGCGCGTATCGTCGGCCCAGATCAGCAGCTTGCCTGCCTCGCTCGCGGTGACGGCGAGCCCCGCGACAAACATGAGCCCCAGTAGTACAAGTAGAACCTTCTTCATAGTCGACTCCTCCTAGAGTGGGCACTCCCACTCAGTACTCCTGTGTTCTTTCCTGCCTCCCGATGACCGGATGCTGCTTGCCGACATCACCTCCCTAAGGGTTGTCGAATTCAACGTGGATTGGGAGAAGCGTTGCGTAGTGTTCTAGGGTGTCGTCGTATGTGGAGAGGATTTCCTCTTGAGATGCCGTGGGGGGAGCGAGGTAATCGTAGATCTGAGGCGCCCAGAACGGACTGGGGTTCCCTCCGCCGACCCATTCGGCGGCCGTCGCCGCGATCGTGCGGAGGTAATTCGCTCCGTACCCGTCTTGCGAACCGACAAGTATGTAGTGCCATCCCTCGATCTCCGGCATGATCGACTTCGGGATGGTCACGATGATTCTCCCGCGCCTGGGGTCGGATGCGACCTCGACAAGCATGGGCCCTTCACCGGCAGCCGTCCACAGATGCCGTCCGTAGGCGGGCCAACCTGTGACCCGGATGAAGACATCCCACGGATGCTCCGGATCCATCGACACGTGTGCCGCGGCAGCTTCCTCGGAGCTTTCCGTAGAGCCGCCCTCCGCTACGTCGAAGTACAAAAGGAGAATGGGGTGGCTGAATCCTTGCGCGCCACCCCAATCGTTGGCCAGGATCGGGAAATCGAACGCCAACTGCCACCGGTCAGCCGCATCGTAGATGCGGTATGCCAGTAGATCGTACGAACCCGCTTCGATCTGGTCGCTCAACGGGTAGGTGTACGTCCCCGGTCCGTGGTCGTCCCCTGCCGGATCGTCGATGGCATATCGCTCGACGCCCTGAATCAAGGTCGGAATGCCGGCCAGCACCGGAGTATCCGGCAGCACGGCCAATGTCTCATCCGTTCGTTCCAGCACCAGCGCCATCGTCGTCGACTTGCCGGCCTCGATCCCCGCCTCCGAGAATGGAACCGCGAACTCGATGTAATCGGCGACCTGCACGGCACGGGCGGCTGTCGTGGCGATGCTCGAGGCGTAACGCCACCCCCCCGATCCATCCGCGGCGTACTTGGACACAACACCCGCTCCGTCCTCATCGACCTTGCTGAAACGGATCTGCAGCGCGCTCGACAGCTCGAAGCCGAGCTGGTCCCCGGAGAACCGGGTGGCCACGTTCGCCGGCGTGCCTGCCGCTCCGGACGCGTAAAGGGTGAGATACAGATCGTCCTGCCCGATCAGTGTGCGGGGATCGGTCGACGTCTTGACGAGGACATAGAGCGTGCTCTCTTTGTACCCCAAGCGCATCTCCTGAACCTCGCCCGACCCGGTGAGGATGACGGCATCATCCCACCCTTCGAGATCGCTGAGCATCCCGTCGACCGTTGGGGAGACCTCTCCCAGGTTCTCAATCGTCGGTGGCACCAGCCGCAGCGCCAGTACATCGGGTGCCGTCGCGCCGACGGCCTCGTACGCTCCAGTCAGGTGAGCCTTGAACAACCAGTCAAACAGGTCGTCCGTCCCCGAGTCTTGATCGGTTCCGTACCACCAGAACCAATCCGAACCTTCGGCGGCGTAGATGGCTTCGAGCGCATCGGCAGGGTCTCCGGCATCCGCGACGACCTCTCTTGCCGCAGCCAGCCTGGCCCATGCCTCGTCCTCGTCCGACTCGCCGCTCCAGGTGGACAGATCCCCGGCCCAGGATCCCGTGGGAACGGTTGCCAACGCTTGGTTGGGAATCCCCGTGGCGAGCATCTGCGCGGGCGTCACGGTGCGGATCCAATCCACCTCCGACAGCGCGGCGTAGAGAGCTCGTAGGAACGTCCGGCCGTTGTTGGGGTATCCGGCCATGAACATCCAGTTCTCGCCGTCCATCGCCAGTGTGAGGACGCGGTCGGACGGATCGTCGA
Organism: uncultured Thermotogae bacterium; assembly: GCA_964643395.1. Taxonomy (GTDB): domain Bacteria; phylum Bipolaricaulota; class Bipolaricaulia; order UBA7950; family UBA9294; genus SPBW01. Next base: position 17,689 of record CAZXQL010000008.1, read on the forward strand.
TCGCATCCCAAACGGCCTCTAGCTCGCCCATGAAGTCGTCGACGGCGGCCGTGGTCGGCTTGTTGCCGTAGGAGAAGCTGATCTTGTTGGATAGGTCGGTGTTCCGGAACAGCATGGTGACGCCGTCCCACGTGTAGGCCGTCGTCAGTTCGTCCACACTGGGCGTGTGCCCCAATGCCTGCGCCAACAGGCCCTCGTCGGCCGATGTCCACTGGAAGCCGGCTTCTCCAAGCAGGCTGACGGCAGCCTCGGAGACGGCTTGCTCCGGCGACCAAACCCCGACGGCGGGAGTGCCGAGTAGTTGCTCGTGCTGCTGCTGCGCTGCCTGGAGCTGTCCCAACACGTCCTCGGACCAGCCGTTTTCGACCAGAAGCGGCATGATGGGATGGTAGAACGGGCTCGTGATCAGCTCATTCCCAAGTGGCACGATGTCGCGATACGCCGCAACCACGTCCTGAAGGATCGCCGTCTCAGCCTGAAGCAGAACGATGATGTCGTCGACCGTGAATCCGGAATGATTCCGGTATCCCAGCAGCCCGTACTCCTCGTGAAGCTCGGGAGAGATCTGCCACAACAGGAAGAGCCCGGCGGCATCGAGCAATTGCTGGTCGGTCAGTTCCATCGAACCCGCCAGCATGTTCAATTGGGTGTAGTACGGGTCGTAGTAGGGGTCGTCCCCGTCGTCGTCGAACATGTATCCGTTGAGCCAGAAGAACTGCTCCTGTGCGGACGCACGGTCTTCCTCGGATAACGAAGAAGGATCGGTGGCCAGGGCCCATGTCCACTTCAGGTGGTCGTCGACTGCACCGATGTAGTCGTACAAGCCACCCTTCGCGGCCTCTTCGGGAGAGATGATCGCATAGTCTTCGAGTTGCCACAGCAGGCTGGGTTGCAGATTGAAGGTGACGTGGACGTCAGGATACTCGGCCGAGATGCGAGCCGAGTCGATGTACTCCTGCACGCCATGAATCCTTGCCCACGGCAACTCATACTCCCCGGTCAGCCGATTCCAGTACATGGGCTGATGCTGATGCCACACGATGGCAAGGTTGAGCGGAGCCTTCTGCGCCCACGCGAGTGACGCAACGACAATCATCAAGAGCAGGCCGAGAAGCGCTCCTCTTCGAACCGATCTCATCTGGGTCACCTCCTGGCGATATGCAGCGACGTCACGCCCTCGCCGATTGGGCACAAAACGAGCGCCCCCTGGCGATGCGTCGACAGATCGTTCCCTTCTTGATTGCAGATCCGGATGGGCTCGGATGTCCATACGGCGAACGTCTCTCCCGGAGCATCGAGTCGGATCGTCCAACCATCCTTCCACTCTGCGTCCAGCAACACATGGGACGGCGCGGGGACGGCCTTCTCCCACAGCCCCAGTGGGGCAATCCCCTCGATGCACGGCACCTGGACGAAACACCCCAACTCACCGGAAGCGAGCGTCCCGTGCGCTCGATCTACGATCGACCGGGAGAGGACGTTCCAAGTGACTGCATCCCCTGAGTCCGCAGGTAGATCGAACGTCTGTTCCTCGTTCGTCGTGTTCAACGCGAGGACGTACTCCCAACGGGCCTCGCGCGTGCGCCGCTCCGTCCGGTACACCTCGATAGGCCGGCCGAGCGTTTCCGTATCCGGATACGGAGGATGGTCGGGTTGAAGGACGCTGCCTGTCGCGGAGAGGAGCGTCGCGACGACATCCATGTCCGTCATCCCGGGGCCGTCTCCGATTCCGACGGGGCCGCAGGACAACGCGCGCAAGATGGCTTCCGAGCGTGGCGAGAGGCCCCCGACGTCGTTATGCCAGCGAGTGAGGAAGAGGTCGTAGAACGGCAGCAACCCCATCGCGTAGTAGGTGAACCCCACGAGAAGGTTCTGCCTTCGCATGACGTGAAGCGGCGTCTCTTCGTTCCGGAACTCCCCGAGACCCAACCGCTCCAACGTATCGAGCGCCTGCGGTTGGGCGAACAAGTAGTCGATCGAGCTGCGAGCCGCGATGATGTTGGGAAGCGCCGTCGAGCCCAGCACCATGCCCATCGTCTGCATGCACGTCATTACGCGGATGCCCTGCTCAGCCATCGCGTCCGACATCCCAGCGAACCATCGGTCGGCTGCAACCGTATCGGATCTGAGCTTCGGCGTCAGATGCTGCTGTGTGCGAAGCCAATCATGCCACGCGACCAGCGCCCCCTGGCTCCTTAGTTCCTCGGCCACCTGGCGGTAGTACGCGGGGCTGGATCCATCAGCGCGGTAGTCATTCTTCTCGAACAAGGCGGATAGGTGAAGAACAAGCGGGAGATGGTACTTCCGGACGACCGAGCCTACGCCGTCGGGATACTTGGCCGGGTCGGGCGCAAAGCGCAGTGCCTGGCCGATGAACTTGTACGGATACCAAAGATCGAGGCCGAGATACTCGACCGGGACGCCCTGCGTTCGAAGCGACTTGACGAGGTTGCTCAGCGCGGGCGCATCGAGAGGGTGAATCGGCTCCGTGTAGTATCCCCCGTACGCATTCCACCATCCCAGCTTCGATGTCACCGTGCACGTGTGAGGATCGAGCCTCGACTTCCCGCCGCGATCCAGCAGCACATCCCCAACGTGAAGCAGTGCCTCTGTGACATCCTTTCCCCACGCAAACAATGTCTCGATCCTCGTACCGGCCTCGATCGTGTCGATCGATCCGTGCAGCGTGCGCACGACGTCGCCGTGATCGGCAACGAGTGAACTCGTCAAGAACTGACTCGAGGGAGCGATCGCCAAGGCACTGGAGCGGTCGAAGAGGACGAGCGGCGTGAATGCCTTGGAGGGGAGTTCACGAGTCGAATCCGCCACGAGAGCCTCCGGCCAGTATCCACCGACGCCGCCGTTGCCCGACGGCCCGAGTCCGTACGTGGTCAAGAAGCAGCGATAGGCGGTGGACGTGGAGATTCGCGGGAGAGCGACGGAGAAGGCCTCGAATGTGTCTCCGACGCGCAGATCCGTGAGCGTCCTCTCGACGGTCACTGTGAACGAGGCGGTCGCGCCTTCTGACCGCACTTCCGCAGTGAGGAGCGGTTGGCCGTCGATCCGCAGGACTCGACGGAGCCCCTGCGAGACGTTGCCGTCGCCGCTCTCGTCGATCGATACCCACGGCGAGACCTTCAGCGCATCCTTGGGATCGCTCTCCAATTGGGGGGCGGGGATCTCAACGTCGAGCCGGGAAACGATCAATTGCTCATCCGCCCATAGCTCGGGATATCCGCATGGCGATAGACGGACGAGGAGGCTCACGTTGCGGCCTCCTTCGCGGGCACGCGGAAGAAATCGGCCGCAACGAGCGTGGCCGACCCGATGAGGAACCCGTCCGCACCGAGTTGGGTGGGGACGATCTGCAGCCGCTCCGCCTCGGACGGGAATGAATGCCGGCAAACCTCGTTCTCGATGGCGGATAGGAACAGATCGGCGGCGTCCATCCGCTCGCCTCCGAAGATGATGGCTTCGGGATTGAGGAGATTGACGAGGTTCTTGGCCCCGAAGCCGAGGTATCTTCCCATCCGGGTGAACGCTTCCTTCGCTTCCGTGCTGCTGTCCCGGGCGGCTTCGATGAGCTCCTGGATGCCGGGGAATCCCAATCGGGCCGCTTCCTCGGCAAGGAACCGGTCCGAGGCGTAGACCTCGAGACACCCGCGCTCCTGGCATCGGCAGACTGGGCCGTCCGGATTGATGGTGATGTGTCCCAACTCTCCTGCTCCCCCGAACGCGCCGCGGTAGATCTCCCCGCCAATGACGACACCGGCGCCGATCCCTTCGCCGACCGTGATGCAGATGAAGTGATTGTAGTCGCGCCCCGCCCCATACCAGCGTTCCGCCAAAGCGAGTGCGTTGACATCGTTTTCGATCCACACAGGAAGTCCGGTCTCCTTGGTGATCGGATCTCGCAACGGGACTCGCTTCCATCCCAGAATGGGTGTGTATAGGTCAATCCCAGTCGTCGGATCGACGAACCCGGAGATGCTGATTCCAACGCCAAGCATCCGCTCGAACGAGAGCTTCTTCACCAGTTTGGCAATCGCGCTGATCGCCTTGCTCGGAGACGGAGGCTCGTCGAACTCGACGTGCGCTCTTGCCCGTATGCTGCCCACCAAATCGACGGCAGCGGCCAGGATCCTCGATCGTTCGACCTTGATGCCGATGCTGCGCGAGTATTCCGGATTCAGCGAGACGAGGACAGCGGGGCGCCCGCCGGTGGAACTGCTCTTGCCGGTCTCGATCACCACGGCTTCGTCCAACAGGTCGCGCGTGAGTCGAGTCAAGGCAGAGGGAGCGAGGCCCGTTCTCTCCGAAACCTCCGTGCGAGAGAGCGGGCCGTCGAGGCGTAACAGATTGAGCACAAGGGCACGATTCTGGCTACGAATGAGCTCTTGATCGCCTTTGTGCATCTGCATACACTTACTTCCTTCACAGAAGAAACTAACCGTAGTATAGGGATGCCCTTAGGGTGAGTCAACTCTCTCTATGGTGAGGTGCAGAAGGAAGAATGGGCAGACAGGAAGGGCCATTGAGGATTCTTGCCTTGAGCGATCAGGTTTGCGAGATTCTTTACTCGCCCGACATTCTTCCGCGGTTCGGCGACGTCGAACTTGTCGTGTCCTGCGGCGATCTTCCGTTCCCCTATTTGGAGTATGTCGCTACGATGCTGAATGTCCCTGTTCTTTACGTCGCGGGGAACCACGATCGCCCGACGTACACAAGCGACGGTCGGATCGTGGCCTATCCGGAAGGCGCGATTGATGTCGACGGGCGCGTTATGACATTGCGTCTGCCCGGGCGGCGGGCATTCACGGTGGTTGGATTCGGAGGATCGATGCGATACGGCGGGGAGGCGAATCAATACACGGAGTGGCAAATGCGCCGTCGGATCGCTCGGATCGAACCGCGCCTGTTGCTGAATCGTTGGGTGAGAGGACGGCCGGTCGACCTTCTCATCACGCACGCACCGCCGCGTGGAATCCAGGATGGCACGGACCGGGCTCACGTTGGGTTCGAGTCGTTCCTCGGGTTCATGCGGCGTTATCGCCCGCGATATCATCTGCACGGACACATGCATCCTGCGTACGGATATGACGTCCGTCCGCAACGGTATGTCGAGACTGAGATTCGCAACATCTTCGGTTGTGTGCGGTTGGAGGTGGACGAGTGATCGAACACGATTTCGAGCGGGCTCGGCGGAAGGCCGACTGGAAGAGGGTCTTTCACTTCCTGACCGGGAAACCGTCTCTATTGCTGCCGTTCGACCTCGTCCGAACCCAGGTCGTCGTGAAATCGGTTTCGTACGAGGGAATCCAGGAGATCGACCTGGACCGTGTGGTGGGGAGCGTCAATCGCTACCAGGAGTTCGATCGGGAGTTCCTTCCCAGGAAGGCGGAGAGCGGCGATCGCTGGTCGAAAGTGCGTCAGGTGTTCGACAGCACCGCCGGATTCCCGCCGATCAAGGTCTACCAGGTTGGCGAAGCGTTCTTCGTCGTCGACGGGAACCATCGCGTCTCCGTGGCGCGGCAGCTCGGAATGACATCTATCGAAGCCGAGGTCATCAAGTTTCAGCCGAATGTGCCCATCACGAAGGACACGGACATCTCGGACCTAATCATCAAGAAGGAGTACAGCGACTTCTTGGAGGAGACGCACCTGGATCTCCTGCGCCCGGGGCAGCGCATCGAATTCACGCTTCCCGGCCGGTACGACGTCCTGCGAGAGCACATCGCCAAGCGCAGGTACTTCCTGGGCCTCGAACAGAATCGAGAGATCGACTACGAGCAGGCTGTGGAATCCTGGTACGATGGGCTGTACAGGCCACTGATCGAGATCTTCCGTCAGGAGCATCTGTTGGATCGCTTCCACGGGCGGACCGAGGCGGACCTCTACGTATGGGTCACGCAGCATCTTTATTTCCTACGCGAGCGGTTTGGGGAGAGGATCGGCCTGGTGGAGGCGGCGCAGGATTTCGCGGATGCCGCGTCCAAGGGACGCAAGCTGCGTCGGCGCGTGCGGAGAATCGCCAAGCATCTCCCGTATGTGAGGGGCAAGATCCTGCAATCGGATTCCGCGCTGTACGCGTTGGCAAGGCGGACGCAGTTCATGGAACGACGAGGGATCCTGAGCGAGGCTCGGTATCGGGTGCCGCCGTGCTGGTTCGATGAACTCAGCACGGAGACGGACCCCATCGAGGTGTTCGCTCCGCGGTTCTGGCATTCGAGGATCCAAGCGATCCTCGACCGGGATCGCGTTGCTCCCATTCAGGGAACCGGCGGCGAGTGGTCGCGGCGAGCCGTCGTCTACAACCTATTCGTGCGCTCCTCGTGTGCGTTCGACCACAACGGAGACGGAAGAATCCATGTTCTAAACCGCTTCGGACTCCGTGAAACGGGGACGTTCCTGAAGGCGATCGCGCTTCTCCCGTACATTCAGGCGCTGGGCTGCAATACCGTCCACCTTCTCCCGATCACGCGGATCGGGAGGGACGGGCACAAAGGGGCTCTTGGTTCGCCGTATGCCATTGCCAATCCGTACCAGGTCGACGAGTCGCTAGCCGAGCCGGTCGTCCGACTGGGACCCGATATCGAGTTCCGCGCGTTCGTCGAGGCCGCGCACAGGCTCGGCATGCGAGTCGTGCTGGAGTTCGTGTTTCGCACGGCCTCAAAGGACAGCGAATGGGTTCCTCAGCATCCCGAGTGGTTCTACTGGATCCGTAAGGGACGAACCGCCGAGCAAAGCACGAATGAAGGGGGCTTCCGCAGCCCGCGATTTTCGGCGCTCGACTTGGACCGCATGAAGACGATGGTTGAGCGAGGCGACTTCGATGGATTGCCGGTGCCGGATGTGGCCTATCGCCGAATGTATGTGCATCCACCCAGGTCGGAGGCAGTGCGGATCGAGAAAGATGCCTACGAGGGCGTGACCGCGACCGGCGAGACGGCGAGGATTCCCGGCGCCTTCGCGGATTGGCCTCCCGATGATGCACAACCGCCGTGGAGTGACGTCACCTATCTCCGGCTCTACGATCATCCCGACTTCAACTACATGGCGTACAACACGATTCGCATGTACGACGCGACGTTGGCCCGACCGGAAAACGAGGTGGCGGGGTTGTGGGATCGGATTGCCGGAATCCTCCCTCACTTCCAGGACCGCTTCGGAATCGACGGAGCGATGATCGACATGGGGCACGCCCTCCCGTCGCCGCTCAAGAAGCGCATCATCAGTGGAGCACGTGGAGCGAACCCGTCCTTTGCGCTGTGGGACGAGGATTTCGACGTGAGGCATCAAGCAAGATCCGAAGGCTACAACGCAGTGGTCGGCAACCTATGGTGGAGCTTGCATCGGTTCGATCGGATCTCGGCCGAGGTCTCGAAGATGGCCGAAGAGGCGCGAGCGTTGCCTGCGCTCGCGACTCCCGAAACGCACAACACGCCACGGTGCGCCGGTCGAGTCGGCGGCACGCATCGCTCGGCCTGCCTGTGGACGCTGGGAGCCTTCCTCCCTGCGATCCCGTTCGTTCACTCCGGATTCGAGTTGGGCGAGACGATCCCCGTGAACACGGGACTCGACTTCACGGACGAGGAGCGGGGTCTCTACCCGGAGGGCATCCTCCCGCTGTACAACGAGTTCGCCTACGATTGGGGCGCCCACCCGGGCCTGCGATCCACGGTTCGTGGGACGCTCAAGCTGCGGTCGGAGTTTGAAGAACTCGTCATCGATGCGGATCCATCGACCTTCGCACGGCTAGTGGTCGATCGGGAGGACTGCCTGGCCTATACGAGAACAGACCGCTCTCAGTCACTCTTGGTGGTCGCCAATCTCACGTCGGAACCGAACGTGATCCACATCCACGACATCGCACTTGCGGACGGGGAATGGATGGACCGAATCGCGGGCACGCGAGCTCGGATCGACGCGGGACGAATGGACTGCACTCTGGGGGCGTGGCAGTGCGCCGTCTATGTTCCGAGGTCCGGTACCCACTCGCCTGGCAATGCGAATTCAGGAAGCTAGATCAACGTCTCCTGCGATTCCGGATCGAATACGTGCAGGGTTCGAGGATTGACGGACAACCGGATCACGGAGTCGAGTTCGATGTGCCGATGTGGGTCCACACTGGCGACGATCTGCATGTCGTCCACGTACCCGTAGACCAATAGGGTGTGCCCCAATTGCTCGATGACCGACACGTGCGCCTCGATCGTGTTCTGCGTCTCATCGACCGGGCCGTCGAGGTCCTCGGGACGGATTCCCAGAATCACCTCGGACGGGAGTTGCGGAGCAGTGCCGGATGTGGGCAGCGAGATCTCGAACGTCGGGCCGGTGAGAACGATGTGGTCTGCCTCGGTCCGTACGGACGCACGTAGGAAGTTCATGGCCGGGCTCCCGATGAACCCCGCGACGAACTGGTTCGTCGGATGATCGTAGGTCTCTTTGGGGGACGCGTACTGCTGGATCACGCCGTCCTTCATCACCGCGATCCGGTCGCCG
>CAZXQL010000009.1:0-24034 GCA_964643395.1 uncultured Thermotogae bacterium
GTCTCCCGGATGATCGATTACGGCATCCCCGGAGGGGACTCGTCGATGTCGCGCCTCGTCGGTCTGCCGGCGGCGATCGCTGCACGGATGGTTCTGGAAGGCGAAATCGACCTGACCGGCGTTCACGTGCCGACGATTCCCGAGATCTACGAACCGGTTCTGGCGGAACTGGCTGCAATGGGGATCTCGTTCGACGAGAAGACGGTTACGCTGTAGGAAGGACATTGAAACGGAAGGAGCGTCCATGCGCCTCGGAGCCAGCCTGTGGGGTTTCTACTTCGACCGAGCGCCCGACGCATGGCCATGGATGCCCGATGCCGTAGACGAGATTCTCTCGCTCGACGAAGACATGGGCGTCGAAGTGTGGGCGTCCAAGGCGCTCCACGCTCCTGCCATCTCGGGTGAAGAGCTTGTCGAACTCGCCGAAGCGTGTCACGACGCGGCATACACGACCGTGCATGTCCGGGGCGAGTACTGGTCGTGGAACCCGTCCTACCTTCGGCACGAGATCGACTTCGCTCACCGCCTGGGCGCCGAGACGGTTGTGCTTCACCCCGTGTGCCTGGGATTGACGATACCGGACGACCGCCCCGATTGGCCCGAGATCGTGCGGGTTGCCGACTACGCAGCGAAATTCGGCGTGCGCCTAGCGGTGGAGAACATCTTCGACTCCGTCTGGTGCCTGGACCGGATCCTCGAGGAACTCGGCGACGATCCCTCCGAGACAAATATCGGCGTCTGCATCGACGTCGGACACGCCACCATCTCCCGCGATGCAGGGCGCGAGCCCGTTCCCAACTACCTCGAGCGCTACGCCGGACAGCTCGTCCACTTGCATCTGCACGACAACCACGGTGTCAAGGACGATCACCTGATCCCCGGGCAGGGAGTTCTGAACTGGCCGCGCACACTGGCAACAATCGAGTCGATCGGCTATGCGGGAAACGCCGTGCTGGAAGTCCACCAAAAGGGGCTACCCCCCCGTGACGCTGTGAAGCAATCGTTGACCTTCTTGCGAGTGTCATGACAGCTTGGAGAATCCTGCCGTCGATCTAGTCCAGAACCGGACGCTCGGAGGAGGTTCGGCGATCCTCACCGCCGACGACGACGTCGTAGCATGACCCGATCCAACGCGACAACGCTCGGGATCCGTACTTGCGGGCCACGGCCGCCGAGTCGGTCAAGTTGGTGGCCACAGCCGTCGGCTTCATCGCGCGATAGCGCCAGTCCACGATCCGTTCCAGTTCCTCGAGCACGAAATCGGTCGTCCGCTCGGAGCCGAAGTCGTCGAGCACGAGCAAGTCGCACTCCCGGCATCGGGTCGATGTGCTCTGGGACCCGTGCGCGATGTCCGATCGCAGCACGCTGACCAAATCGAGCAGCGGCCAGTATTCGACGTGGGCCTGGCTCTCGATCTCTTCGCGTGCCAAAGATGGAATATCATCTGGGGCGTCCGGCACCTCGAACGCGGTTTGGATGAGTTCCGAGGCGGAGGGGATCTCGATCATCGTCTCGTCCGTCTCGGAGCGAGTCGGCACGTGGGAGTGAAGACGATCGTACTCCTTCATCAGCGCGACCAGGAGATGCGTCTTCCCGACACCATTTTTGCCCCAGAGCATGATGCCGTGCCGGCCCTCCACGGCCACGCGTTGGCAGGCCTCGTAGGCTTCACGGTTGGTCCGATCCACTTCGTAGTTGTCGAACGTGCAATGCTCGAATCGTCTGCCGATAGGTGCTCCTCCGATCACAACGTGCCTCCTCTTCGACCTCGATCGTAGATCGAGGGGTCGTGGCTCTGCTCGAGTTCGTGCTTCGACGCCGGCTGGCGGCGCGGCCGGCCGCGGGCGTCCCAATCTCTGGCCATGGCCAGGTTGCGCTCGAAATTCTTCGTGTTGAATGGCGTAACGCAGTCGAAGTACTTGCGAGAGTCCTCTTTCCCGCCGTCGACGGCGGCCAAGTACTCCAGGACGAGGATCAGATCGGCCTCGGCGAATCCGTCCGCCAGACGCCCGTTGATGTGCTCGACGTTCTTCGCATACTTGGCCGACAACGGCGTGTAGCGAGCCCAGGTCCAGGAGAACTCGCGAAGTTCGTTGAGCCGAGCGATGACTCGCTGGGCGGGAGACTCGTCGCTTGGCTTCTTCGACGGAGGGGGGCGCTTCGGGCCCGAAGGGATGGACGTGTCCTCGAGTTCCGGCTCCAGCACCGGAATGCGGCTGACCGGTGAAATCCGAGCGACCGACTGGGAAAAGCCCTCCTCATCCTTCTCCTCCTCACGGCGGAGGTAGCCGGCGACTTCCAATTCCGCGAGGGCCGTCTCAACGGCGTCGATTCCCTCAAGGGATGCGGACGTCAACATGCGCCGGTCGGAGAGGTCGGCGTCGGGATGAGAAAGCAGGTAGGCTAGAAGTCCCTTGGCACGAAACGACAGGCGGGGATCTTCGATCATCGATCGATCCAAGACGACGTGTCGCCGGGCATCGCCGGTCAATCGGATGCGCATGATGCCTCCCCGTCCTTTCATCTGAGAGTATCGACGGTTCTACGATCCGCGCAACCACTCGGCGAGCAGCTCGTCTTCCCGTTGGCGAGACAATCCGGCGCGCCAGGCGTGGTCCTCCGGGCGAGTGAGGGACCAGTCCAACGTTGCGCGAACGGTGTCCTCGACGGGCCTCAGGGTCAGACCTTTGGAGCGAGCGCGGTCAACGCGGAAGTCGAAGAATCCACGTGCGGCCGGATCGTCCTCAGGGATCCAGAGAGGAAGTTCCATCCATGCGCCCACTTCATGCCCTGTGAGAAACGCGTCGTCGACCCACACCAGTTCGGATTCGATAGCGGACGCATCCCGGCACGCCTGGAGGAGCGCTTCCATCGTAATCGCTCCCGGAGAAGACATGGCGTTGTACGTCCAGGTCTCACCGGATTCCAGCAACTCGACGATCCATGCAGCCAGATCGCGAACATCGATGAACTGGATGCCGCGGTCGGGCCGTCCTGGTGAGAGGATCTGCCCGCCCTGCGCAACACGCCACGGCCAGTACGTGAACCGATCGCTTGGGTCGTGTGGTCCGACGATCAACCCCGGCCGGATGAGAAGAGCGCGATCGCCGAACGCGGCCGTCACCTCGGCCTCGCAAGATGCTTTCAGCGGGCCGTACGTCTCCCCGGTCACCTCCTCGACGGACGGGTCGTCCAGAGTCCCCAGAGGGGCTTTCTCGTCGGTCCCATCGGGAGACGGAGCGGCGTATACCGACGCCGTCGACACGAACGCGTATCGTTCGACGTGATCCTTCAGAAGCTGTGCGGACGCTTTTACGACGCGCGGCACGTACCCGCATGTATCGAGGCACGCATCGAACGACCGGCCGACGAGCGGGTCCAGTCCCCCATCCCGATCTCCGTGGACCTTCTCAATATCGGGGAACAGCTCGGCGTTCGACCGGCCGCGATTGAACAATGTGATCTCATGCCCACGGGCCGACGCGTATTCGACCACGGCTCTCCCTAGAAACACGGTTCCGCCGACGACAAGGAGTTTCATGAAGTCCGCCTTCCATCCATTCGGCTATTCGATTGGCCGCCCCGTTCCGCACGCGGGGCAATCCGGGTTCTTCTCGACATGGATCTCGTCGAAATGCATGGCGGCAGCGTCGAACACGAGAAGGCGTCCGCGCAGCGATCGCCCGATGCCGACGATTCGCTTGATCGCCTCCACGGCTTCGATCGTCCCGATGACGCCGGGAACGGCACCCAAGATCCCTGCCTCGGCGCCGGTCAGGACCGATCCTTCCGGAGGAGAATGCGGGAACAGACAGCGATAGCAGGGGCCTTCCGGGGAACACAAGAGGCTCGCTTGTCCTTCAAGGCGAAAGATGGCTCCGTAGACGTAGGGGATTGCGAGGGCCAAGCAGACATCGTTGATCGTGTATCGGGTCTCGAAATTGTCGGTGCCGTCGACGATGAGATCATAGCCCGGGGCGATGTCCATCGCGTTCGACGGCTCGAAACGAATGGGATACGTGGCAACCTCGATGTCGGGATTCACGTCGAGCAGCCTCCGCCGAGCAGACTCAGGCTTCGGCTCGTCGAGCGTGGCCGTTCCGTGGATCACCTGTCGCTGCAGGTTGGACAGGGTGACCCGATCGTCATCGACAATGCCGATCCTTCCCACGCCGGCCCCTGCCAGGTACAGAAGAGCGGCGCTGCCGAGACCGCCGGCACCGACGACGAGCACGCGGGAGGTCTTGAGGCGCAACTGCCCTGCCTCGCCGATCGAAGGCAAGACGAGATGTCGCGCGTAGCGGCGCCTTTCCTGGGGACTGAGTCCCGATTGCGTTTCGGATTCGCTGTTCATGGTACGGTCAGCAGCATCGCCGTTTGCGAGACACGCGTCAAATTCCTCTCCGGCAGGCGACCTCATAGATCCAGTTCATACGCGAACATGTCAGGCTCGAAGTCTCTCCACGATTCGAATCCCGATGTTTGAAGAAGCGGCATCGCTGCGGCCGATCGTCCCTGGTAGGCAGGAACCATGATCTCGAACCCCCGCCCGGCGTACGTGCGAAACGCATGGTCGAGGAGCGCTTGCATGCCCGAGGGCTCTCCATCGAGGAAGTAAATGATGGCCGCTCCTTCGTGATCGGCTCCCTGCCGAATGCACAGCAGCGCGGTCAGTCCGTCCTCATTCCAGGTTCCGAAGCGGTGTTCCAAGCGGGCAACGGCCTCTTCGGGATCATGCGCGAATGGGAAGAATCGCCATCCTCGCGGGAAGCGTCCACGAGCCAGCCCGAGAAACTCCGATTGAGCCACGTAGCGAATGGTGTCCTGTTCGGATACCGGATGAATTTCCGGACTCATCGTTGTGTCCTGGATGACGGCAGCGCGGTCCGGCCGCTGCAGAAACGAGAACGTGGCGACTCTCTGAAACCCATAGGATTCGATGATGTGGATCGATGCCCGGTTGTCGACGTAGGTGGAGAGGGCGATGCGCGAGGCTCCTGCGCGCCGCGCCGCCTCGATCAGGTACTCCGTAATCGCTCTCCCCGCTCCATGCCCCTGGGACGCAGGCTCGGCCCGGATTCCCTCGAACCACGCGATCTCGGGGCAGAGCCACGTCCTGTGTGCGAACGCGATGACCCGGTTCTCCCATGTGGCGACGACAAGCTCACCCTCGTCGTCCGAGTACCAGGTCTCGAGCAGTTCCGGAACGTAATCATCCCCTCCCCAGATCTGGGACGAGATCTCGAGAATGCGGGAGCGATCGGTAGCAAAGGCCGGCCGGACGCACAACTGCGATTGATGAGAACGTTCCATCCTTGCGGCCTCCGATGGGTGCTGCCTACGGTCCGTTCCGACTACGTTCTCGATCGAAGGGCGATTCCCGCTCCGTGTGACGAACATGCTACGGGATCAACCAAGGTGGTTTCCACCAGGGACGAAGACCGACAGGGCGTCTACTCGCCCGAAGCGCCGTGACCGTTATGGATTGGAGGACGCATCGAGCGTCGTGGTTGGATGGAACGCGTACCATGCAAACCAGAAAGCGCGGACCTTGGCGATCTCGGTTCCGGTCGTTCGATTCTCGACGCGGACGGCACCGGACGCGTCCCGCGTGATCCGGATGGGAGTCCCGCCGACGCGATCGTCAATCACACCGCGTCTTGCGAGGTCGTCTTCGCGATAGGCCGTGTAGGTTCCGTCCACGTCGATCCCGAACACGACGGTCTGCGGAGAGACGCGGCTATCAACGGCCGTGAGAGGGAAGCAGACGATGTCACCGGCGTAGTAGGAGCTGTATGGATCGTGTCCGTAGTCTCGATCAAACCCCGTATCCCGGCTCAGAACCTGAGTATCCGGATGCTCCGCCTTCCAGTCTCCCCAGAAAACGACATCGACATCGACGGACTCCAGTTGCTCTCCCGTCAATGGTCCCTCGATCGCCAATCCATCGATCTGGCTCCAGTAGCTCTGGGTCGACCGATCGTACATGACCAGGTTCGAGTTGTAGAGCATGCCGGACGTACCGAACTGGACCGCGGCTCCGTCAAGCATCCGTCGATAGACGGCGGCACAACTGCAAAGCGGGCAGTAGGTGACGAGGAGGGGGTCCCCGGCGACCACATCATTGACGATCTCGTGCCACTCGAGAATCGGCAACGGATAGGCGCGGACCTGTCCCTTGTAGACGAGCGCCACGACGAGGGTATCGGATGAGAGCCACGCATCCGCCGCGGCAGCCGACTCGAACTGCGGATCGTCGATGGAGGGGATGCCATCCTTCCCGGGGCCGGCGGGAACGATCATGGCTGGGTCAACGACGTACCGTTCGCCGGACGACGTCTCGAAGACCTTGTTCCCATTCAAAGGCTCAATGGAAGTCGATATCGATGACTCCGCCGGCAGTGGCGTCTGAGCGAGGACGAATCCGATTCCGCTGCTGGCGGCGGCAAGGAGCAAAGCGATCGCGATCCAACGTACGCGCGTCGAGGCTTTCATTGCGGCCTCCCGTGCCGAGAGGCACCATCCGATGGTCGATCATGCCATGGACGGTCAGAGGTTTCTCGAGAGCGGACGTTCCTTGACGTCCTTGAACTCCTCATGGTTGCCGGTTCCTCCAGCGGCTCCCCATTCAGCGAGGATCCGGAATGCTTCAGGAATCTTGTACCTTCACAGAGTGAAGGGTTCGTGAATCCGACGTGGGCATTCAGTGGGACCGGCCGGCGCCTACGTGCGGCGCAGCTTTCGGAGAAGCGCGTGCCGATTCGATCCAGCCAACGCAACGAGGAAGAGCACGATCGAGACCAAGACGATGGCAGATCCGGAAGCGACTCCCCAGTAGAACGAGATATACAGGCCCGCGATCCCGGAAAACGCTCCCAATCCGGCTCCAACCACGAGCATGGCCGGCAGCCGCTTGGTCAGTAGATGAGCCGTCGATGCGGGGGTCACCAGCATGGCCAACATCAAGCCGATGCCCACGGTCTGAAGAGAAAGGACGACGGTCACGGCAATCAGGACGAACAGAAGGTACCGGTAGAAGGCGGCCCGGATGCGAAGCGTGCGGGCCAACGTCATATCGAACGAGACGAGGACCAGTTCCTTGTAGAAGAGAAAGATGATCAACAGCACAACGCCTCCGAAGGCTGCGATCAGGATCAGATCATGGCTCGACACGCCGAGGACGTTGCCGAAAAGGAAGTGGACGAGGTCGACGGAGAAGCTTCGCACGGTCGAGATCAGTGCGATTCCGAGCGCGAACATGCCGGCGAACACGATTCCGATGGCGGCATCCTCACGAAACTTGGATCGTGAGGAAATCCATCCCATGCCCAAGGCGACCAACACGGCGGTCCCCAAAGCCCACCAGAACAAACCCCGTCGATCCCCTCGGCCGACCGTGAGGAAGCCAACGGCCAACCCGGGCAAGATCGCATGGGCCAGAGCGTCACCAATGAACGTCATTCCACGCAGGACAACGAACGCACCGACGGTCGAGCAAAGAATGCCAACGCCGACTGCGGCGATGAGTCCGCGGACCATGAACGAGAAGTGAAACGGAGCCGTCAACGCCTCAAACACCGGGCTCCTCCCCTCCCGAACAGGCTGTATCCTGAACGATGAACGCTCCATCGTCTCCCGGAACGACATGGAGGCAACTTCCGTAGGCCTTTCTCAAGACACCCTCGGTCAGCACGTCCTGAGGCACTCCGAACCCTAAGACCTCGCCGTGGAGCAGCAGGAGCTTGTCGAAATGCGTCGCAGCCACGTTGAGATCGTGGAGAGACGTGATGACGGTGACGTTTCTCGGCCGGAGATCCGAGATCAGATCGAGAACCTCTCGATGGGTGTGAACGTCCAGGCCGACGAGCGGTTCGTCGAGCAGTATCAGTTCCGCTTGCTGGGCCAGCGCGCGCGCAATGAACAGGCGCTGCTGTTGTCCTCCGGACAGCGCTTCGATTCGATCATTCTTGCGTGACCCGAGTTCGACGTCCTCCAGGGCCCCCTGAACGATTCGACGGTCCTGGGACCGCGGCATGCGCAGCGGTCCGATCTGGCGCGTGCGGCCGAGCATCACGAAGTCGGTTAACGTGATGGGAAACCGCCAATCTAGCGCATCCTTCTGCGGCACGTACGCGATGCAGATGTGCCGACACGGTCCGTGACCGTGGATGCGAATCTGTCCCTCCAGGGGATCGATGAGTCCGGCGATGGCCTTGAGGAGAGTGGATTTGCCCGCGCCGTTCGGGCCGACGACGGCCAAGCGCGAGCCCACGCACAACTCGAAGGTCACACCGGTGACGACGGCATGGTTGGCGTATCCTGCCGAGAGGCCTTCGACCCACACGGCAGGAGCGCTCGCATCGTGGACGGCGGTGCTCGGCGTCTCTCTGCTCCAGAGGCGGCGAACCGCTCCTTTCGTCCCGGAGAGAACGGCTCTTGGGCTCACGAGCCTTCTCCCAGGGCTCCGACGATTGCGTTCGTGTCGTAGCGCATGAAGTCCAGATACGTCGCTGCGGCACCATCGGGCTTGCTGAGTGCTCCGGTGTAGAGGAAGACGAGCTTCGTATGGGTATCGGCAGTGACTTGTTCGGCCAAGGTCGGATTGACCGTGTCCCCAACGAAGACAGCGGGGACGCTGAGGTCCTGGATCACGGTGACCAGGTTGGCAAGGTCCCGCGCGGACGGCTCAGCGAGGGAGCTGTAGCCGGGGATGAGCGCTCCCACTTGTTCGAAGCCGTATCGCTGAGCGAAGTATCCAAGCGCGCGGTGATCGGTCACCAACTTGCGCCGATCTGCCGGCACCGTGGAGATCGTATCCTGGATCCAGGTATCCAAGTCAACGAGGTCTTGCTGATAGGTAGCGGCTCGATCGCGGATGGCCGTCTCGGCGGATGGGACGAGTTGAGACAGCTGGTCGGCAATCTCGCTCACCCATTCCATGACGAGTGTCGGATCGAACCACACGTGCGGATCGTACGTCACGGAGTCCTGTGAGGTGGTGTTCGTCATCGGCATCAGTCCCTGAATCCCATCCGAAAGCGACACGATGGGGGTCTGAATGGACTTCAGAATCGGACTCAATCCGGCTTCGAGGTCCAACCCGTTGATGAAGACGAGATCGGCTTGCTGAAGAGTCACAACGTCCTGCGGACGGGGTTCGAAGGCATGAGGATCGGTGTCCGGTGGGAAGAGGACGACGACCTGGACGTCTCCTCGCGCGATTTGGCTAACCACGTCCCCCACGATGGTCGTCGTGCATACGACCTCGGCGCCGAACACGGGAACTGCCGTCGCGCAGCACGCAAGCGCAGCGACGATCAGAGTGAACAATCGCTTCACCGCAACCTCCATTCTCCCAGAAACGTACTCCTAACCATACACGCGAATCCAGCGACCGACCATCCCGGCAAGCTTCACAACGCTGACACATGACTGGCTCTTGCCCTTCACGAAGGCCCTGTACTATCTTTCTCGAACCGTCGGGAAGATGAATGACAAGATGCGTTTGTGAGGAGGATCCTGACATGAAACAACTCTCAAGAATCGTAACACTCGTCGTCGGGATGATGGCCGGACTACCGGCGGCGGTCCAAGGGATTCGGATCCTCAAATTCAAGATGGAGGCAGTTGGGTAAACCGACCTCCGATCCTTCCTTGTTGCCTCGAAGCGTGCTGCCCGAAGGGCGGCGCGCTTCTTCGTTTGTCAAACGGGCTCGATCTCAGTCCGATCCGGATGGAACATCCGTTTCATTCAGCGACAGGACGGATGAATGATCGTGCGAGTCTTTTCGTGGGTGTGCTATCCGGCGAGTTACGGATCGACGGTTGGTGGTGGCGGCAGGATGGGCAGCGCAAACGCGAAGCACGCGCCGCCTTCTGGGCCGTTCTCCGCCCAAATGCGCCCATCGTGGGCTTCGATCAGTGCCTTGGCGATGGAAAGCCCCAAGCCGGCGCCGGTGTCGCTGGACCGAGCCTCGTCGGCCCGATAGAAGCGATCGAAGACGTGCGGAAGGACGTCTTCCGGCAATCCGGGGCCGGAATCGCAGACGTGCACCTGGATCTCTCCCCGTTCGAGCTTGGATCGGACCACAATGCGTCCTCCCGACGGGGTATGGCGGATGGCGTTGGACAGCAGATTGAGCAGGACCTGTTCGATGCGGTGAACGTCGGCATCGATCTTCGGCAGACCGGGCTGGATATCGCGAACCAGTTCAATCCCCTCGTCCTCCATCTGAACGCCGATCGTCTCTAGGATTCCTTCGAGGATCGTCTCGATTGAGCATCGGCTTGGCTGGATCGACAGTCGCCCGGCGTCGGCCAGTGCCAACTGATGGAGATCCTGGACGAGGCGGGTCGTCAGGAGAATCTTGTCGTGAAGCGCGGTCAGGGTTCCCGGAGTCGATTCGATGAGGCCGTCGCGAAGTCCTTCCAGGGTCGTACGAATGGCCGTAATGGGTGTCCTCAACTCGTGAGACACGTCGGCAATCAGCCGTTTCTTGACCTGCTCGGACGCTTCCAGGCTCTCCGCCATCTCGTTGAACGAGCTCGCCAAGCGTCCGATCTCGTCCGAGGAACGAATGTCCACACGTTCATCGAAATTCCCCGCGGCCACCCGGCGCGACGCGTGATCCAGCTTCCGCAGCGGACCGGTCATCTGCCGGATCAAAAGGAACGACAACAAGATCGCCGCGACGCCCGCCGTCAAACCGGCCAACCACAGCGAACGGCGTGCCCGCTGCAGATACCCGGCTTCGAGCTGAACGCCGAGGAGGAAACGGGTCGGCAAGAACGTCCATTGCTGGTCGTCCGGGGTCTCGAAGGGGATTCCCTTCTGGATGAGGTCCGGATCAAGCCGGCGTCCGACCTGAACCTGGCTCAAGTCGGGAGAGTAGGCGACGACGCCGTCAGGATTCACGATGACGGCAGGAAGATTCGCCTGCTGTTGTACGAGCGACTCCAACAGCGTATCCATATCGCCGGCGCCTGCGTAGAGGAGACGGAACAAGTTGAACGTCACCAGATCTTGCTGGGTCGATTTCCCCGCGGTGAAGTCGATGAACGCACGATTCACGGACAGGCTGATGTAGAAATACCCAGCCAACGTGGTCACCGCGATGATCAACACGAACGTAAACAGAAGCTTGGCGGCAAACGAGAGATGCCGAAGCCATCGGATCAAGAGCCGGCCTCCCTGACAAGCTTGTATCCCACGCCAAACACGGTTCGAATCAGGGACGGATCGTGAGGATCGGGCTCGATCTTCTGCCGCAGCCGCTTGATGTGCGAATCGACTGACCGCTCGAACCCTCCGTAGGCATTGCCTCGCACGGCCTCCAGAAGTTCGAGACGTGTGAACACACGCCCCGGCTGTGCCATCAGAAATGCCAACAGGTCGAACTCCATTGCTGTCAATTCAACGGGTTCGCCGTTGATTTGAACCTGTCTCCGTTCGTGGTCGAGTCGGAGCGAGCCGACCTCCAGAACGCTCGATGGGCTTCCGGTCGAGCGACGCAGTACGGCGCGAACGCGAGCTTCCAACTCGCGGGCGCTGAACGGCTTGACGATATAGTCATCGGCGCCGGTTTCCAGGCCGGTGATGCGATCTTCCTCGTCGACACGCGCGGTCAGCATGATGATAGGAACGTTCGAGCGGCGGCGAACGTGTTGAGCCACGCCGATTCCATCCAACTCCGGCAGCATCCAATCCAGAATGATCAGGTCGGGAGCATGGGCTTCGAACTGCGCCAACGCCTCCGTTCCGTTGTAGGCGGTGAAGACCTCGAAGTGAGCCGCCTCCAAGTACGAGCGGACGGACTGCACAACCACCGGTTCGTCATCAACAACCAAGATTCGTGTACTCATACAACCAGCTTCAGTATAGGTCATCCACCACGTTGGATCTATCCTGCCTGCCCCAAGCCGCGCACGGGCTTCCCGAGCCGCGCGGGGTGCATCCCGTGCATAGACTCAACGTGCTCTTGTCCGAGAAACTCCGGCAAGGTATGGTGGAATCGAAGTTTCTCCGAGGAGGACACATGACTGCCTGGTCGGCGCTACGAGCTGGCTTCGACGCATTCACCAGACGGCTCCCTCTCTTATTGGGGGCATGGCTCGTGATTCTGATCCTTCAGCAGATCATCGACCTGTTGATCCCCGATACGCTCTATCTTCTGCAGACGATCGTCACGCTGATTCTGGTGGCTCCGCTGTACGCGGGGCAGCAGTACCTGGCGCTCAAAGTCGTACGCGGACAACCAGTCACATTCCGCGAGTTTGCGGTTGGGCTTCGGCGATGGGGTCCCGTTGTATTGGGCTACATCATCGTGACCCTACTGACCGTGTTGGGAATGTTCCTCTTCATCATTCCCGGCATCATCGTGGCGTTGGTGTATGCATTTGTTCTCATTCGCCTTGTCGATACGTCCGCCGACTCGGATCCGATCGGCGTTGCCGGCGCCATGCGCGAGAGCAGCCGCATCACTCAGGGGTATCGAGGAACGCTCTTCGGAATTGGGCTTCTTCTGGCCATTCCCTCGTTGGTTCTCGGAGTCTTCATGTGGCTGTCGGCGTTTGATCCCGGCATCCCGGCTTGGCTGGTCGACATCATCGCCATTCTCACAGGGACGCTCTTCTTGGGGCCCGTGCAAGCGACGAGCTTCATGGTCGTGTACGACCACGCGGTCGGGGGAATGCCGATTGGTCGACCGGATCGCGACGACGTCCCCCCGGCCGCGAATGGGATTCAGGCTTCTGCCGAGGGAGACGGCGCGGACGAGCCGTAAATGCCGCGGTACGCATCGGGCAACAATTGGGCGATGCGCTCCATCACATCGTCTGCCAACCGTTGGCGATCTTCGTGCGTCACTCTGCCCGTTGGGGCGGTCAACGTGAACGGGTCGCCGACGCGGAAATGGAAGTCGGACCTGCGAAGGCGCTTGGCGTTCTCCTTGGCCTTCTCCACCCCCCAGAACGCCATCGGAACGATGGGACAGCCCGATTTCAGGGCGAGGACGACGATTCCCGGATTGCCGGGGCCCAACTGGCCGCTTCCGCTTCGCGTGCCCTCAGGCATGATGCCGAGAATTCCGCCGCTCTTGAGGACGCCGAGGGCGGCGCGTAGCGCGGCCGTGTCCGGCTCGCCGCGGCGGATCGGGATTGCTTGCCACTGATCGAGAATCCAGCCCAACAGCCAGGGGTCCCAGCTCGCTGCCTTGGCCAGAGTTCGCACGGTGCGGGGCCTCAACAGAACGCGGAGAACGGGAAGCTCGAACGCTGTGATGTGGTTGGAAATAAGGATGAACGGGCCGTGGAGAGGGATTCGCTCCAGGCCGGAGGCATCGACGCGGAACAGGGACCGCGTGACGATCCAGGATGCCGCATCCAAGACTGCGCGCCCGAGTCGGCTCATGCTTCTGCAGCGCCGCTGACGACTTGAAGGGCGCTGGGAATGATCTCGATCTCCAGTCTCTCCCCATCCGTGCAGAGCGTCTCCCCATCAGCGTGAGCCGGCAACGTTCCCTCCACGGCGGTCACGACGAGCCGCTTCGCCTGGCCGTCCGAGATCGACGGGTGATCGAACTGCGTCCCCTTCATGAACTTGAGCATCAACGCGAAGATGCGAGGGCGGCTCACCTGTCGAGCGATGCACAGATCGAACGTCCCATCGTCGGGCTTGCCGTTGGGAGCCATCATGAATCCTCCTCCCATGCGTGTTCCGTTCATCACGGACACCATCAAGGCATGCAGGTCGACCGAGTTCTCGTCGTACTCGAGATGGACCTTTGGGGCCGTGAAGTATACGAAGATCGTCTTGACCGCGGCGACGAAGTACCCGATGAAGCCTCTCAGGTGTTTGAATCGCGCAGCGACGAACCCGACGACGGCGTCAAAGCCGATCCCGATACCGTTCCCGAAGTACCGGCCGTTCGGGAAATCGCCTCCGACGACATGACCCACATCGACCGTCCGGCGGCGATCGGCGGCCAGCGTTCGACAGCCGTGACTCCATTCCGTGGGGATGCCCATACCGAACGCGAGATCGTTTCCTCTCCCTACGCATAGGACGCCCATGGCCGCCGTGTCGCCCGCCTTCTTGGCAAGCATCAATCCATTGAGGACCTCGTTAGCGGTTCCATCTCCACCGACCGCGACGACAACGTCCGCCTCGGCAGCAGCCGTCTGGGCCAGCTCGACGGCGTGCCACGGCCTCTCCGTTCGCACGAGATCGAACTCCAACCCCAGTTCGCCCAACGTCCGTTCGATTTCAGGAAGGAACTGCTCGCTTGTGCCGCCCCCCGCCGCCGGATTCACGATCAACCGATACTTCCCCATATGGAGTTCCTCCTCGTCCCTCGATGCGTCAGGATTGTACTGCGAATGGCACCACGTCACGACAATCGTGCTGGATATTGTGTCTTCGCACATCTCAATGCCGGCACCCCGGGCCCGAACCGCGACAGAAGATTGATCTACATATATTATTTGGCGTATTATAAGAACGCCGAGAATTCAAAACATCGAGAGGCTAAAATGAATGTCGCTCCCATAATCATGAGTACGGTCGGCGGTCTAGCTCTGTTCCTGTATGGCCTCCGCATCCTCAGTGATTCCCTAAAGCGAGCGATCGGCGAAAAGATGCGGTCCCTGCTCGAGCGAGTGACCGGCAAGGCATACAGGGGCGTCATTGTCGGCGCCTTCACATCCGGGATTCTTCAATCCAGCAGCATGACGATGGTGCTGTTGATCGGACTCATCAATGCGGGGGCCCTCACTTTGGCGCAGGGAATCGGTGTGATGTTGGGCTCGGAGATCGGAACAACGGTGACGGCACAGATCATCGCGTTCAAGATCGGGACATACTACCTTCCGATTCTCGCAGTGGGCTTCCTTCTCTCAGAAATGTTCCGTGGCAGGAGAGCGGGCGACGTCGGGCGTATCGTTCTCGGATTCGGCCTTCTCTTCCTCGGCATGAGCATCCTGTCGGGCGGACTCAAAGGGTTGGCACAATCCGCCACCGTCATCCACCTCCTCCAGTCGTGTGGCTCGAACGTCCTTCTTGGCGTGCTCGTAGGGGCTCTTGTAACGGCGGTGATTCAGAGCTCATCGGCCATGACGGCACTGGTCATCGCCATGGGCGCAGCCGGCATCCTCACGCTTCCTGCAGCGATCGCCCTCATATTGGGCGCGAATATCGGGACGACCGTAACAGCTCAGATTGCGTCGGTCGGATCGTCTCTATCCTCTCGACGCCTTGCGGTGGCGCAACTGCTGGTCAACGTTGCCGGCGTGGCGTTGTTCGTCCCTTTCGTACCTTGGTATGCACAGCTTGTGGCGCTGACGTCCTCCTCGTTGCCTCGCCAGATCGCGAACGCGCACACATTCTTCAATGTCGCCGTGACGCTGGCACTCGTGCCGTGTGTTAGTGGCTTGGTATGGCTCGTTCAGCGTGTCATTCGCGGCCGGGAAGCTGCGACAGCGACCACGCCGCAGTTCCTCGCGGACGCGTTCCTGTCGGCCCCTTCGATCGCGCTCAATCAGGCAAGACAAGAGCTACTGCGCATGGCGGACATGGCCGATTCGATGATCTGTGCCTGCCATCGCGCCATCATGGAGCGTGACC
Organism: uncultured Thermotogae bacterium; assembly: GCA_964643395.1. Lineage (GTDB taxonomy): Bacteria > Bipolaricaulota > Bipolaricaulia > UBA7950 > UBA9294 > SPBW01. The sequence continues at coordinate 15,620 of CAZXQL010000009.1, forward strand.
GGAGCGCAGTCGCCGAAGTCTTCGAGACGGAAGAAGCAGTGGACAGCCTGGAGCGGGCCATCGAGAGCTATCTGGATCGCATTCATGGCGGTTCGCTATCGGACAAGGAAGAACGACGACTCCATGTCCTGCAGCACGTGACCGGAGACGTGGAACGGGTCGGAGACCAAGCTGTCAACATCGGCCAACGTGCCCTCATCCTTCTACGGCAGCCTCACGGCTTGTCGGACACCGCTCGGAGGGATGTCCACGATCTGTTTCAGCGAACGGCATCCCTCTATGACTGCGCTGTCGAGGCACTTCGAGAAGAACGCATCGACTTGGCTCAAGAGGCGCTGAATCTGGAAGAAGATGTCGATCGGCTCGAGCGCGAGTACAAAGCTGCACATATCGGGAGGCTGAAGCAGGGCGACTGCGATCCGGCCGCTGGGATGCTCTATGTCGAGGTTCTGCACAACCTGGAGCGTATCGGAGATCATGCCGTCAACATCGCGGGGGACGTTCTCTATGCGATCTAGCCAACTTGAGCCGGTGACGGAGTTGGCGGCTGAGAGCACTACGCCCGCGGCTCAGCGCGCAGAGAGAGTGTCCGAGCACGACGCGTAGGGGTAGACGTCGATGATCGCACCGTCCTTGTCCCGCAGAACGGCCAGGTCTGACGTGTTCTTCCAGACCGGCTCGGAAGCTCCCCAGTAGAGGATTCCAGGGCTGTCCACACCACTCCCAGAGTGGATGTAGAGAACGGCTCCGGGCGACAAGGTAACGCCGCTCGGGATCACAAAGGTCGTTCCTCGTTCGTTCTCTACGGTCCAGTCGGACAGATCCATGGTCTGATCGCCGGTGTTCTCGAGCGTGAAGTACTCGTCATTCAGATTGGCCGCGTCATCTCCCGACGCATCGTAGTGGAACGGCCACACGAACGCGATGGTATCCTGCTGCTGAACGTCCTCCGGAGCCGGTTCCACGGATACGGTGTGCGTCGTCGTGGCCTGCTGGCCATCGTAGTCAGTGACCTGAAGCGTGATCGTGAACGTTTGCTCTACGTCAGCTACGTACGAGTGCCCGGTGATCATCCCTTGGCCGGCCGACCCATCACCGAAGTCCCAGGAATAAGCGACGATCGTGCCGTCCGGAGCCACGGATGCCGACGCGTCACAGGTGACGGTCAGTGGAGATGTGCCCGTGGCGGGACTGACGGTGAATGCGGCTGACGGAAGCAACACAGGCGTGACGCAGCCGGCCATGAGGCCGCTGATCAGGAATGAGAGAAGGACTGCAGCCACCCGCGTTCTCATAATCATGGAGCATACCACATTCGTCTTCGAGCGTCGGCTTGTTCTCGTGATTGGTTTCGATCTGTATTCCGATACACAGTCAATGCCGGGCTTACAGGATAAAGGGATGAAGAGCCTCGTGTGCTTGATTGGACGGTTGGCCCTGTTCGTCTGGGTCCTTGCAGGATGTACGTCGATGTTTGGCCCGATGAATCAAATGGCCCCCGAGTCCATAGGGGGAGAGCGGGACCACATCCTGGCGTTCAACAAGCTGCCCGCTGGTGTCGCGGCTACGATTGAATCGCTCGGAGGATCCGTCTGTTCGGTTCTTGAGCCAATCGATGCTGTCCTCGTCATGGGGGACGCTGCATTTGCAGCGGCGGCGGAAAGCCTCCCGGGACTCGATGTTCTGATTCCGGACGTCAGTGTGGACTGGCTGCCCGACATCGAGAGCGTCCGGCTGACAGCGGAGCACATCGGATCCGACGAGCCGTACTTCGATGCTTACCCATGGGACATGCTGGCCATCGACACTCCGGGTGCCTGGGATGCCGGGTACACGGGGGCGGGTGTGCGCGTGGCAATCCTGGATACGGGAATCGATCCAATCCATCCCGATCTGGCGCCGAACTTGAATGCAGCGCTCTCTACGTCCTTCGTTCCGTACGAGCCGTACATCGACGATCTGGACGGCCACGGCTCCAATGTGGCCGGAATTGTCGCCGCCGCGGACAACGGGATCGGTGTGATTGGCGTGGCCCCGAACGCCGAACTCGTGGCGGTGAAGGTGCTTGATGGCACAGGAAGCGGGGACTTCGGCTGGATGCTTGAAGGTATCCTGTATGCCGTCTCCATCGACGCGGACATCGTGAACATGAGCCTTGGCGCCTGCTTGTCTCATGATGGGTACGTCCGAACATCAACGGGCGACGTCTACGTTGGCGCCGCTGCCATCAACGGCTTCGTCAATCTGGTTCGCAAGACGATGGACTACACCTCACAACAGGGGGTGTTTCTGGTTTCCAGTGCCGGGAACGACGGGCTCGACGGGACGGGCGACTCCGGTTGGATGCACGTGCCATCCGATGTCGGTGACTGCGTTGTCGTTTCCGCCACGGGTCCGATCGGTTGGGCATACAGCCACGACGTGGATCTTGACGAGTTCGCCTTCCACTCCGACTACGGCGCACAGATCGACTTTGCTGCCCCGGGAGGAAACGCGGACTTCAGCCTGCCGCTGTGGTACTACGATCTGGTCTTCAACTGCTCGAACGAGCAAGGATACGCATGGGTATGGCGGGACGAGCCAGGCTTCCCCTCACGTTGCGGGGGTCGCCGCCCTCATCATCGAGAAATCCGGCGGCGGATTGACGCCGGCTCAGATCGAGCGGGAGCTGCGGGCCTCCGCCGACGACCTAGAAAACCAGGGCGAGATCCGTACTACGGATTCGGACGTGTAAACGCTGCCCGAGCTGCCTCCAACTAGCTCGCCTTGTCGCAGAAGCGCGCCTGGGCTCATACCCGGGCGCGCTTCGCGCCGCTTGATTCGTTCTCGTCAAGTTGCCTAGTCTCCGTTCACGTAGAGCGTGTAGGCATCGATCAGATCGGTTCCGCTGAACTCGCGAACTGCCACGTAGTACGTACCGACGGCAAGATTGATGCCGATCCAACTCGACGTATCTCCGACCGAGGCATCGTCGTTCATGGCCAGTGTGTTTCCGCTTTCGTCGAACAATGCCATCTCGGTGTCTCCGTTCGTTTCCGTCCAGAGGGTTACGTACGTCGTGGACGACACGTCGAACGCGTAGTAGTCGAGATCCCCGACAATGCCGATCGCTCCGCTCGCGCAGATTTGCCCGGGGACGGCTCCCATGTAGTCAGCCAGTGTGTAATCGTCGTTGGACTCGATCTCCGAGATACACGACGAGCCCGTCACAGAGAGAGTGTAGTCGTAGATCACGTTGTCGTTCCCGTGCTCCCAGACCATCACGAAATACACGCCGGGTAGAACGTCCTGCTCGATCCAGCTCCAGTACTCTCCGACGACGTAGTCGTCGTTGGAAGCGAGCACATTTCCCGACGAGTCGAGCAGTGCAATCTCCGTGTCCTCATCCGTCTCGGTCGACGCGGTGAGGACGGTCTCCTCGAGAACGGTCAGCCAGAAGATGTCGACATCGCCGACGACACCGATGGTCCCCCTGGCGCAGACCGCACCCGGAACGTTCCCCAGTCCGTCGGCCAGATCGAGGGAATCGTTGTCCTCGACCTCGTCGATGCAGTCTTCCGCGTGCACACTGAGCGTGTAGGAGTAGATGACATTATCGTCTCCGTGTTCCCACACGGCCACCAAGTACGTCCCCACATCGAGTTCACGCTGGATCTGACTCGAATAGACGTCCAACGCGATATCGTCGTTCTGGGCCAACACGTCTCCATCCAACGTCAGAAGCGCAATTTCCGTATCCTCATTGGTGATTGTTTCGATCGTGACCATGCGGGGGGAACTCACGTCGAAGTAGAAGAAGTCGATATCGCCGACCACTCCGATCGTCCCTTCGATGCAACCACCGCCGGGAATATCGGCCACGAAATCCGCCAATTCAGCTGAGTTGTTATCCTCGACCTCGGTACTGCACTGCGCGAATCCGACTATCCCAAAAAGCAGGATCACGATTGCCACGCATACTCCGATTCGAACCATGCTCTCCGCCTCCTCTCAACCCTTAACCCTACGAGCAGAATACAACATTTGGCGTGAAAAGGAGCCCCCTGCACACCTGCCACTGTCGATGGTGCGGCTGTAGAATCTCCGATGTCATGGAACGCGCGCATCGAAGTCTGTCCGGCACAATGACACTGGTCTTAGCTGCGCTCATCTGGGGGTTCGCCTTCGTGGCTCAGCGGGCGGGAATGAAGTACGTCGGCCCCTTCACGTTCAACGGACTTCGATTCGCTCTGGGCACCCTCATCTTGCTCCCATGGCTCGTCGCAACCAACAGGAAGCACTCCCCGGCAGACGATTCATCGACTCGAAGGCAGCGATGGATCATGATGGCGCTCGCCGGCCTCGTCCTGTTCGTGTCGGCCAACCTGCAGCAGGCGGGATTGGTGGTCACTACCGCCGGGAAGGCGGGATTCATCACAGGGCTGTACGTTGTCATCATCCCGCTGCTCGGAATGTTGCGACGGCACCGGGTGAACGCGACCGTGTGGAGCGGATGCGCCCTCGCGGCGGGTGGCCTCTACCTCTTGAGCGTCACCGGGATCTTCTCCGTGTCCGCCGGGGATGCGCTGGTTCTAGGAGGCGCCTTCGGTTGGGCCGTTCATGTCCATATCGTCGACTGGCTTGCGCCCCGCGTCCATCCGATTCGAATCGCTGTCCTGCAATTCAGCATCTGTGCGACCCTGAGTCTGATCGTTGGGGCCCTCTCCGAGTCGATCCGTCTTTCGGCGATCCTCGACGCCGGATGGATGATTGCCTACGCTGGGGTCCTGTCCGTGGGCGTTGCGTACACGCTTCAAGTCATCGGGCAGCGGCGCGTCGATCCGGCGCGGGCGGGCATCATTCTCAGTCTCGAGGCGGCATTTGCCGTCCTCGGCGGATGGATCCTTCTCGGGGAGTCGCTCTCGATGCGGGGAGCGATCGGGTGCACACTCATGATGGCCGGCATGGTGCTGGCGCAGATCCGGAGAAGGTCCCCAAGGGATGCCGCCAGGGCGTCTTCCTCAGCGTAGTCTCGCAGTGTGATGGCACGGCTTTCTCGTCAGGGGAGCCGGTCCTGCGATCTGAGGAAAGCGCTTGCCCGAACGTCGAGCCCAATTGAGGGGATGTTGTATGTCGTCACTTCCGAGCCGCGCGAACGTCCAGGTCATTCCTCTTCTTCGGCAGGGGAGTCCTTGTCGAGGTCGGCGAATGGTCCGTACGACAGGTGCAGGCTCTCGATGAGAGGAAGGGCCCGATCGTAGTCCGCTTCGTCGACCAGGAATCGGACCGGCTCGATCAGCGGACGCACCAAGTGAAACTGCTCCCCCTGAGCCAGATACAGGATTCCCTCCGAATCGAGGAGCGACTTGATCAGTGCGATGTCCGCCATGTTGGACGTGGCAACGAGTTCCTTCATGGACATGATGCATCCCCCTTTGCGGTGACGCGAACACCATCGTCGTTCGGCCTTCGCAGGACCATCGACTGAAACCGAAACTGGGCGTCCGTCGGGTCGCGTGCCGTGGAGTCGAACTCCACGATCTCGAAGAACCGGCCGACGGCCCTTTGAAGATGAGTGTCCTCATGAAACGAGAAAAACCGCGGCGGAGTCAAGTGATCCTCCTCATGGACTCCCTCGTGATCGAATCCCCCCCAGGTTCCGTAGTAGAACAGCCCGCCGGGCCGTAGTACGCGTCGAATCTCCCGCAATGCCGTCGGCAACTCCCACTTGGCCAGGTGAAGCAAGCAATTGACGGAATAGACAGCGTCGAACGACTGGTCAGAGTAGGCGAGATCGGTGACATCCATGACGGCCGCATCCAGCCCCTTGCGCCTGCAACAGGCCACCATCCCCGGCGAAACGTCGATGCACGTGACGCGGCGTTCGTGATTCTGGAAGAACCGGGCATCCCGACCGACGCCGGCCCCGATCTCGAGAAGGGATTCCAAATGTTCCTTGCGCAGACGCTCGAGGAATGAGGCACGCAGATCCTCTCGCCACTTCGGAAGCGTCCTGCCATCACGTTCGATGACACTGCCGTCGTAGGAACGTCTCAGCGCCTCGCGACTCGATTCGTTCATCTGTCCCTCCCGACGACGAGCAACTCGATCAACTCGTTCAGGTGTGAGATCTCGTACGTCGGCTCGACCTCCGTGTCATTGAGCCGGCGTTCCGGATTGAACCAGCACGTATCGATTCCCGCCCGGAATCCTCCCGTGATGTCTGAGGACAGCGAGTCCCCGACGACGAGGACGGCGCGCTTGTCCGGATGCCCCATCCGTTTGAGAGCGGTCTCGAAGATGGCGCAATCAGGCTTGGCAACGCCGACCTCCTCGGAAATGACGATGTGATCGAACGCGTCCTCCAGGCGTAATCGGGCGATTCGCGCACGTTGCACATCGGCGAACCCATTTGTCAGCAGGACCATGCCGACCTTGTCCTTGAGCCTCTCCAGCAGAGCACCGGCGCCGTCGAGAAACTGCGTCTCCCGAACGAGGTCCCCCAGAAACGCCTCGCTCAACACGGAAGCATCGCCCGCAATCCCTAGATGCTCGAGAAGATCCTCGAACCGACAATCGCGAACCTGCCGGGCGCCGAGACCCCCAGCCTCGAACTCCCTCCAGAGGGCCGCGTTGATCGCGTGGTAGGTCGCGCGGAAGTCCTCGGAAGGCACTAGGCCGAGGCGCACTTGGGCTTGGTCCAAAGCGATGCGTTCTGCGCGGCGGAAGTCGAACAACGTGCCATCTGCGTCGAGCAAGAGCCACGTGTAGCGCGTCATCCGGGCCTCTTCGCAAGGGGAGCGCGCGGTCATCGGGCTTGCGTACGGGAGCGATCCAGCAACCGCATCCTGGCGAAGAACGCGAGACTGATTCCCAGTGGAGGAAGCGCAAGAACGAGAGATCCGGGCAGATGCTTCCATCCGGAGACGGCCAGGAAGTACGCCAATCCCAGGACCAGAAACCCAAGGCTTGCGAATCCATCGCGACGCCAACCCAAGACGAGAATCACGAGCACACAGGCCGCGGGAATCAGGTGCAGGACGAACGCTTCGGTTGTCGGAAGGAACGAGTTTCCTTCGACAAAGACGTCCATGGCGAACATCGCCATCATCAAGGCAAACACGATGGCCAACATGCGCGGAATCCAAAGCACAATGACTGCAACGGGGTTGCGCTTCATCAGTTTGGCTCCTTCTTGTTGGGCCGGCCGCATCCACCTTGCAGGCAATCCCCTGCCGAGACAGGATGCCGCATTCTAGAGGGAATCGGCATCGGCGTGTAGACGTGAATAGACGATGGTCGTGCAGGACACAGGCTGCCCGTTGGGGCCGATGCGATCTTCGGCGAATCGCCCCTCCTCTTGGAACCCGCACCGTTCGGCCACTCGGCGGCTTCGTACGTTGGTTCGATTGCAGTGAATGCGAACCCGCTCCGCCCCGAGGTTGCCGAAGACGCGACGAACGATCTCGCCGACTGCCTCGGTCACGTATCCGTTCCCTTGATGCCGGCAATCGGCGATGTACCCGACGATAAAGTCAGCCGGGTTCTCACGGAAAGGCCCAACGTAGACCTGGGCCACGAAGCTCTTCGTCTCCTTCGAGAAGGCTCCGACGAAGTAGCACGTCCCGGCGGCCCAGAGATCGGCCAGTTCGCGAAGCGTGGTTTGCGCATGCTCTTCACTTGCCAACGACATGATGACGTTGCCCGACTCGTACCGGTGCAAGTGATCGCGATTCCTCAGACTCATCTCGTAGTACCACGGAGCGTCCTGCTCGCAGTAGCATCGGAGGATCAGCCGCTCGGTTTCGAAGCACTCGGGCAATCGTGCCCCTGACGCGCTCATGCGTGCCCCTCCTTTGGCTAGACGACGCCCAAGTATCGGCGATCAGGCGCCGCTCCGCCCAAGATTCTCGCGACTTCATGCGGGTAGAAGCGCAGATCGGCAAGCCTCTCGATGGGCACCCAGCACAGCCCCGTCTGACCGACGTCCGGCGCGATGCCCATCTTGGCGTCCCGATCTCCCTGGAGATGACACTCGAAGAACAACTCTACCTGGTGGAAACCGGGATCGATTTCCGATTCAGGGAAGTCGGCCGCGATGAACTCCCGCACCCACCGCAATCGGCCCACTTCGACAAGCAGGTTCGTCTCCTCCCGAACCTCACGGACGAGGCAATCGTGGAGGGTCTCTCCGGATCGCTGTCCCCCACCGGGGAACACGTACCATTCGCCCTGGCGATCAAGGTAGCGCGCGAGGAGCACGCCACCGTTCGACTCGATCATTGCGCGAGCGGAGATCCTGGGTTGGGTCACTGGACGCTCCTTCCTGTTGTCGGCGGGCTCCAATCCTCCTGCAACGAAAGCCCTCGCCATTGTCAGGGAGCCATCTCGAGGAATCAACGGGATTCGCTCATGAACTCGGCGAGGTCGCATCTC